>NZ_JTHN01000001.1 GCF_001399685.1 Paenibacillus sp. A3
CTTGGCGCCAGCTCCGTGCGCTCCATCGCCGTGCAATGCGCGATCACTTCCTGCAAATTCGCCTTCAGCAGCCCGGCCAGCTGCTCCATCGTCTCTTTGCGGTACGCTTTTCCGTTGTAGCGGATATCCAAAACAAGCGCGCCGTCCGTAACAATCCCGCCGAAATCCAGCGCATATTTCATTACCGTGCGTTCGCTGACGGCAGAGCCGATCGAGTACGCGGACATCGCGACGTCGCCGCTTTGCAGGTCTTGGTCGAATTGCCCCAGATAGTTAAAGCTGATCTGCGGCTCCGTCTCCCGAACGCCTTCTTCCCGGGAACCGGACAAATGCTTCCAAATGCCGTAACCGATCCCCTTATGCGGGATTTGGCGCAGTCCTTCCTTCACCCGTTTGATCCGCTGCGCGACGGACCCGTCCTGCCCCATCTCCAGCACGACCGGGAATTGGCTCGTAAACCAGCCCACCGTGCGCGAGATGTCAACGTCCGGCAGAATCGCCTCGCGTCCGTGTCCCTCCAGATTGACCAGCACGCGCTCCATTCCGGTCCACTGGCGGATCGTCATGCCCAGCGCCGTCAGCAGCAGATCGTTCACTTCGGTGCCGTAGGCCCGGTGCGTTTGCTTCAAGAGCTGCTCTGTTTCCCGCTTCGTCAGCTGTACGGCTACCGTCTCGCTGTCGCGAAGCGTAAACGCGCCGTCATGCGCCGTATCCTGAGGCAGCGGAACATAGCTGGCTTCGGCGATTTGCCGCCAGCAAGCGGACTCACCTTCCATCTCCGGACCGGCCGCATACTGCGACAACTGCTCTGCCCATGTGCGGAACGAATCCGTTTTGTACGGCAGCCGGACGGCTTGTCCGTTGGCAGCCTGCTCATAGCCTGTCGTCAGATCCTCGATCAAAATCCGCCAAGATACCCCGTCAACCACCAAATGGTGAATGACGATCAGCAGATGATCTCCGTCGTCGCAGCGGAACAGCCCCAGCTTCACCAAAGGCCCGGCACTCAAGTCGATGCCGCTTTGAATATCGTTCGCTTTCGCTTCAATCGCCGCAGCGCAGTCCGCCGTTCCCCTCAAATCGACTACGTCCAGGGTGTACAACTCACCTTCGCTAATACCGCGGTTCCACGCTGCAAAACCGGTTTCCGTCTTGCGGAACACCGTGCGCAGCGCATCATGATGCTCCACGACCTTCGTCATCGCCTGTCGGAGCGGCGTTTCGTCGAAGCCCCGCTCCCGGTGAAGCATAACGGCCTGGTTAAAATGATGCGGCTCCTCCTGGTTTTGCCCAAAGAACCAGTACTGAATCGGCGTCAGGTTGACGGCTCCGCTGACCTCACGCTGCTCGGCCTTTTTGTCGGCCGCGCGGAGCAGCGGACTCAATTCCGCCACTGTCGCATACCGGAACAAATCTTTCATTTCGAGCTTCTGCCCGAGTTGAAGCAGTCTGGAAGACACCTGGATCGCCTTGATCGAGTCGCCGCCCAGTTCGAAGAAATTGTCCAGGACCCCGACCGCTTCGACACCGAGCACAGCCTGCCACACCGAAGCCAGCGTTTGCTCTGCCGTCGTGCGGGGCGCTACATATTCCATGCCCGTCTGGACGCTTCCTTCCGGCGCAGGCAGCGCTTTGCGGTCGATTTTGCCGTTGGCGTTCAGCGGCATCCGCTCCAGCTGCACGAAGTAGGACGGGATCATGTAGCTCGGCAGCTCCTGCGACAGCGCGCTTCGGAGTTCCGCCGCGCTCCACTCCCGGTCCGCCGTGAAATAGGCGCACAGCTGCTTCTGGCCGAGCTCGTCCTCCCGCGCAACGACCACCGCTTCTTGCACCTCTGGCAAGCGCAGCACTTGCGTTTCCACCTCGCCCAGCTCGATCCGGTAGCC
This sequence comes from Paenibacillus sp. A3, assembly GCF_001399685.1. Taxonomy (GTDB): domain Bacteria; phylum Bacillota; class Bacilli; order Paenibacillales; family NBRC-103111; genus Paenibacillus_G. Next base: position 1,887 of record NZ_JTHN01000001.1, read on the forward strand.
GCGGATTTTCACTTGATGGTCGATCCGGCCCAAATATTCGATATTCCCGTCCGGCATCCAGCGCACCAAGTCGCCTGTCCTGTACATCCGCTTGCCCGGCGCGAACGGATTCGGCATAAACTTTTCGTCCGTCAGCTCCGGCCGGTTCAAATAGCCCCGGGCCACGCCTTCACCCGCGATGCACAGCTCTCCGGCCACGCCGACCGGCATCAAACGGGAAGCCGCGTCCATAATCCATGCCTGCACATTGCCGAGCGGCCGGCCGATCGGAACGCCCGCCAGCTCTGAGGTTTCCCTGCTCGTCGAATAATAGGTCGCGTAGATTGTCGCCTCCGTTGGACCATAAATATTTTCCAGTTTGGCGTTCGCCGATAAGCTGTAGTATTCCTCGACCGCTTTGATCGGCAGCGCCTCTCCGGCGACAAACACATATTTCAAGGTGCGAATGCCGGAAACGCCGGTTTCCTTCAGCGTATTAACCCATGCGCTGAACATCGACGGCACCAGATTCAAATGAGTGATATTCCCGCTCTCGATCGCCTCTGTAAGCGCAGTGGGGTCTTTTTCCAACCCCGGCGGCAAAATCGCCAATTTCCCTTTTCCGAAATACCAGCCGAACAGCTCAGGCACCGATACGTCGAACGTGAAGGTCGTTTTCAGCAAATACGTATCGTCCGCCAGCATCGGGTATTCCCGCTCCAGTTGGGTCAGCGTATGCACGACGGACCAGTGCTCGACCATAACCCCCTTCGGCTTGCCGGTCGAACCCGACGTGTAGATGACGTAAGCCAAATGACTCGGTCCCGCTGCAGGTTCCGGATTCGAAGCGTCTTCGCTATAAACCGCCGTGTCCTCAAGTACCAGCAGCTTCCCAGCAAAATCCGCGCGTTCCCGCAAACGGCTCTGCGTCAGCAGCAGCTTGGCTCCCGAATCCTCCAGCATGTAAGCGATCCGCTCCTGCGGGTATTCCGGATCGATCGGCATATACGCTCCGCCGGCTTTCAGGATGCCGAATATGCCGACAATCATTTCAAGCGAACGCTCGACCATGATTCCGACCGGCTGATCGGGCTGCACGCCCTCCGCCCGCAGCGTGTGCGCCAACCGGTTCGCTTTTTCGTTCAATTCCCGGTACGTGAGCCGCTCGTTTTCGAAGACAACCACCACCTGCTCCGGCGTCCATGCCGCCTGCGCTTCGAACAGCCCGTGAACGGTCTCGTCGCGGGGATAGTCCGACGCCGTAGCGTTGAAGACTTCGACAATTTGCGCCCGTTCCGCTTCGGTAACCCATTCCAGCTCGTCCACGCGCATATGCGGGGCGTCCGCCACCTGCTCCAGCACCCGGGCGACATGACCGGCAATTTGCTCGATACCCGCCTTGTCGAACGCCATCGCGTTATAGCCAAAACGAATGGTGATCCGCTCACCGGGGATGACGATGAAATTGAAATTGTAGTTCGTTTGCTCCGGCGTTTCGATATTCGCAATAGCAAAAGCATCCCCGCTTCCGCCGCCCAACTGCCCGATCTGCTCGTCGATCGGATAGTTTTCGAACACCATGATGTGGTTGATCAAATCGCGCTTCTGTCCGGTCTGCGCCTGAATCTCATAGAGCGGGAACGTATCGTAAGCGCCGGAATTCAGGGCTTGCTCCTGCGTTCTGCGCATGACGTCGGCCACCGATTCCCCGGCGGCGCTAGTAATGCGCACCGGAATCGTATTGATAAACAGGCCGATCATCGATTCCACGCCCGGGATTTCCGCCGGACGGCCCGCCACGACGCTGCCGAATACGACATCCTCGCTGTTGTTGTATTTTTGCAGGATCAGGCCCCATACGGTCTGAATGAGCGTATTGACCGTCACCTGATGCTGTCTGGCCGCCTGCTCGACCCGTACGCTCAGCTCGGGGCTGAACGTCCAGTCCAGATTTTGCAGGACGTAGCCTTCCGTCTTGTGCTGCGGCTTCTCCTGCGGCAGCAGCACCTGCTGCTCGTAGTCGGACAAGTAATCGGTCCAATAGCCCGCTGCCGCTTCGCGGTCCTGATTCTCCAGCCACTCGATAAAGCGTCCGAACGGCGTTACCGGTTCAAGCTCCGGCTTCCGCTGCTCGCGGAACGCGAAGTAGCTGCCGAACACTTCCTGAATCAGAAGAGACATGCACCAGCCGTCCATCAAAATATGATGGAAGCTCCAAACAAACCGGTACGTATTCTCCCCGGTGCGCAGTACCGACACGCGCATCAGCGAACCTTGGCTCAGGTCGAAGCCTCGGGCCTTGTCCGCACTCGTGAAGACGGCGGCATACGCTTCGCGCTCCGTTTCCTCGATGCCGCGCAGGTCTTCGTAAAGCAGTTCGCCCGCGCGCTCCCGGAATACGACCTGGACCGGTTCGTCCTTCCAGCCGCTTATGAAATTGGTCCGCAGCGTCTCGTGCCGCTGTACCAGTAAATCCAGACTTTTCCCGAAGGAGACGACATCGAATCCTCCCTTCAAATCGAACGTCGCCTGCTCGAAGTAAGCGCCCGATTCCGCATCCATCAGGCTGTGGAACAACATCCCCTTCTGCATCGGTGTCAGCGCATAGACGTTCTCCAGCTCGCCGACCGGCCGCGTAAGCTCCGCCAACCGCTCCAGCTCGTCCACCGTCACTCCTTTGAGCAGAACGTCGCTCGGCGTCAGCTCCGGCTGTTCTTTCGCCACGCAGTGCGCAATCACTTCCCGCAGGCTGGCTTCCAGCAGTCCGCCAAGCCGCTCCACCGTTTCCCTGCGGTATTGGGTCATGCCATAGCGGATCGTTAAAACAAGCTCGCCCTCCGACACGATTCCGTTCATATCCAGCGCAAAGTCCATCGCCGCGTTCCCGCTGGCTTCCGCGCCTGCGGAGTACGGGGATTGCTTCAGATCGTTGCTTTCGTAATCCTGGTCGAACTGGCCGAGATAGTTGAAGCTGATTTCCGGCTCTACGGCAAACTTCACGCCCTCTTGCGGCGCCGACAAATACCGCAGAATGCCGTACCCGATCCCTTTGTTCGGAATGTGGCGCAGCCCTTCCTTCACCCGCTTGATCTGCTGTCCTACGGCCTCGTCCTGCCCCAGCTCCAGCACGACCGGGAATTGGCTCGTAAACCAGCCCACGGTCCGCGAGACGTCCACATCCGGGATAATTTCCTCCCGGCCATGGCCCTCCAGGTTGACCGGCACACGATCCAGACCCGACCATTCGCGCACGGCCATCCCCAGCGCCGTCAGCAGCAGGTCGTTCATTTCCGTCCGGTATGCCCGGTGCGCCTGCTTCAGCAGTTGCTCCGTTTTCTCCGCCGTCCACCGTACCGTCACGACGTCGCTCTCTTTCAGCAGTGGTCTGACCTCCGCGTTATCCTTCGGCAGACGGACATAGTCGCTTTGTTCGATCTGCTGCCAGTAAGCCCATTCGCGTTCCATGGCCGGGCTGCTCGCATAGCGCGACAACTGCTCCGCCCAGGTCCGGAACGAATCCGTTTTGTACGGCAGACGGATCGCTTCTCCGCGAAGCGCCTGCTCGTACCCTGTTGCAATATCCTCAAACAAAATGCGCCACGATACCCCGTCGACCACCAAATGGTGGATCGCGATCAGCAGATGGTCGCCGTCCGCGCAGCGGAACAGTCCGAGCTTCATGAGCGGTCCGTGTTCAAGGTCGATGCCGCCTTGAATTTCCGTCGCTTTCGCCTCGACTGCCGACGCGGTATCCGCCGCACCGCTGAAATCCAGCACGTCCAGGCTGAACAGTTCGCCTTCGTCCACGCCGCGATTCCATGCCGCATAGCCGCTGCCGCTTTCCTGCAAACGGAATACCATGCGCAGCGCGTCGTGATGCTCGGCGATCTTCTTCATCGTCACGCGCAGCGCCGCTTCGTCGAAGCCTTCCTTGCGGTACAGCATAACCGACTGGTTGCTGTGATGCGCATCGGCCGGCTGCTGTCCGAAGAACCACCGCTGGATCGGCGTCAGCTCTACGTCTCCCATTGCGGCTTCCTGGCTCGCCAGCTTGCCCGACGCTTGCAGATGCGGGCTCAGCGCCGCCACCGTCGGATACTGGAACAAGTCCTTCATCACCAGCTTGTAGCCGGCTTGCAGCAAGCGCGAAGCCACCTGCAGCGCTTTGATCGAATCGCCGCCCAGCTCGAAGAAGTTGTCCAGAATGCCGACCTTCTCCACGCCCAGCACGGCCTGCCAGACCGCCGCCAGCGTCTGCTCCGCCGCCGTCCGCGGCGCTGCGTACGCCGCTCCCGCGCGCAACGCGCCTTCCGGCTCCGGCAGCGCTTTGCGGTCCACTTTGCCGTTTGGCGTCAGCGGCAACCGCTCCAGCTTCATCATCCGCGCCGGCACCATATGCGACGGCAGACTTTGCTCCAGATATGCCTGCAGTTCCTCCACGCTCAGCGTTTCGTCCCCTGCCGCGTAGCCCGCCAAATATTTTTGTCCCCGCTCGTCCGTCCGGTCGATCACCACCGCCTGACGTACGCCCGCGAAGCGCAGCATCGCCGTTTCGATCTCGCCCAGCTCGAT
>NZ_JTHN01000010.1 GCF_001399685.1 Paenibacillus sp. A3
TCGGCGGCAATAAGCAGCTTCGGATTGCAGGCAAGTGCGATGGCAATCATGACGCGCTGGCGCATCCCGCCGGAAAATTCGTGAGGATATTGGCTGATCCGGCCTTCCGGATTGGAAATGCCGACCATTTTCAAAATTTCAACTGCCCGCTTCCGTGCTTCACTTGCGCTTAAGCCCTGGTGCTTAATGAGCCCTTCGGCGATTTGCTTCCCGATCGTCATCGTCGGGTTGAGCGAAGTCATCGGATCCTGGAAAATCATTCCCATTTCGGAGCCACGGATTTTTTCCATTGCTTTATTTGAAATTGTGGTAATTTCCGTTTTGCCGTCGAATTTGATCGAACCGCTCTTGATCATGCTAGGAGGCGTCGGAATGAGCCGCATAATCGTTTGGGCCGTAACCGATTTGCCGCAGCCGGATTCGCCTACGATGGCGAGCACTTCCCCTTTTTTGAGGTCGAAGGAAACGCCGCGAACGGCTTGCACTTCACCGGCATAGGTGCGAAACGATACTTTGAGGTCGCGAACCTCCAATATATTTTTGCTCATGATTTGGGCACCCTCCTTACTTCCTCATCTTCGGATCGAGCGCATCGCGAAGGCCGTCACCGAGCAAGTTGAAGCTCATCAGGATCAAGCTGAAAACAATCGTCGGGAAAATAACCCGATGCGGGAAATAACGAATCGAGTTGGCCCCGTCGGACAGCAGCGAGCCCAGCGAAGCAAGCGGCACGCGGATTCCGAGACCGATAAAGCTCAGGAACGCTTCGACAAAAATGGCCGAAGGCACGATAAACGTAATTTGTACGATAATCAAGCTAAGCGCATTCGGTACCAAATGGCGGAAAATAATGCGCGCGCCTCCTGCACCCAGCGTTCTGGCCGCCAGCACGTACTCCTGCTCCTTCAAAGTCAGAACTTGACCGCGAACCAGCCGCGCCATTGGCACCCAGCCGGTAATGGCATAAGCGATGATGATCGTCATGAAACCAGGTCCGATAACGATGATCAGCAAGATCGAGATCAACAGAAACGGGATGGAGTGAATGATTTCGATAATACGCTGCATGATATCGTCCACCCGGCCTCCGTAGTAGGCCGAAACGCCCCCGTAAATAACTCCGAATACGAGGTCTAGCAGCGCGGCAATAATCCCGATTGCCAAGGAAATCCGCGTTCCCCACCATACACGCACCCACAGGTCGCGGCCGAAATCGTCGGTTCCGAACCAGTGCGCTGCGGAAGGCGGCAAGTTTTTGATATCGTAGTTTTGCGTCGCGTAATCGTAGCTCGAAAAAATCGGTCCGAACGTAGCGAGCAAAATCAAGATGACAAGCGTTGTCATGCCGAACATGGCCAACTTGTTTTTCTTGAGCCTTCTCCACGCATCCTGCCAGTAGTTCATGGAAGGGCGGACGACAGCTTCCCGGCCGACTTGCTCTCGGACAACCGGCTGGAACAGGTCTTTGGACATCTGCATTACTTGCTACCTCCCTTAACCAAACGAATGCGCGGGTCGATGAAACCGTAGATAACATCGGTAAGAAAGAGCACGATGACAAGAATAAACGCATAGAAAATGGTCAATCCTGTAATCATGGTGTAGTCGTTGGAATAAATGGATTGAACAAAGTGCTTCCCTAATCCCGGCACGACGAAGATTTGCTCTACAATCAGCGTACCGGTGATCAGACCGACAAATACGGGACCCAGCACGGTAACAACCGGAAGGATCGCATTACGGATGGTGTGCTTAAGAACTATGGCCGGCTGGGACAGACCTTTAGCCTTCGCCGTTTTGATGTAGTCCTGATTCAGCACGTCCAGCATAGACGTCCGCATAAGTCGGGCAAGGATGGCAATCGTACCGAACGATAAGGCGATGGAAGGCAGCACCCTGGATGACGCCCCTGTCCACATCCCCGGAGGCAGCCAGCCCAGCTTCACCCCGACAAAATAAGACAGCAAAGGTCCAAGAACGAAGGATGGAATCGAGATACCGACAATTGCCGTAAACATCGCCGTGACATCAAGGCCTTTATTATGATTCAAAGCTGCAATAATGCCGAGAATCAATCCGACCGTAATGGCAATCGCGAGCGCCCACAAGCCGAGCTCCAGCGAAGCCGGGAATGCTTGATGAATAATGTCCGTGACTTTGCGCGTCGGGAACTGGAAGGACACGCCCAAATCGCCATGGAGTACGTTATTCATGTATTTCAGGTACTGCTTCCAAATCGGTTGATCCAAACCGTATTGAGCATAGAGCAGCTTCCTTTGCTCAATCGTCAATTTTTGCGAATCTTCCCCGAACGGATCCCCTGGCAAGTTTTTCATCAACACGAATGTGAAGGTAACAACCAGCCACAAGGTAATTACCATATAACCCAAACGACGCAGCAAATAGCGAAGCATGGCACACCTCCTGAACTAATTCAAACAAGGACAAGCAGCAAGGCTCGAAAAGGCTCGATTGGAAACAGCCGAACTGCTTCGCAAGCATAGACCGATCCAAGACAAGACTATGTTTGCGAAGCAGCTCCGCTTCCTCCGAACAGAGGGCAATTTCGTTACAGAAAAAATCGGAGCCGTTCCAAAGTTCAGAACGGCCCCCTCGTTGACGAATCAGCCACTACTTACTATGGTTCATCGGGAGAAACGGATTACTTAATGGAAACCCATTTCAGTTCCCACTCTTTGGACATAGGCGGCAAAATCAGGCCTTCTACGTTCGGTTTCTTCGCGTAAGGTCTCGTACGGAAGTAAAGCGGGGAAATCGGAAGATCAGCCATCAGCTGCTTCTCGGCATCGATCAGCATTTTCGAACGTTTCGCCAAGTCAACTTCTTTGTCTGCGCCTTTGACCAAATCGTCATACGCTTTGCTGTTGTATGCTACGTAGTTGAAGGATTTGTTGTCGGACAACCACATGTCGAGGAACGTCATCGGATCGTTGTAGTCGGCACCCCACAGCGCGAACAGAGCGTCGAAATTGTTTTCCTGCATATTTTTCACACGCAGTGCGAATGGCAGCGGCTCGCCGTCTACGTCGATACCCAGGTTTTGCTTCCATTGAGCTTGAACGAACTCAATCGTCTTTTTCGCCCCTTCGGTATCGTCAGCCGTCAGCTTGAACTTCGGCAAGGAAGTCATGTTCAGCTCTTTCAAGCCTTCAGCCAGAAGCTGCTTCGCTTTTGCCACATCGTAAGCAGGTTCAGTATCACCCGCTACTTTACGGAATTCCTGCTTGTTGCCATCAAGAACGGTTACCGGAACCAGACCTGTCGAAGGAATGGACGTTCCGCCGTTGACAACTTCGTTGTATGCTTTGCGGTCAATCGCCATACCGAGAGCTTGGCGGATTTTCACGTTCGCAAACGCCGGGAATTTCGAGTTGTGGAACATCAGGTAACCCGTTACGAATTCTTTCTTCAGCGTCAAGTCCGGCTTGCCTTGGTAAGCTTTTGCCTGCTCGCCGCGAAGCTCCGTCAGGTCAACTTGATCCGTTTCGTACATGTTAAGAGCCGTGTTGGCGTCTTTCACCACGTTGACGGTTACTTTGTTCAGTTTCACGTTTGCAGCATCCCAGTACTTGTCGTTCTTAACGAGTACGATTTGCTGCTCGTGATCCCATTTCTCCATTTTGAACGGACCTGCACCGATAATTTTGTCGGCGTCGGCGCCGTTTTTGTCGCCCTGCGCTTTGACAAAATCCGGCTTTTGCGGGAAGAAGAGCGGCATAGCCAATTGGTCGGTGAAGAAGGCAACCGGTCTTTCGAGCGTAATTTCAAGCGTCTTGTCGTCTTTTGCTTTTACGCCGAGCTCGGCTTTCTTCGCTTCCACTTCTTCCGGCTTCGCTTTATTCAGAGCGACGCCGCCTTTAATCCAGGAAAGCATCGTTGCGTATTTCGCTTTTGTCGCCGGGTCCAACGTACGTTGGTAAGCCCATACAAAATCGCTTGCTTTCAGCGGAGAGCCGTCGGCCCATGTCAAACCGTCGCGAAGCGTGATGGTATATACGAGACCGTCCGGAGAAATTTTCGGAAGCTCTTTTGCAAGACCCGGTTGCGGTTTGCCTTCCGCATCCAGACGGTACAGACCTTCGTTCACCGCGTTAAGAATCGTAAAGGAAGGGTTCGTGGTAGCGACGGAGCTGTCGATGGCCGGCGGTTCTGCCGCAAGGTTGATTCTAATTTCTTGAGCCGGAGCTTTTTTATTGTCTGCGCCCCCTGCTTGCTGGTTGTTATCTGTGTTGCCTGAACAGCCTGCAACGGTCGTACCAAGCATAGCGGTAACCGATGCCAGGACAAGAAGCTTGTTATACTTCATGAAAATGACTTCCTCCTTTTTAATTTATGTAAATATATGTTAATTCTTGTCGTGTTATATAACATGACATAGAATTCACACCTAACATGACACCCTTTGATGATATAAGATTCCAGCGGAAAAGTAAAGACCTTGTTGGTTGTAACCGTTACCAAATAGAAATTATACAACCAGGGGTTAATAAAATCTAGTGTTATTTTTTGTTTTCGACCATTTTCTGTAGTTTTTAGTATTATTATATCACTTTTTGTAGTTTAATCACAAAAAAATAAAGAGCCTTTTGGTTTAGACTCTCAAAAATGGCAGCAGTTTATTCGTCGTGACGTCTCGGGCGGAATCCGGTTCAAGGCAGCCCCGCACGATGTCTTCCATCAATTTATGACGCACATTTCTTCATGTCTTTTACGAGTTGATCATATATTTGCCGATGCCGATGAACAGCAGGAGAACATAGCAGGCCGTCAGCAGCACAAAGCCAAGCCGTCCCAGCGTTCTGGCGATTTTGATCAGGTCGACCTTTCCCTTAAGCCGGTTTTGCATGTTTCCAAGCAAGCCGGCGGCAACGAGAAACAGCAGCACGATCGTCCACAACAGCATTCCCGAATCGAACAAATTCCGACTCATAAACGCAACGGAGCCGATAAGAAACAACGTGGTGATATCCATGCTGAGATGCGTGGCTTTGCGCTTGTCTTTCGTATAATAGTAAACGGCAACCCATACGATGAAAAAAGCTACGAACGGAACGATTGCAAGAAACGTATAAAGCTGCTGCAGCCATCCAAACAGTGCACTCAAGCGTATCACCCGATTTCAATCAATAATGTTCGGCCGTCACGGCCGGTGCCCGGCTTCCGCCGCCTTGATCAGCCGGTATATGGTAAGATGCGTCGGAAGCGCTATTCCGCCACGATCCGCCTCCCGCAGCAAGCCTCCCGTAATGGCGTCGATTTCCGTAAGACGGCCAGCCGCGATGTCCTGAAGCATGGAAGACCGGTTGTTTGCGGTCCGCCGGCATACCTCCAGCAGCTGCTCCCACAGATCCGGCTCCAGCCGGATGTCCAGCGCACTCGCCAGAGCAACGCCCTCTTCGTACAAAGCGCGCATCAGCTCTCCGGCTCCCGGCAAACTCAAAAGCTCGCCGTTTGGTACCCGCAGCAAGGCGGTAAGCGGATTAATGACAGCATTGATAAGAAGCTTTTGCCAAATGCGGCTAGAGATGTTTTTCGACACGGATGCGCTAAATCCTGCCAATTGCAGCCAATAAACCAGATTTTTTTGCGCGATTTCCGAGACTTCGGCCCCTTCCCCTCCAACTTCGCCTATCCAGGTCATGCCGCGCCCCGTATGAAGGGCTTCCCCGGCGGCGGAGATCATCGCGCCTTCCGTCGTCACGGCCGAAAGCATCCGTTCCGCCGGTACATGCGCCGCCAGCGTCTCCAGATGCCCGATGCCGTTCTGCAAGCAGACCATCCATGCCGATGAGGCCATGCGCTGACCTAGTTCGAACCCGAGCTCCCGGGTTATGGCGGACTGCTTTAAGGCTAGCAGGATAAAATGCGGCCCGCTCCCGTCCTTTCCCCCGAACGCTTCCTGTTCCCCCCATAGACGAACGCGGGGAAAAGCCGTAATCACTGCCCGAGCGCTTTGTTCCTCCGATCCGGAAACGGCATCGATCAAGCGCAGTCCGTCAGCTTGGATTTCAGCTTGCCGCTCGGCACGGCGGACGACGATCTCTACCTCGTGCCCTGCTTCGGATAGTCTGACGGCGAACAACGTTCCAAGCGCCCCTGCGCCAATCACCGTAAAACGGCCCATCGCCTCTCTCCCCCGTGCGTGTAAAAGTTTGTTCAGTCTATCATAGCAAAAAATGGCGAGACACGCACAAAAACCCTCGAACGGGTGCTCATGGCAGCCCGATTCGGGGGTTTCTCCCTTTTTATGAGACGGTTCCGGTTATTCGATCCGTTCCAGATTCCCGTTTTCATCCATTTTAAAGCGGGTTTTGCTTTCCTCTTCTTCCTCTGCCAGAAAAGCAAGCTTGCGGGCCCGGTCCATAATCTGGATAAGCGCTTTGTAATCGTCGTTCACGACGCGATAATCGGTCGAAACGTCGCTGACCTGCCGGCTAAGTTCGTCGTTAAGCGTGCGAAGCCGCTCAAGCTCATCCTGCTTGTCGTTCAGTTCCTTCTCAAGCTGCCTTACGTGCCGCACCATTTCCTGATAGCTTCCTTTCCACTGCCGCAGGAAGCGGATAACGGCGTCGATCGACAACTCTTCCACGATACCGTCGCTGCGCACCGCGCCTTCCGAGGCCAAAGGGCCGCCCATGCCGCTGCCCGCAACGGATGCGAACGCGCTCGCTTGCTTGCGGTGCTGGTTCCTTTTTTGGCGCTGCGCTTTGGCGATCTGAATCGCCGCTTCATATTTCTTGCGGACGAAGCTGTTCCAGCGGAAACCGCAAGCAGCCGCGGTTCTACCTATTTTTTCGCCCACTTCCTCAAAAGCGGACAGCTGCGTGCTGCCTTCGCGAATATGTCTTAACGTCACCTCCGCCAATATCAAATCGTCTTCCTCGCTCCAAGCGTCTTGTCTGATTGCCGTCATCAAGCCGTCCTCCTAACCCCTATAGGTTCATCCGCATCTATGTTCGTGATGCATAAAGTGCTGCGTTACTTTATCTCTATGCCCATGGTAGAGTTCATAGAATACTTTTCTAGTAATTTGTATTGCCAATTTTCAAGGCGGTCATACATCGTTTGGGCGGATTTGGGCAACGATATTATGCGAACAGCTAAAAAATTGACTAAATTTCGTCACGGATTGGGCGTTTACACGAAAGAAGGCTTTCGCTATAATGGTGGGTAGTACATAAGTATCGATCGTGACCAAAGAGAGGGGGATACAGGATGGATCGCATGTTTCGCGTTCTCGGCTTCTGGACGCTCGTAATCGGGCTCATGGCGTTGGCCGGCGACTTTATTCCGATGGCGCTCATCTTTTTCGCCCAGACGGCGATTTTCACGCTGTTAGGATACATGAAATTGTCCGAACGTGCCTACATATTGATTTTTTGGGGCTACATGATTGTTTCGTTTACAGGGTTTACCTACTGGTCATTTTTCAAAATGTCCATCTAATCCTGCCAGTCCGGAAAAAAGTAAGCGAATACGGAGACAAAAAGGCGAACCGCAAGCTTCAGTGCGGTTCGCCTTTTTTTTGAACTAAAACCTTGAATAGCTCACTCATCCGGTCGCTGAGGAGCAGCTGCCGAATGGCCCGATTGCGCCGTGCCTGCGGCGAGAACGGGTCGCGGGCGTCATGATCGCTCAGCTCGTCAAGCAATCCCTGCTCCAGCAAAAATTGCTTCTGGCTTAGCAGGTCCGAAGGCTCCAGCCCCGCTTCCTTCCCAGCATCGATCAATGCGCTGAAATTGACATGGGCGGTCATATCCTGCTCGCCAGGGAACGCCAGCGGCGTATCGGAAGCTTGGTGCTTCCGGTAACACAGCAGCGTTCCGTTCATCCGGTGCGGGGCGTACAGCTCTTCCCTGACGTGCCCGTAGTCGATCGTCAGCAGCACACTGCCGATCCCCAAGCTGCCGGCAACTCCCCGAAGCCAGCGAAGCGCGTCCAAACTGACTTCGAAACGCTGACCCGTTCTCGGCGGAATCGCTTCCTTGCGGATAAAGGCCTCAAGCTCGCCGCCCGACAACGGCCTTTCCACCTCTGTCAGACATTTCTGATCCTCATCCCAGCCAACCCGGATTTCCCGCCACCCGGCTTCGCGGTTAACGATCCGGTACACTGGAAAGGCATCCGGCAGCTCGTTGGACAATACCAACGTGTTTTGCCAAGGACCCGCCGCGTGCCATTCCTCGGCCGTGACATAGCTCACAAGCCCCGTATGAGGCGCCAGCGCCTCCGATTGAAGACTCCGGTGGACAGGGCTCTTTTCGACGCTGATGAAGCGCAGGCGCGCGTACAGCGCCGGAGAGCCGCTCCGGATGGCGTCAAGCATTTGTCTCGCTAAAGTTCCGTCGCCCCCTCCCCACTCCGTTAAGCAGATCTCGCCGCTCCGCGTTTCCGCAAAGCTTCGAACGTAGGCGGCCAGCATGTCGCCCAGCACGCTGCCGACCGAAGAGCTCGTATAAAAGTCGCCTGCCCGGCCGATTTTGCGATTCGAATTCATATAATAGCCCAAGCTCGGATGATACAAACACAAATCCATATAGTCCCGGAACGAAATCGCCCGGTCCGGCTGCATTTCAATCTGTTCCCGAATCGCTTGCAGCAGCGGGGAATCGTTCGCCTGCTCCGTTTTCATGCGCCTACCGCCTCTCGCCAAATTACTAAAGACAAAACCTCCCCCACTCGCTATAATAGGATGAGAAAAATAGGAGAGGAAGCAGAGCCTTGTTTAAACCACGAACCATCTTCTGCGCGGCGCTTATAAGCTGCACCGTTCTGCTAACATCCGCCTGCACCGATCATCAGCAGGTGAAGCAGGATTTGATGCAAGCTGTCGCCAAGCAGGAGCAAATCCAAAGCTACCGATATGCCGGGGAAGCGGAGCTGAAGCTGGACGCTTCTTTATTTTCGGGCTCGCAACCGGTAACTGCCGCTTTGCTAGGCCTGGTCAAAGAAAGCAAGTTCGAATACAGCGGGCTGGTTTCGCTGGCAGATCCGGTCCGAATGGAAGCCTCGGTCAAACTAACGCCGAAAGGCGCGGCCTCGCCCATCGAACTGCCGTTTCTTCTTAAAGATAACAAAATGTATCTGCAGATGCCAGCCATTACGAAAGCGGACGAATATTTGATGCTGCCGCTGGACAAGCAAGCGGACAAGCTCAAAAACACCGGAAGGCTGAGCGCTTCCCTTACGGGCAAGCTGCTGGAAGGAGTCAACCCGAAATGGCTGGAGCCGGGCAGCAAGGACGAGAAGCTTGCCGACGGGGAACCGGCGAAGCGCATTACGCTTACGGTGACGGACAAGAACAAACAGGAAGCGGCAAAATATTTCACAACCGCACTGCCGTCCGTGCTTAACGAGCTGATGACCAGCGGACTGAGCGGAACGGGACAAACCGGGGAATGGAAAACATCGCTGGAGCGGATCAAGATCGAAGCTCCTACGACGCTAAGTATCCTGATTGACAATCAAGGTTTTATCCGCGAGCAAACCGGAAAGCTTTATTTTTCGGTTGAAGGCGGAAACGATGCGAAAAACAGCGTGGAATGGACGTACAAGGTGCAAGAGATCAATCAGACGCCTGCCTTTACGAAAGAAACGCCGAAGCAGGTAAAACGTGCAGAAGACATTTTACGATTGCTCCCTAAGCCTCAAGCGGGCAAAAAGTAACGTGACGGAAGCCCTTCCATGGCACAGCGCCGTGGAATTTTTTTGTCATGTTTTTCCCATTCCTATGATAATCTTTAGTTGAAAGGACGGGAGGGACATGCGTGTGAATATACGCCAATGGGCTATCCTTGCACTTTTCACGGTTTACGGATGTTTATCCGCCTTCTGGCCCTATTCCGCGTATGCGGAGAGCGGACGAGCGGACAGAAGCTTGCTGCAGAAAGGCCTTACCATCTACGAGATCGATCAGGAGCTAAGCCGCATTGCCGACCAGGAAATCAAGCTCCAGGCGCAGATGCAGAACGCAGAACAGCAAATTCGCGAAGCGGAGCATTCCACAAGCGAGGCGAAAATACACGCCGCCAAAGTCGTCCGCTCTTATTATATGGGCGACCGCGATTCGCTGTGGGCGCTGCTGTTCTCGGTAGGTTCGTTCTCCGATGCGGTTTCGGTGCTCGACTATCTGCAAATGATTCTGCGCAACGATAAACAAGCGCTTCAGCGTCATACGGATGCATGGCAGCGGCTGGCATCGGTCAAAAAAGAGCTGGCGGAAGCCCATACCTCCCTGCAGCGGACGAAAGAGCGTTACTTGCAGCAGCGGGAACGGCTTGCCGCGCTCCAGAAAGAAGTGGACGATCAGCTCGCCGATAGCAAGGAGCAGGCTGCGCTGCTTCAGCAGCAGATGCTCGAGCTCAACAAGCTATGGGAGGACAAGGGCATCCCGCTGTTCAAGACGTACTTCCAAGCGCTTGCAGGTGCGATGCAGCAGCTTCCCGAGCTGGTGACGTCCGGCGGCGGCAAGAACAAGAACGGCAATCTGGTCATGAACGGGGTAAATTATACGTTTCAGATGACGGACAGTGAGCTGAACGATTTTTTGCGTAAAAAAAACGAGCGGTTCCGCAATCTGACGTTTCACTTCTATCCCGATCAAGTATCGGCCTCCGGGCAGGAAGGCGATATTGCCGTCATGATCCGGGGAAGCTACGAAATGGCCGTGATGGACGACGGAACAAGCAAACCGTTTATCCGGTTCCGGATTCTGGAGATGCAGTTCAACGGCTTTTCCCTGCCTTCCACGACGGTGGAGGAATTCGAAAAAAGCTTTGATCTGGGGATCTACCCTCAAAATATCGCCTCGTTTTTGCAAGTGACCGGCGTCCGGCTGGAGGAAGGAAAGTTAAGCATCATGCTGAAGCTGGCCTTATAACTTCTGAGCCGCCCCGAAGAAGAGGAGCGTGAAGACGTTGACGGAGCCCGTACTCAAATATGCGGCAGCCCTGGAGCTACCCGAAGACAAGCGGGCCGGCTATTATGCCCAGATTGTTAAAGCACTGGCCGGAAAGACTGCCTTGTTCGACCGCGACAAGGAGTTAATGATTTTCTCGTCCCCGGAAGAGCTGGAGCGGCTCAAGCCCATTTTGGAGCAGTATGCCATTCCGTCTGAGGAGCTGAGCGTGCTGCTGCTTCCGGCTCCGGTCACGACGTATCCGGCCTTCGGCGATTACGGCTTTGTCAGCCGCTTGGAGAACGTTTACTTGTATGCGGAGCTCGTCGCCGTATTCCGGCTGCGGGCTGCGGCGGATAAGAACGATCCGCTCGGGCGGGCTTTCGAGCCCCAGCAGGCGGAAGCGCAGCTTGAGGAGCATTTGCTTGCAGCTTGGCCGGAGACGGGAGGAGGCTCTGCTTTCGCCATCGAAGCGCAGCTGGCCGAGCTTGCCGAAGGCATTGCCCGCGCCTACTGCGGCGTTGTGGAATGGATTTATTCGCCGGAACGGTAAACCACAAGAGAGGCTGAAGTCGTTCATACAACAAAAAACGGTGGTGCCACGATAGATTTCGTATCGCTGGCATCACCGTTTTTTCGTTTAAGGCTCCCTACAGCAAATCGGCGGCAAGCTGCGCCAGATGCGAGCGTTCCCCGCGCTCCAGCATGATATGCCCGCTGATTGTTTGTTCCTTAAAGCGCTCTACAACGTACGTAAGGCCGTTGCTCGAGGCGTCCAGATACGGATGATCGATCTGCTCGGGATCGCCCAGCAGAACGATCTTACTGCCCTCGCCGACGCGGGAAACGATCGTTTTCACCTCATGCTTGGACAGGTTCTGCGCTTCGTCGATGATGATGAACTGACCGGGAATGGACCGCCCGCGGATGTAGGTCAACGCCTCGACTTGAATGCTGCCGAGCCCCGCCAATATTTTATCGATATCGCCCGGTTTTTTCGTATCGAACAAATATTCCAAATTATCGTAAATAGGCTGCATCCACGGCCGCAGCTTTTCTTCTTTTTCCCCCGGCAAATAACCGATGTCCTTGCCCATCGGAACGACGGGACGGGCGATAAGCAGCTTCTTATACTTTCTTTCGTCCTCGACCTTCAATAAGCCTGCGGCAAGCGTCAGCAGCGTTTTCCCCGTTCCTGCTTTGCCCGTCAGCGTGACCAGTGGAATATCGTCGTTAAGCAGCAGCTCCAGCGCCATCCGCTGCTGGGCATTCCGCGCTGCGATTCCCCAGATCGGATCGTTGCTTAGGTAAAGCGGCTCCAGCTTCTTCCCGTCGGCATTCACTTTAAGCAGCGCCGACTTGCTGGTGCCCATCTCGTCTTTCAGGATGACGAATTCGTGCGGATGAAGCGTATAGCCGAGCTGCAGCGAATTGATGCCTAAATAACGGTACGTGTAAAACTCGTCGATGACCGAAGGGTGCACCAGCAAGGTCAAATGCCCGGTGTAAATGTCTCCGGCCACGTTAACGACCCGGTCCGTCAAATAATCTTGCGCCGTAATGCCCAGCACGTCGGCTTTGATCCGGACGAGCATGTCCTTGCTGACCAGAATAACCGGCTTCGGGTCGGATTTCTCCTTCTCTTCCAGCAAATAATTAAGCGCCACCGCCAAAATGCGGTTGTCATTCGTCACTTCGGCGAACACTTCCTGCAGCTTCGCGAAGCTCCGATGGTTCAGCTCCACCTTCAGGCTGCCGCCGCCGGGAAGTCCGATGCCTTCGAACAGCCGGCCGTCGCTGCGGAGCCCGTCGAGCATCCGGGAGATTTGCCGCGCATTGCGCCCCAGTTCGTCGGCATTGCGTTTCTTGGAGTCGATTTCCTCCAATACGACCGCCGGAATAATAATATCGTTATCTTCAAAAGCATAGATCGCGTTCGGGTCCTGCAGCAGCACATTGGTGTCCAGCACATAAATTTTTTTCATCATGAGTCCCTCCCAGGTTCGGTGTTTGGTTCGGCTCAATACATAGGAATTTTCCCGTCAGGACAAACTAGCCAAAGCCGATGACGAAAAGAAAGGACGATTTGCTGATGAAATTGTTTGTCGTGACCCTCTTGATGTTGTCCGCTGTCGTGTCAGGATGTAACCAAGCACCAAAAAATGGAGCTGCCCCCTCGCAGAGCGCCGATTCGAACCGGCAAGTACAAGTGAAGCAAACGGCACCGCAGAAAAAAGAAATTCAGGACCCCCGCGCCGTTGCCAGCAGGCTGGAGCAAATCGCCGTCAGCGTGCCGAATGTGGAGAGCGCCAATTGCGTCGTCTTCGGCAATACGGCCGTTGTGGGAATCAACGTCCCGCCTGCAATGGATCGCGCGAAAGTCGGAACGATCAAGCTGTCTGTCGCGGAGGCGCTCAAAAAAGATCCGTACGGAGTGGATGCGCTTGTAACCTCGGATATGGATTTAAACCAGCGCTTGTGGAACATCAGGCAGCAAGCGATGAACGGCAGGCCGATCAATGGCTTCGCTGAGGAAATGGCGGCCATTATCGGCAGGATCGTTCCACAGATGCCGCGTGACGTGAATCCGCTGCAATCGCAGCCGCCCGGTTAAAGTAATCCGCAAGTTCCAGGCAGCAATCTGTAACGGTCATTTGAGGTGGAAAAAAAGCCTAGGACAGCAAACGGTCTTAGGCTTTTTGCATCGCGTCGAACACCTGCGTGTCCAGCTTCTCAGCGGCACGCTTGTCGTACGTTTTTTCATATTCAGGCGCAACGGAAATGCGCGCTCCGTAGAACATCGCATCGCGCACCGAGGCAATGTCAATATCATAGCAAGCCAGCTTGAACGGAACCCCATCAAGAGCTTCGGCAACCTGACGCGCACTTCCGTAAATCACGAAGACGGAGCCGGCGACGATAACCGTCAAATTCACATGCGCATGCTGCTGGATGTTCGTCAAAATGCGCGAACGCTGGTCGACGGCAAAACGAACCGTCGTGCGGTCTCTAGCGAATAGCCACGAAATGGCGTTTGTCGCAGGCGAACCGGTTTCATGATCGATCGTGCTTAAGAGAGCAAACGAATCCTTTTGGAGTAGATCGAAGAGCTGTTCCGATAAGGCTGTGATCGTTTCGGCCATAGGTTCCCCTCCTGTAAAGGTTTGTCTCCGAATCTAAGACCATTATAGCATACGGGTTAGGTAACAGCTACCAGCAGTTATCACGGACACTCCCTTCGGACAATGATATTTTATTGTATCTCGCCGTCCGGGGTTATATGTCAATCATTGTATTTCGGATTCGAGTTAATGTCCGTTAAAAGCTGTTCGGCAAGCTCGCGGTCGAACCTTTTCGTATGGCTAACGCCTCCGGCCTCTTCGTACTCCACGGTATAGGTCTCTTCATCGGCTGTACGGACGAACCGTTCGAGATGATGGTCCTCCCGCAGGATCGTTTCGAAAAAATCTCTCGTCTCCGATGCTGCCGCGTCGTCCGGCCGGGCCTCCGCCACAATGCTGATCTGCAGCCAATTGAACACCGCATCCTGTAAATTCACAAGCCCTCAGTCCTCTCTCAGCAAAATCACTTGACGGCCGGTTGCCGTCCATGTCCGCATGGCACTCAGCCATCGCTCCGGTTCGGCTTCGGCTTGCCGGAGCAGCCCAGCCGCTTCCCGTGCCGTCAGAACCCGGTTCAAATACGCTTCGGCACAATGCGATAGATGCCAAGTCGGCGGGGCATCCGTAACAGCCACGCTTTCCGAATGCTCCGCTGCGGTGGACAATCGAATATCGCCGGATTGCGCCAGTGCAAACGGGAGCTCCTCCGTACCGCAGACCTCGCCCGACTCGTCCTCCGGCAGCAAATGCGCTTTGAACATCATCAGCAGCCGCGGGTGGATTCGTCCCATCGCTTCCAGAAAACGCATCCTAAGGTTCTCAGGCTCGAGCAGAAACCTGTCTCCGCCGAGCAGAGCCGTTTCCCCGTCCCACGACAAGGGGACTAGCCAGAAGTCCGACATCAGCCAAGCACCTCCATCGGGCCAAGCCCTTACGATTTGCGGTTTTCCCGGTCCTGAACGTAGTAGCGAATCCGAACCATGAGCATCAGCACGACCGCTACAGTTAAGCTGAGCACGATCGGCAGCCCCGCCAGTTGAAAGAACAGCAGCATCGCCGATCCGAGAGCCAGCATTAAGTAGATGATAGCGTCTTTGAGAATCGGCAGCTTCCGCGTCTTGAATACTTTATTGTACACGTAAGTAATCAGCACGAAGATGATGATCCATGTGACAAACGGATGCGCCCTCAGCCATTCGAGCATCGCGAATCCTCCTTTATGTATTATGTAGACTTGCAAAGAAAGCTCCGATTGCTCAGAGCTTTCCCGCGTCTTCTTTATTGAGTTGAATTAAGCGTTGGCTTCCGCCATTTTACGCTGCTTTTCGAAACGTTCGCGCTCGCCTTTGTTCAATATTTTTTTGCGAAGGCGAATCGATTTCGGCGTAATTTCGCAATATTCGTCGTCATTCAAATATTCGAGCGCCTGCTCCATCGAGTAGAGCCGCGGCGTTTTCATTTTGACCGTATCTTCTTTTGTTGCCGAACGGACGTTCGTCAACTGTTTTTCTTTGCAAATGTTCACGATGATGTCGTTATCGCGGTTGTGCTCGCCAACGATCATGCCTTCGTAAACCTCCGTGCCTGGTTCCAGGAACAGCGTACCGCGGTCTTCGACCGATAGCATACCATAGAACGTGGAAGTACCTGTCTCGCTTGAGATCAGCACGCCTTCATGACGTCCGCCCACGCCGCTGCCCGCATACGGACCGTAGCTGTCGAACGCGTGGTTCATAACGCCGTAGCCGCGGGTTAGCGTCAGGAAGTAGGTCCGGTACCCGATCAAACCGCGGGCCGGAATGAGAAACTCCAGACGAACGTTGCCGGAGCCATTGTTGATCATATTGACCATCTCGGCTTTACGCGTACCGAGGCTTTCCATAACGGAGCCCATGCTGTCTTCCGGCAAATCGATAATCAGCCGCTCGATCGGCTCCATTTTTTGGCCGTCGATCACGCGAATGATGACTTCCGGCTTCGATACCTGCAGCTCGAATCCTTCGCGGCGCATATTTTCGATCAAAATACCGAGATGCAGCTCGCCGCGGCCGGATACGATAAACGCGTCGGGGCTGTCCGTTTCGTCGACGCGAAGGCTGACGTCGGTTTCCAGCTCTTTGAACAGACGCTCGCGCAGCTTGCGGCTCGTTACCCATTTTCCTTCGCGGCCTGCAAACGGGCTGTTGTTGACGAGGAACGTCATCTGCAGCGTCGGCTCGTCGATCTTCAGCACCGGCAGCGCTTCAGGATTCGCCGGATCGGCCAGCGTTTCCCCGATGTTGATGTCCTTGATCCCGGAGATCGCGATGATATCGCCCGCGCCCGCCTCTTCGATCTCGATGCGCTTCAAGCCTTGAAAGCCGAAGAGCTTCTCGACGCGCGCTTGCTTCACTTGCCCTTCGCGGTTGATAACCGCAATCGGCTGACCTTGACGCACTGTTCCGCGGTTTACACGGCCGATAGCGATCCGGCCCAAGTACTCGTTATAATCCATCAGCGTGACAAGGAATTGCAAAGGCTCCTCGACATTCTCGGTCGGCGCCGGAATGTGGCTGACGATCGTATCGTAGAGCGCCTGCATGTTTTCGCCCAGCTTTTCCGGATCCAAGCTGGACATTCCCATAAGACCCGATGCGTAAACGACCGGGAAGTCAAGCTGATTGTCGTCCGCTCCCAGCTCGATGAACAGATCGAGTACTTCATCGACCACTTCGGCCGGTCTGGCGTTCGGACGGTCGATTTTATTGACGACGACGATCGGCGTCAAATGCTGTTCCAGCGCTTTGCGCAGCACGAACTTCGTCTGCGGCATCGTTCCTTCGAAGGCGTCGACGACAAGCAGTACGCCGTCGACCATTTTCATAATCCGCTCCACTTCGCCGCCGAAGTCGGCGTGGCCCGGAGTATCGACGATATTGATCAAGAAGTCTTTGTATTGGATGGCCGTATTTTTCGCCAAAATGGTAATGCCGCGTTCCCGTTCGATATCGTTCGAGTCCATGGCGCGTTCCTGCACCGCCTCGTTCTCCCGGAATGTTCCGGATTGCTGAAGCAGTTTATCCACCAGCGTTGTTTTGCCGTGGTCGACGTGGGCGATGATGGCGATATTACGAATTTTGTCTCTCGAATGCATGTAGTCTCAAAATCCTCTCTTTGAATTTGGCTCAATGTCGTGCTCCTTGTTGCCGGAGCGCAGCCCGTTCACAAAAGTAGCGTCGGACGTAAGCGCCGACGCTACAATTCACACTTTATTATACGTGCAGATGCCGCAAAACGCAAGATAGATTGCGGGATTAACCGATTATTTACAAATGCCTTTACATGGCTGAAAAGCGGCGTTCCGATAGCCTGCAAAACCGTCTAGGTATGCCGCTGCCGCGGCCGGAACACCCATTTCTTAAGCACGCCGGACGCAAGTACGATCAAGGTCGTGACGAACGGCAGCACATAATGCGAAATATCCCCGAGCAGTCGGGTTGCCAGCTTCTCGTCGGCGATAAACATTTCCCCTGCGGTGTAGCCAAGAATGCCCGCTCCCAAATAAACGAAAATGGGGTACCGCTTCAGCAAATTGACGACCAGGGTGCTTCCCCAAACGATAATCGGAATGCTAAGCCCGATCCCGAGAATGATCACCCCGACCTCTCCCTTCGCTTTGGCCGCGATGGCCAATACGTTGTCGAGGCTCATGACAAAATCCGCCAAAATAATCGTGCTGACCGCTTTGCCGAGGGTAGCCGCCTGCTTCACGTCGGAATGATCCTCTTCGTCGATCAGCAGCTTGATGGCAATCCATAGCAGCAGCACCGAGCCGAGCGCTTGAATGAACGGCACTTTCAAGATGTAGACCGCAATGACGGTCAGCACGACCCGCAAGGCGATCGCCCCGAAGGCCCCCCACCAAATCGCCTGCTTTCGCTGATGCAAAGGCAAATTTTTACTCGCCAAAGCAATGACGACGGCATTGTCACCGCTCAGCACGATATTGATCAGCATAATTTGAAGAAACAAAATGAACCAATCCAGCATTGTCGTTACCTCCATCTCATTTAATTCGATCTGGAGTCCGGCGAACGATGGCATAGGATAAGCTTAGAAAAAAGAGGAGAATGGATCTTCTTGTTCCGTCCGACGGTCCGTATCTATCCATAAGGTTTCCGTATTACGCACCGCTTCATCCATTTCTTCCTGCAGCCAGGGCATTCCCGCTTCGATGCTTTCGACGATCTTCAAGTTCGGGTTGGTGCTCGGACTTGGCGGCAAAAACAACGTGCAGCAATCCTCATAAGGCAAAATAGACACTTCGTATGAATCGATCGCCTCCGCGAGGCGGATAATTTCCAACTTTTCCATGCAGACGAGCGGACGGATCAGCGGAAGATGCACGGCCCGGCCGATGGCATTCATGCTGGAAAGCGTTTGGCTGGCCACTTGTCCCAAGCTTTCCCCGGTGACGATCGCGCCCGCCCCGTTCGCCTCGGCCAGCTTCTCTGCGATCCGCATCATGGCTCTGCGCAGCACCGTGATCAGCAGATTTTCCCGGTACGCTTCGTGAATCTTGGTCTGCACGCCGGTGAACGGCACCATGTGCAGCTTGATCGGCCCGGCATAAACGGCCAGCTTCCGGACCAGCTCCTTCACTTTCTCTTGGGATCTCTCGCTGGTATAAGGATAGCTGTGAAAATGGACGGCTTCCACTGCCAGCCCTTGGCGCATAGCCAAATATCCGGCTACCGGACTGTCGATGCCCCCGGACAGCATAAGCACCGCTTTGCCGTTCGTACCGAGCGGGAACCCCCCGGCGCCCGGGTCCACTTGGCTGTACACGAGCGCTTGCCGTTCGCGAAGCTCGACTTTCAGCTCCGCTTCCGGCCGACGCACGTCCACTTTCAGGTCGGGCATCGCCCTTAATACATAGCCTCCGACGAGCCGGTTCATCTCTTGCGAATCGTGCGGAAAGCTTTTGTTCACGCGGCGCACGCTGACCTTGAACGTCCGCGGCTGCGGGTCCATAGCCTGCATCGCCAAGAGCGCCGTTTCCTGCACACGCTCCAGTTCCAATTCCGTCGTAAGCACGGGACTGAACGACACAACGCCGAACACCGTCTTGAGCGGCTCGCGCACCGCTTCGTAAGGCGTACCGTTCAAATGCAGCGTAATTCGCCCGAATTCTTTTTCATACTTGATGGCTCCCCAAGGACGCAA
This sequence comes from Paenibacillus sp. A3, assembly GCF_001399685.1. GTDB lineage: Bacteria > Bacillota > Bacilli > Paenibacillales > NBRC-103111 > Paenibacillus_G. The sequence continues at coordinate 19,246 of NZ_JTHN01000010.1, forward strand.
TACTCGTTTCAACTGCTGCAAAACCGCTTGCTCGAACCGGTGGCGGTTGCGTCCTTTAAGCGTCAATTCCCCCAAACGGAGGACGACCTGTTGCGGTGTCATAAGTTACCTCCGTTCGTTCTTCCCGGCCATGGCCGGTTTTAACTCTTCTACAAGCTGTTTAAGCACGCGGCAAAAGCGGTCCGCATCGCCCTCGGTCTGCTGAAGCGAGTAGCTAAGTCGGATGCCGCTGACTGCGACAGACGGGTTCGCCCCCATGGCCGACAGCACGCGGCTGGGCTTCTCCGCTCCCGAAGAGCAGGCCGAGCGGGTCGACACATAAATGCCGTGCCGCTCCAAAGCATGCACGAGCACCTCGGACCTCATGCCGGGAAACGAAAAATGGACAATATGCGGCGCCATATCTTCCGGCCGCTCCGAACCGTTCAACACAAGCTCCGGAATTTGGCGGACTCCCTCGATCAAACGGGCACGCACTCTGGCCGTATGCGCCGCAAATGCAGGCTGCTCCTGAACGGCCATCCGCACAGCCTTGGCCATCCCCACCACAGCCGGGACATTTTCCGTCCCCGAACGAAGCCCTTCCTCCTGCCCGCCTCCGAACAGCAGCGGCTGCAATTCGACCCCGCGCCGGCAGTATAAGAACCCGATGCCCTTCGGGCCGCGAAGCTTATGGGCGGCACTGGACATCAGATCGATTCCGTGCCGCTTCGGGTCGACTGGGAGCTTCCCGATAGCTTGTACGGCATCGACGTGAAACAATGTCTTGGGTCGGCTGCGCAGCAGGGCGCCGATCGCTTCAATCGGTTGAATCCGGCCCATTTCATTGTTTACATGCATCACGCTGACCAGAATCGTTTCGTTGGTCAATGCTTGCTCAAGGTCTGTCAGTTTAATTTGACCTGTAGCATCCACCGGCAAATAGGTCACTTGAAAGCCCTCTTCTTCCAGTTTACGAAAGGTTTCGTAAACTGATGCATGCTCGATGGACGAAGTGATCAAATGATTGCCCCGCGAACGGTATCGGTAGGCCGCTCCGCGGATGGCCAAGTTGTTGCTCTCCGTTCCGCCGGACGTAAACCGGATCTCATTCGGGTCGCAGCGTAGAGCGTTCGCAATCGTTTCCCGCGAACGGCTTACGAGCTGCTCGGCTTCCAAACCCAGCTTATGCAAGGACGACGGATTGCCGAAGTGCGATTTCATCACTTCGGTCATGACGCCGATGACTTCGTCATACATAGGCGCGGTTGCCGCGTAATCCATATACAGCATTTGTCATTCCCCTTTTTCGTAGTCTCTCCTTGGTCCAGGAAGAAAATAAGACCAATGGTCGGCTCCCGCAAACGGAGTGCCTACGATTGGTCTCGCTCATTTCATGCCTCGTAGTGCTCTTTCAACGCCAATACTTTGCGTACGTACTGCTGTGTTTCGGCAGGCAGCAGATGCAGCTTTTCGGCTAATTCCTGATCGTTTCGAATGCCCAGCCGATCCAGCCTTGTAGGTCCTGCATTGTAAGCGGCGAGCGCGGTGCCCAAACTGCCGCCGTATTTGGATAGCAAGTTGGACAAGTAACGGGTCCCGCCGTGGATATTTTGCGCCGGGTCGAACGGATTGTCCACTCCCAATCCTTGACCGGTTGCGTCCATCAATTGCATCAAGCCCTTGGCTCCCGCACCGGATACAGCATTGGCATTAAAAGACGATTCTGCATGGATGACCGCTTTCACTACACTGGGCTCGACGCCGAACCGGCGGCTGGCTTCCTGAATCAGCGGCTCGTAGGCCGACGGCTTCACAGCGGAGGCGAACTTGTTCGTGAGCGCGCCTGCGGAAGCGGCGGACAATCCGCTTAGCATAGCCGGGCCCCAAGCTTGTCCCGGGACGAGCCCGGCTCCTGCTGACAGGCCGGCCGTACTTTGGGGCGAAGCCGAATCCATACCGGCCAGCAGCCCGTTCAATATGGAGGCAAAGTCCGTATTATCGCTTTGCTCGGTTACGGAATTTCTGCCGGAGGTCAGCAAGCTTAATTGGTTCATCACCTGAAGCTGCAGCAGCTCTTTAATCGTATAGGGATCGATAGCTTTTGTCGATAAGTTCATCGGTTGCGGAAGTCTCCTTGTACCGGGATTCTTTTCCCATTGTACACTTTTTTGGGCGACTCAGCCACAATAAAATTTTAAAGAAAAACGGCAGACCGGTGCCGGCCTGCCGTCTCCGCCTCAAGCGTATAGAGGAACCAAAATGAAATAACCGGCCAGCGCGATCAAACCGATGATGATCGACCAAGTGCCCAGCGAACGCTCGCCCAACATATAAGCAAACAGCCCTAGCAGGGCTGACGTCGAGCCGAGCAGCGCCGGATAAAGAAACCACGCCAGAATAGACAGCACGAGCGCCGTATATCCAAGCCAGCGGTAAGACGTTTCCGCCTTTTCCTCCGTACCCTTTTCCGTTACGGCCACTGGCTGCGTTAAGCGGGATTTGTCCTGCCGCGAACCGCCACCGGGATAAGTGATCTCCGCGGCGAATTCCTCGTGCGTCTTCCTGCCGGATTCCCTGCGCAGCTGTTCTTGCTTGAACTTCCTCAGCGACCTGTCGTCCCGAACCGAACCGGGATGTCTTCCGAGCTTCCGTTTCATTCGGTCCCCTTCCCTTCCTGAGAGAAATGAACGCTTGACACTTCCGGAAAAACGGTGCTTATTTCGATTTTCTCGGCGCGAAGGTGTGACAACAGGTGTTCTGCGAGCTCGCCGCCCGGTCTTGATGATCCTCGAACTCGGCTCCGAACTCCGCATCATACTTGATGTCCGCATGTTTGTCGATCTCGATCATAATCGTGCTTGCGTTGCAATTGTTTCCCTGCGCCCAATATTCACAGTTGGAAACACTGCATTTGACATCTGGCATCATAATCACCCCTCTCTCAGCTTACCCGCATCAAAAAGGGGATATACTCTAGGCGCTGGCCCGCAGCTTGTAATATAGCACCATGAACATCGCATGCGACCACAGCAGCGGCGTTGCCGGTGGCCCCCAGCGGCCGACCCAATCGTCATAGGCTTCCTCGCCGCCATGCGGACGCCTCACCTGCTCCGGAAACCGGCCTAATTCGTCCGCTTGCGCTGCGATCCATTCAAGCGAGCGCACAGCTTCCTCCCGGTGTCCTCTCCCCAGTTGCACCAGTCCGTACCAGGCCGCCAGCAGCAGCCACTCTCCCCCACCATAGTAGGTATCGCTTGCGTAACGGCGAACGCCTCCGGTTTCCGAGCGGAGCTCCGTCTTGATCGCTTCGATCGTTTTATGCATAACCGGATTCTGCGGATCGAATACGAGGAAAGGCTCCGCCAGCCACAGCAGGCTCGCGTCCACTCCGGCATAGCCCGTTACGTAAGCTGTGGAATCCCCTTGGGGGACAGGAGTGATGTTTTTGACAAAATGGCCGTTTTCGGAATGTACGCCATGCTGCAGCAGGAACTCTTTTATTTCCGAGCAAACATGGTGCAGCTCCGCATTGTCGTCCAGCCGGGCAACTCCCTCCAGCCCGCCGTAAATGCAGGCCAGCGTCGAAGGATGCACGTGCTCGCCGTATTCCTCCCAGCAATCGAAGTTCGGATACCGCCAAAACGCGCGCAAATAATCGACCGCCGCATCAACGCTGATCCGGTACGTATCCGGAATCCGATCCGATCCGACCGCGCGAAGATGCTCCGTCAGCCCCCACAGCCACGCTCCGTAGCCGTCCAGTTGGAAATGCCCCCATTCCGAGCTCGTATCGTCCCGGCCATCCAGATGATAGCGGGTATGTAAAAATTCGTGAAGCGCCACGTGCTCCCCCCGGGATTGCTTGTCCGTCAAATAGCGGATTTGACCTTGCTTGGAAGCGATTATCCGGTTGGCCCAGTCATAAAATAAAGCCGCGCTGTCGTGCTCTCCCGCCGTATCCATGGCGTATGCGACGAAGCTTCCGTCCCTTAACCAGCCGTAGGCATAGTGCGCAAAAAGCGGACAGGCTACGTATCCCCCTTCCGGGTGCTGGTTTAACCGGATCAGCCGTATGGACGCTTGCACCAGCTCTTCCTCATTCATCTTTGACCGCATCAGAGAACCCCTTCCTTTAATTTAATTAAACAAAAAGAGATGCCCGAATCGAAGCATCTCTTCACAATATGTCTCGGATCGGACGAATTATACTTTCTCGCCCTGCATCCGTTTTTGCGTAATATAGTCGGTTTCGTAATAAGCCAAATCTTCGCGCAGCGTTTCAAAAATTTTGGACAGCTCGATCGTCAAGTCGCGCACGTCGCGTACAGGCTTTTTACGGAAGCGGATGGCATCCTGACCGGTATAAGCATAACGGCCGTCTTCGGAATAGCATTCGTTTTTCGGATAAAAAAAGCTGTTCACAGAGCTATGATAAACGTCGTAAAGCACTTTTTCGGCATAATCCACGTTAAAATTCGGACGGCGTAGCGCCACGCCGAGCTTCTCGTACGTCACCTCGGAAAACACTAACAAATGTCTCGTATCGGTCAAATAACCTTTATAAAATTCTTCCATCGCTTCGTCATTATCGGTATTCAGCTGCTGCAAAGAATGTCCGTTCAGGAATTGTTCCATTTTGGCGATTGCCTCGCTCAGCTTGGTCCTTGTCGTTTCACAAAGTGTTTTTACATGAAATACTGCCATCGCTTAAAAGACCTCCTCAACTTAAAAACAGAACGATATGGGCAAAACGACCTCTCGATACCATCGTACCACAAAACGCATGTAAAAGTAATATGAAAAACATCCATGAATCCTTTGTTTCGGACTGCTCCTTTTTGGATAACTTTGCTGCTTTTTAAACGGCCCGCGAAGGGGATTCTAAATGACGTACACACTGTTCCGATCAGGAGGCAACGGCCCATGTGGAAATACGCTTTATCGATCGCTCTTGTCATTGCCGGGGTAGCGCTTTTCTTCCCCCGCGGCGATCAGGCCCCAAAACCCGAGACGGTTACGCCTGCCGCCGAGTTGAAAATGAAGCAAACAATGCTGAATCAGGATGTGGCCCGCACGGATGAGCTTTGCCGCAACCAGTGCAGCCTGGAATTGCATCGAATCGTTCAGGACACGCAGGCGCAAACGGAAGACAAAGCGCGGGAAACGCTGCAAGCGACCCAAGCGGCTCATCCGCAAATGGAACGCCTGGTGCGCACTAAACGAGATCAAACCTTGGACCAAGGCATTGCGGCAGGTACGCTGAACGACGCGGCGGTAAAAGCTTCACGGCCTTATATGGAGGAAGCGAAGCGGGAGGTCGATGCCGGTAAGACGTATCAATCTCCGCCGTTTCAAGCGGACGGCAGCACGTATTTCGTTCTTGGCGTTCCTGCGGGGGATGGCGCATCCGGGATCGTCGGCGCCGTACGCCAGCAAATTCTCGCGCAGGTGGCCGATCACCAGAAGAAAAACTTAAGAATCGAGCCGTACCCGGCGGAAGGACGCTACAAGATCGAATCGGTAGATTCGAAATCGCTTCAGAACGTGCAGGTTCGTCACCCTGAAGACAACCAGGGAACGAGCCATTATCACACGAATCAAGTCGTCGTCAAATTCAAGCAGCAGCCTTCCGAGAACGACCTTACCCGTATCCGGCAAGAAATTGGCGGAGGCCATGTCAACAAACTTGGCTATACTTACGTCTTCGAGTCGCCGAACATGGAAGCCAAGCAGCTCATGGGATATTTCGGGAAATGGGACATCGATTACGCCGAGCCGCATTTTCTTTATTTAACGAACGACATTGCACCCGTTCAACCCCCGAATTCGGCAACGGTCATTACGCCGAACGACTCGCTGTACCGGCGGTATCAATGGAATTTGCCGCAGATCGAAACGGAGGCCGGCTGGAACGTCTCCAAAGGATCGACGGATGTCATCGTTGCGGTCGTCGATACCGGGGTCGATCTGAATCACTCGGACCTGAAAAACCATCTGATGAGCGGCTACAATGCAATCCAGCCCGGAGCCCGCCCGGTCGACGATGTCGGACACGGCACACATGTGGCCGGAGTCATCGGGGCCGTCGTGAACAACAACTTGGGCGTGGCCGGCATGAGCTGGTATAACCGCGTCATGCCGGTGAAGGTGCTCGATTCCAGCGGCGCAGGCAGCACTTATGCCGTCGCGCAGGGCATTATTTGGGCAACGGATCACGGGGCCAAAGTCATCAACATGAGCCTCGGCAACTATGCCGACGCCCAGTTCCTGCACGACGCCATCAAGTATGCCTATGACCGCGACGTCGTCCTGATTGCCGCTAGCGGCAACGATAACACGGAACGTCCGGGTTACCCGGCAGCCTATCCGGAAGTGCTCGGCGTGGCCGCAGTGGATGCCAAAAAACAAAAGGCAGCCTTCTCCAACTACGGCAACTATATCGGCGTAGCAGCCCCTGGCGTTAACATCGCCAGCACGTATACGAACAACCAGTATGCGGCACTGTCCGGGACTTCGATGGCCAGTCCGCACGTTACGGCGCTTGCGGCGTTAATCCGTTCGGTCAATCCGAAGCTGAAAAATACGGAAGTGGTCCGAATCATCCGGGAAACGGCGATGGATCTGGGGCCTGCCGGGAAAGATAAATATTTCGGTCACGGGCTGATCGACGTGGCAGCTGCGCTCAAGGCAGCGGAACCGAGGACTTCCCGCCAAGCGGCCGGCGCCCCAACCGAGACGGCTCCGCAGCCGGGATGGCCGGCCTGGATGCAGCGCTGGTTTAGACGGGAATAGAGGATAAAAAACAGCAAAAAACCGCCTCCTGAGGCGGTTTTTTGCATGAAGATCTATTGCGTAAGCGGCTGAAAGAAAGTTTGCCGTAAGCCGGGTTCTGTGCTTCCGGTGGTCGTAGCGGGTGCCACCCTGCCACCATTGAAGCGACAATCATCTATCTAGGCCGTCCATTGCTGAACGGCTCAAGCGACCAACCCGAACGCGTCTCGGGCAAAGACTGTCCCTTGCGGGACGTGCGTTCCTCTAGGTCTTGCTCCAAATGGGGTTTACCAGGAACTATGTCACCATAGCTCCTCGTGGTCTCTTACACCACGGTTCCACCCTTACCTGTGCCGGCGGCGATCGAAGATCGCGTGCACGGCCATCGGCGGTCCATTTCTGTGGCACTAGCCTTCAGCTCGCGCTGACTGGACGTTATCCAGCATCCTGCCCTATGGAGCCCGGACTTTCCTCTCGTGGCGGACGCCACCAGCGATTGTCTGTCAAACTTTCCTTTGCAATAGATGCATCTGCTAGTATACAAGGAATCGGCTCAAAACTCAACTGCCGGATTCCGGCAAATTACACGAACCGGAACGGTTCCGTATCGATTTCCGAAGCGATGACCGCCGTAGCCCACTTTCGCTCCTCCAGCTTCCGCCGCAAGTGGTCGGCGACGCCACGCTTCATGATTTTTTCCACATTGTGCCCCGGATCGATCAGCGCGATACCGGCCGCCAAGGCGTCATGCGCCGTATGATAATCGATATCGCCGGTTATCAGCACGTCCGCTCCGGCGAATTGCGCATGCTTCACGTAGCGGCTGCCCGATCCCCCGAGCACGGCCGCTTTGCGTACAGTCCGCGAGAGATCGCCGACAACGCGCAGCATCGGCACGTCAAATACCTGCTTGACCTTCTCGCACAGCTCCTGCAGCGTTACCGGCTGCGGAAGCTTTCCGGCGCGGCCGAGCCCGAACGTGCGCGTTTTCAAATCGAGCGAATACAGATCGTAAGCGACTTCCTCATACGGATGCGCCTTCAACATCGCCTGCACGACTCTGCGTTCCACGCTCTGAGGGACGATCGTTTCGACGCGAATTTCCTGCGCCGTCTCCAGCTTTCCGGGCTGGCCGATAAACGGGTTCGTCCCTTCTTCCGGCTTGAACGTTCCGACGCCTTCGATATTGAAGCTGCAGTGGCTGTAACGGCCGATGCCGCCCGCTCCCGCTTCGAACATCGCTTGGCGAACCGCGTCGGCGTGCGTCGTCGGAACGAAGACGACGAGCTTTTTCAGCTTATCGGTATGTACTTCGTCAAGCGGCTGCGTATCGGTCATGCCGATCGCTTCCGCCATCATGTCGTTGATTCCCCCGTCGGCCACATCCAGATTCGTATGGGCGATATAGACCGCGATGTCGTGTTTGATCAGCCGTTCGTAAAGCCGGCCTGCCGGCGTATCCGTCTGAATATGCGGCAGCGGACGGTAAATGATCGCGTGATGTGCAATAATCAGATCGGCTTGCTCGCGAATCGCCTCGTCTACTACTTCTTCCGTCACGTCAAGCGCGACAAGCACCTTGCGGATTTCCTTTTGCAGCGTGCCGATTTGCAGCCCGATTTTATCGTTCTCCACGGCGTACGATTTGGGCGCGAGCTCTTCCATCAATTGAATTACGGCCTGGCCTTTGGCGTACATGCGGCTAACACCTCCTCGATTCGTTTCATCTCGGCGCGAAATTCCGCTTCCTTACTGCGGGACGCTTCCGTTTCGGACCCGGCCAGATTATCGCATATTTTACGGAGCTTATCCAATTCATAAGTCCATTTCTTAGCCCAGACGGCGGAAGCCTCCCGCAGCAAATACGGCCCCATGCTCAGCAGAACCGCACGATCTGCGGTCATTCCGTTTGCCAAGGTCAGCGGTTCGTACAGCGATTCCGGATCTGCCCCGGACTCCGAAGCGGGAACGGCGGTCAAAATTTCATAGATTTTTCCGTCTTCCTCCAAAATGTGCTCCCCGGTCAACAACCAGCCGTTACTCAGCAGCCATTCCCGGACCGCCGCTTCGCCGACATTCGGCTGAAGCACCAAGCGGCCCACGCCTTCCAGCTTCGCCTTTCCCGCTTCCAGAATCGAAGCGATCAGCACTCCGCCCATCCCCGCAATCGTAATGACATCCGCTTCGCCTGGCGCGATGACGGCCAGACCGTCGCCCTGCCTGACGTCAATGATCTTCTCCAGCCCCGATGCCCGCACCTGCTTCACGGCTGCGTCGTACGGACCCGGATTTACCTCGCCCACAATCCCTCGTACGATCGTGCCTTGCTTTGCCAAATAAGCGGGAAGCAGCGCATGGTCCGAGCCGATATCCGCCAGACGGCTGCCCGCGGGAACCTCCTGTGCAATTCTGCCCAAACGTTTTGATAATCGTATCATCTCAGACAACCCATTCTGTCCATTTTTTTCTCCATACAAACAGCAAGGAAGCCTCAGTCACAATCTTAACCAACAGCATCCATTGCAGCGTCATTTCGCCGTACTGCTCGGCATACAGCATACCATATAATTCAGGCATATACCAAACGATCAAGCTGAGCAAAAAGAAGACGAGTCCCATATGGCGGCTCTTCTCGTGAACCATCCACCCCATCCAGCAGAAAAGAATGCTGAGCGGCACCCAACTGAGCTCCAGCGTAACCCAACTGATCGAATCAAGCTGATAATGCAGCAGCCAGCCGTAGCAGAACACCAGGCTCACCCAACCGCCGAGATGGAACGGCACGTGCCTTGCGAGCAGGCCCGTGACAATCCACACCAGGCTGCATAGAAACACGTAGGTAACGACAAAAACGGACGACTGTATCCCGTGGAGCTTCATAAGATAAACTCCGATAAAGAGCAAAAACAACGAAGCCATGCCGATCAAAATTTGCGAGCCCATCGGGTCCTTTTCCCGCTTGTACCCCCCATACCCGTAACAGCAAGCGAGAAATAAAAGCGAGACCCCTATTTGCATTGGTAATTGAAAAGCGTTAAAATGAAGAACAGTAAAAGAAAAGGCGCATGCGGCAACCAAAACGAGAACCCATATTTTCCAATTGCTGTCGCTTATTTTAGACGCCGTAATTCCGAACAATCCACCGGAGTTTCCCGGTTTTTCTTGATTGTCTTCCAAGTAAATATTCAGCAAAAAGTCGCAGTACTGCTCAGGCAGCAGCTTGCTTCGCCGCCAGTGCTCGATTTCGCGGATTATCGTTTTCTTTTTATCATCCATAGCTCTAATGATCCTCCGGAAGCCCGTCGTCGCTTAATACATATATGGGATACAAGGTACATAATTCATTCATCGGCTTGGAGCCAGCAAAAAATTAGACCTTCCCGCAGGCGGCGGAAAGGTCGTAGTGACAAGCTAATTATTCAAGAAAATCTTTCAACCGTTTGCTGCGGCTCGGATGGCGAAGCTTGCGCAGCGCCTTGGCTTCGATCTGGCGAATCCGTTCCCGGGTAACCCCGAATACTTTGCCGACTTCCTCCAGCGTCCGCGTCCGGCCGTCATCGAGTCCGAAGCGCAGCCGAAGCACGTTTTCCTCGCGCTCGGTCAAGGTATCGAGGACATCCTCCAGCTGCTCCTTGAGCAGCTCGTAAGCCGCGGCATCCGCCGGAGCCAGCGCTTCCTGGTCTTCGATAAAATCTCCGAGGTGCGAATCATCTTCCTCGCCGATCGGCGTTTCGAGCGATACGGGTTCTTGCGCGATTTTCATAATCTCACGCACTTTATCCGTACTGAGATCCATTTCCTTCGCAATTTCCTCCGGCGTAGGTTCGCGCCCCAGTTCCTGCAGCAGTTGACGGGATACCCGGATCAGCTTGTTGATCGTCTCCACCATATGTACCGGAATCCGGATCGTACGCGCTTGATCGGCAATCGCGCGCGTAATGGCTTGACGAATCCACCACGTGGCATACGTACTGAATTTGAAGCCCTTGATATGGTCGAATTTCTCAACCGCTTTGATCAAGCCCATATTGCCTTCCTGGATCAAGTCAAGGAACAGCATCCCCCGGCCGACATACCGCTTGGCGATACTGACGACCAGACGCAGGTTCGCTTCCGCCAAACGGCGTTTCGCTTCTTCATCGCCCTGTTCGATCCGTTTCGCCAAATCGATCTCGTCCTCTGCGGAAAGCAGCGGGACCCGGCCGATTTCCTTCAAATACATCCGTACCGGATCATTGATCTTAATGCCAGGCGGCAAGGACAAATCGTCGTCAAAATGGAATTCGTCGTGCTCATGCTCCATCGGAGTCAGATCATTGTCATCGTCCGATTCGTTCCCGACATCGATGCCCATCTCTTGAATTTGTTCAAAAAATTCATCGATTTGCTCCGGGTCTTGATCGAACGGCGCGAGCTTCTCCATAATTTCTTTGTACGTAATTGCCGAACGTTTCTTGCCTTGTTCGATCAACTGTTCTTTAACTTGTTCGAGCGTCAACTCTGTCTCTAGTTCCGTACGTTGATCGTTCGCCATAATCCAACTCCCTCCTCCCTGGAATACACCCCGATACCATATTGAGACGAATCAGGATGATTTCAACTGCTTTTCCAAGGATATAATCTCACTGCCTAGTTGCAGGGCTTTGGGAATATCACCCAAACGTTCTGCTTGCTTGATTTCTTCTCTTTTTCGTTCCAATGTCTGCAAGAGCGGGAACTTTTTGATTTGCCGGATGTAATCGTCAATCACGGCATCGTTAATACCGCTGCGATTGTCTATTAAAGTTAAGGAGCTAGCCAAGCTCTCAAGCTTGTCATCCTGCAGCATGCCGATGAACGTGCTGGCGTTGGGCTCGAATCCTTGTGCGTAGTAGGCGTACAAGTAAGCGGCAAGCGCCGCGTGAGCTTCCATATTGAAACCGTCTCCCAGCTGACGCTCGACATAACCGGATATGTCCCGGTCCAGCATCATGACGGCAAGCAGTTGACGCTCTGCATTCTGATAGGCAGGGACCATCGAAGGGGGTTGCGCGCGAAGCCTTCCGTCATTCATAACATTATTCCACGAATTGTCTTTATTATCCCCGGAACGGTCCTTTTTTTCGGCTTGGAGCCTGATCTCGTTCAGATTTTGCATCGCGGATTCGAACGTTAGGTGAAATTCGGAACAAAGCTCTCTCACATAGTGCTCTCTCTCAATGGGTGAAGTCAGTCCTGCGATCAAGCGGAGCGCTTGTTGAATGTAGCGAAGCTTTTCTCCATCCTCCTGCAGTTTATAATTTTTACGATAATAAAAAAGTTTATATTTGATCGACGGTACGGCGGTTTCGATAACCTCTCGTACGAATCGTTCAGAACCGTTAGCGGAAATATATTCGTCCGGGTCCAACCCGTTCGGCAACATGGCAATTCTTACATTGCATCCTGCATTTTCCAGCAATGGAATGCTCTTATAGGCTGCGGATTGTCCGGCATTGTCCCCGTCGTAAGAGACGACTACCCGTTCCGCAAGACGCCTGATCGCTTCCGCATGCTCCGGTGTCAGTGCCGTTCCCATGGTCGCCACGCCGTTATGCACTCCGGCCTCCCAAGCGCGAATGACATCCATGTAGCCCTCGAACAAAACGAGTTCCTGGCTTTTGCGGATTTGGGGTCTGGCGGCATGCAGATTGTACAGCGTACGGCTCTTATGGAAAAGCATCGATTCCGGACTGTTCAAATATTTGGGCTGTACGTCGCCCATCGCTCTTCCTCCGAAGGCGATAATATGCCCTTTCCAATCGCGAATCGGAAACATGACGCGGTCTCGAAATTTGTCGACATACCCGCTTCCGTCCTGCTTCGCCGAGATCAGCCCTCCTTGCTCCACCAGGGGCAGCGGAAACTGCTTCTTATCGAGCAGATTCGTCAGCGTATCCCAGCGCGATGGCGCGTAGCCGATACCGAACGTTTCGATGAGCTTATCGGTCATCCCCCGGGCATGCAAATACTGCTTCGCTTCTTTGCCCTGCTCGGTGTTGTGAAGAAGATATTCGTACAACTTGCCGGCAAGCTCATGAGCTTCGATCAGTTTCGCCCGATCCGCGTGCTCCTTCGTTTCGGCTTGGCCTTGCTGCGGCCCGAGTCCGATGTCGAGCTTCGCTTCATCGGCTAATTTCCGGAGCGCCTGGCCGAAAGACAGCCCTTCGACTTCGGAAACGAACCGGATGGCGTTCCCGCCCGCCCCGCAGCCGAAACAATGATAAATCTGCTTTTCGGGCGTGACGGTAAAGGAAGGTGTCTTCTCTGAATGAAAAGGACAAAGACCTTTGAGATAATGTCCCTGCTTTGTCAAATGAACGTGTCTTCCGACGACTTCGACAATATCGTGGGCTTTCAAGACCGCGTCGATGACTTGCTCGGGAATGCGTCCGTTACTCATCCTATCCACCTTCATTCAAATTAACACGTATAGGTATTCGCTACTTTGCCCGATTCTCCTGCAAGCCCGACAAAACTTTTGTCAAAGTTTGTAGAAAGGCTTGGCGGTCCTCGTCGGTGAACGCTTTAGGACCTTTCGTATGCTTGCCTCCGCGGCGCTGTTTCGCCTGCTCGTGTCTTCGTTCCAGTAAAAAATCAATGGTCCGTTCATTGTACGTTTGGCCGCGATTCGACAGCGCCAGCGCTTTTTTGCCAAGCGCCAAAGCAGCCAGCCCGAAATCCTGCGTGACCAGCACATCTCCGGGCGCGATGCAATTGACGATATACAGGTCTACCGACTGGTCCGACCGGTCCACTTGAACGATATCGACGCCGTCCATCGGCTGCAGCCGATG
>NZ_JTHN01000100.1 GCF_001399685.1 Paenibacillus sp. A3
GCTTCCCCGTTCACCACGCCGAAATCGTTCAAGTACTCCCCCGGGTCCGGAATCATCAGAACGACCTTCTCCTTATAATCCGGCTGCCCCAGCTTGGCCCCGACTTCCTTGGTCGCTTCGTTAAGCTGCTGCATGTCGCCGGTTGCGGCGAAAGTCTTATTCAGATACCATTGCCAATCTTCCAGATTGGCTCTCCCGTCATAGCCCCGGCCGGCCGGCGATGTAAGACCGAGATACAGCACGCCGTCAAACAGGCGATCCACCGGCTGCCCGGCTTGATTCACATAGCTGATATTCGGAATGATCCGTTCTTTCGTCCAATCGCCTAAATTATCCTTATAATGCCCGTTGTACAGCAAGCCCAAATGGTTGATTCCGGCTGTCGCTTCTCCCGGCTTTAAGTAGCCCACCTGATCGGGAGGAACCGTTACCGCTCCTGCTACTTTTCCATCCGTGCCCCAAATCTCGACTTCATCGATGAGGCTCCAAGCCCGGGTATGCATCGGGAAGGTGACTTTCACATAGCGGGCGTAAACCATCCCCGTAACGGTTTTATCGCTTTGGATGCCGTCCCGGCTTCCGTCCCATTCGAAGGTCTCTTGTCTTGGAGGACCGTCTCCCCAGAGAAGCTGGGTAGCCTTGTGTGAAAGCGCTCCCCAATTTTGGCTGTCGTCAGAGGCGTACATCGACACCGACAACGGGACAAGAATCGAATTCGTGGGCCAATCCTGCAAGAAATGTGCTTTAACCTTCGAGATCGACTTTTGCTCGCCCAGATCGAATACGACCTCGCGCGTCATTTTCTGCACGTGTCCTACCCACGCCGGGTCCGACATATCCAATGCGCCATATTTTCCGTCGGTCAGCTTCCGGTTAGTATCCGGATGCGCGGCCTCCGGCGCTTGCGACCATATATAATTCAGCCCTAAAGCAAGGTTCCGTTCCTGGGGCTTCGCCTCTTCCGCTTGCACGGCCGAAATCTGTGACAAGAACATGACGGCCGTCATGACGGCTGCTGTCCATTTTATTTTCAATCCCATAAATCCCGCTCCTTCCAACGTTAAGTTAATGCAGCATCAAGCTCTGGATAGATCACGTTCGAATCCAGCTTACAGGAGACGTTTCGTTCAAACCTCGGGTTCATTCATGCGGCAGAGCCTCCTTTCCTGACGATTCCTTCGCGGTCAATGCTTGACGCATGCAGGAATCTTCTTACTGTAAGAATAAGTAATCCGGGCCTATTTTCAAAGAGATAAGTTATGACTTTTGTATACAATTGTTTACTTGTTTGCTTCCGTACCGGAACACGGCCACGTCAAGAGGTGTATACGAAAGTAAAGAGTAGTATATGGTTGAAGGCGCGTCCCCTGCCTATACTTGAACTATGCAGGTGGCGTTATCCATACTGAAGGAAACACTCGGAGGAAGACAACCGGAGACTTGTAACATAAGTTTGGAGGGGTAGCATGAAGAAGACAACAAAGGCGCTTTCGTTCGCCGCATTGGCGATGAGCTTGGCGGTTACGGCATGCAGCAATAACGCAAACGAATCGGAAAACAAAGCGGATAACGCGGCATCCGGCCAAGGAAACGGTGTGATCGAGGTATCGACGGTTTCGCCAAGCGATCAGTATCTGAAATTCGACGAAGGCGAGAACTTTACCAAGAACGCCGTGTATGATGCGTACGAAAAAGACATCGGCGTCAAAGTGACCAACAAGTGGGTAGCCGATACGAGCCAATTCAAGGAAAAGGTCAAAATCACGATCGCATCCGGCGATCTTCCGGACTTTTTCCCGGTGAACGCGACGCAGTTGAAAGAGCTGACCGAAGCCGATATGATCATGGACCTGACGGAAGTGTACAACAAGTATGCCACGGACGAAACGAAGAAGTATCTGACGATGGACGGCGGCATGCAGATGAAGACGGCCATGTTCGACAATAAACTGATGGCGATTCCGAACACCTATAATCCGTACAACTACCAGTTCCTGTATGTCCGTACGGACTGGCTGAAGAAGCTGAATTTGCCCGAGCCCAAGACGATGGCAGACATGATGACGATCGCCGAGGCTTTTAAAACCAAAGATCCCGGAGGTACGGGGAAACCGTATGGACTCGCGATCAGCAAAAATCCTTTTAATATTGAAACCGGGGTCACGGGATTGCGGGCTTTCCTGAACGGATACCATGCCTATGAAAATATTTGGATCGAGGATGGCAAGGGCGGGCTGGTCAACAGCGATATTCAGCCGCAGGTGAAGCAAGCGCTGGCCGCACTGCAGGACATGTTCAAGAAAGGGTTGATCGATCCCGAATTTGCGGTGAAGGACGCGGAGAAAGAGGCTGAGCTGATCTACAGCAACGGCATCGGGATGGTCTATGGCGCCTCGTGGACGCCAGCCCAGCTCGTCAAAGGCGCCGTGAAGGACGGGAAAGTGGTGCAGGAGTGGGGCGCGTTCCCGATACCGACGGTAGATAGCAACCCGGCCTTATCGCAAATCGGGCTGGGCGTGGACGAATATTACGTTGTCTCCAAGAAAGCGAAGCATCCGGAGGGCGTCATCAAGCTGCTGAACCAATGGATCGCTGTCGATAATCACCCGACCGAAGAGCAAAAGGTGTATGAGTTCGGCAAAGACCGTAAAGAGAAGGGCAACAATTACTGGCTGATCAATCCGCTCCGCGTCGGCAAGCAAATCGACAACAACGGCGAGGTGCTGCCTAAAGCGATTGCCAATAAGGATACGAGTATTCTGGAGTCGAAGGACCAGAAAACGCGATATGAGCGTGCGCTGAAGTACGTGAACGGCGATACGAGCATGTGGTGGGAATATCTGATTTCGGGTCCGAATGGCGTGTATTCGCTGATTCCGGCCATCCAGAAGAACAAGCAGTACCTGCAAAACAAATTTTACGGCGCGCCGACGCCGACCATGGCCGAGAGACAGGAAATTTTGCTCAAGAAGCGGGACGAGGTCTATTTTAAAATCATTATGAATCAAGTATCGGTCGATGAATTCGATAAATTCGTGGAAGAATGGAAGAAGCTTGGCGGCGATGCCATGACCAAAGAAGTGAACGAGTGGTACAAGACGAAGAAATAACGGCTATCCGGCGAATCGAGGGATCGGGCGTACACCGTCCCTCCCTCTTTTTTTCATGGTACCGCAACAACATCTTTAGGCATACGCGAGGTGAATGGCGTGAATGGACTGACACGGATGTGGAGGCGGGAGTGGCCTCTGCATATGATGCTGATTCCGGGAATCGTGCTGGTGGTAATATTCTGCTATGTTCCCATGGCGGGCCTCATCATGGCTTTCCAGAAATATATCCCGAACAGAGGCTTGTTCGGCTCACCCTTCATCGGGATGAAAAACTTTCAATTATTGATCGATTATCCCGATATCGGGCGTATTTTCTTCAATACCGTCTATATTGCCGTGATGAAAATCATCGCCGGTCTGGTCGTGCCGATCACGGTGGCCATCCTGCTGAACGAGCTGCGGAGAGAATGGATCAAGCGAACGTTCCAGACGCTCGTCTACTTGCCCCACTTTTTATCGTGGGTGCTGTTAAGCGGGATCTTGGTCGATGTGTTGTCTCCATCGTCCGGCATTCTCAATCAATTTCTGGGGCTATTCGGTATCCAGCCTATCTTTTTCCTAGGAAGCAACGCCTGGTTTCCGTATGCGATGGTGCTGTCGGATGTATGGAAGGAATTCGGCTTCGGCACGATTGTATATCTGGCTGCGTTAACCAACATCAACCCGTCGCTCTATGAAGCGGCGGAAATCGACGGCGCGGGGCGATGGAAGCAAACCTTCCATATCACGTTACCCGGCATGATGCCGATCGTCATCCTGATGCTGACGCTGAATATCGGGAACGTCCTGAATGCCGGCTTCGAGCAAATTTTCAACCTTTACAGCCCGCCGGTCTATGAAAGCGCAGATATTATCGATACTTTCGTCTATCGTATGGGGGTGCAGCAGGCGCAATTCGGCTTCGCCACAGCGGTAGGTCTGTTGAAATCCGTCGTATCGTTCATCTTGATCGCCATTTCCTATGTACTCGCCTATCGCGTAGCGAATTACCGGATTTTCTAAGCTTCGTCCGTTATCAGAAAGGAGGCCTACCGTGGCGATAAAGACATCCTTGGGCCGCAAACTATTTATTGCGTGTAACTACATCTTCCTGGCGCTTCTGTCGTTCCTGTGCCTGATGCCGATTATTCATATTTTGGCGATTTCGTTCAGCTCCGGTACGGCCGCCGCGGCCGGCCAGGTTACGCTGTGGCCGGTCGAGTTCACAACGGCCGCCTACAATAACGTGTTCGGCAAGCCCGAATATTTGCGGGCGTTCTGGGTATCGGTCCAGCGCGTTGTGCTGGGAACGACCCTCAGCATGTTTTTGACGATTCTCACGGCCTATCCGTTGTCCAAGGAGCCTCGGCAATTTCGGCTGCGAACGTTTTACGCCTGGTTCTTCGTCTTTACGATCCTGTTCAGCGGCGGTCTGATTCCCACCTATCTCACGATAAAATCGCTGAATTTGATCGACAGCATCTGGGCGTTGATCCTGCCGACAGCCGTTCCGGTGTTCAATGTCATCCTGCTGCTGAATTTCTATCGCAACTTGCCGAAGGAGCTGGAGGAATCGTCGCGGATCGACGGCGCAGGCCATTTTACGACCTTATGGAAAATCTACGTGCCGCTCTCCCTGCCTGCCTTGGCCACGACGGGACTGTTCACGATGGTCGGCCATTGGAACAGCTGGTTTGACGGAATGCTGTATATGAATCATACTGAAAATTATCCGCTGCAAACGTTTTTACAGACGGTTATTATCAAGATGGATTTCCGCTTCATTAAAGCAGAGAATGCCGAATTGATGCTTAAGCTGTCCGACCGCACGAGCAGAGCGGCGCAAATTTTCGTAGCGGCCTTTCCCATCCTGGTGGTGTATCCGTTCTTGCAGAAGCTGTTCATTAAAGGAATCGTCATGGGGAGTGTAAAAGGATAATAGCGAAGCGGTCTGCAGGCATTAGAGGAGAACATACGATGAACTGCTTATTCTTTTTGCGTGATTCCTCGATTTTCAAGAAGGTGATGGCCGCTTTTCTGGCGGCTTTGCTGCCGCTGATGGCGATTACTTGGACGATCAACGAGAAGGGCTCGGACAATATCCGCAGCGAAATTACCGAATCGGTTCTGAATACGACGCGGTTCTATATGGACTCGCTGGACAAGGAAGCGGATCGCATCAGCCGTTATTTGCCGAACTATGTGATGGATACGGACTTGATGGAGCTTGCGGCAACCGGCAATGACATGAGTCCGTACGAGCGGACGCGCAAAATATTGGATGTTCAGCGGCGGCTTGAGCTGATGAAAAATTCAAGCCCCTTTATCGAAGAAGCGAAGGCCTACGTCCCGCTCCTCAAGCGCAGCATTCTCAGCAACGATTATGAAACCCTTCTGGACCCGGAGGAATATATGGCGATGCAGCAAAATGCGAAGCTGTACGAAGCGCCGTTCATTTACTGGAACGACCGGCTGTTTATTACGATGCCATATCCGGGAAATGCGGTCCGAAGTCCGTTATATATTCTGGGAGTCGAGCTGTCGGCGGCCAAGATCAAGGAAACGCTCGCGCAAATCGGCCGTACGCGGGGCGGGCAGAGCGTTCTGCTCAATTTGGAGCTGGGGTGGAGCATGGAGACGGGGATGGACTCGGCTTTGCTCCAGCGAATGAAGTCTTTTGCCTTGGAGAAGCGGGAGTTGCAATCCGACGAAGGCCATGAAACGATCGTACATGACCATAAAAGGTATCTTGTGGTGTATAAATACTCCAATCTCTGGAATTCGTATTCGATTACCTGCATCCCGGAAGAGATGGTTCTGGGTTCGCTGCAAATGTATCGGACGTTGTTCTGGTGGGCGTGCGCGCTGGCCGTTTGTATCGTGATGTTTTTTACTTATTTTCTATTGCGGTTTATTTACCGGCCATTGATGAAGCTGGTGCATTCCTTCCGCCGCGTGCAGCAGAACCGGCTGGAGCCGATCCTCATTGATCGAGGAGCGGATGAATTCGGTTATTTGTACCGGGCCTTCAATGATACGGTGCGGTCCTTGAAAACGTTGATCGAGGAAAACTACGAGCAGCAAATCCGGAATCAGCGTTCGGAGCTGAAGCGGCTGCAATCGCAGATTAATCCTCACTTTTTATATAACTGCTTCTTTGTGCTGTGCCGGTTGATTAAATCGGAGAGTCAGAAGGAGAAAGCGTATCAATTTTGCTTATATATCGGGCAGTACTTCCAGTTCATTACCCGCAACGACGAAGATGAAATTCCGCTTGAGCTGGAGGTGGAACATTCCCGCACGTATGTCGAGATGCAACGAATCTGCTACGGGGAACGGATTCAGGTTTTGTTCGAGGGAGATGTCCCTGCCATGGACGTGCCGCGACTCATTCTGCAGCCGATTATCGAGAATGCGTATAAGCATGCGTTGGGCAATATGCTTCAGCCCGGCGAGCTGTGGGTGCATAGCGAGCGGAGGGACGGCGACTTCCTCCTCTATGTCGAAGATAACGGCCAAAGCATCACGGATGAGGAGATCGATCTGCTGCAGAAGAAGCTGCGCTATTCCTCGAACCGGATCGAGGAAACGACCGGCATTATGAACGTCCATCGCAGAATTCAGCTGCGCTACGGAGAAGCATATGGCATTACCGTGTCCCGTTCGGAGTTGGGCGGACTGCAAGTCATCATCAAACTGAGCGTAAGCTAAAGGGGGAACGGCATGTACCGACTGCTGATCGTGGATGATCTTCCCATTATCGTCGACGGCCTTCTTGAGCTATTCGAGCAAACCGGCCATCTGCCGCTTGAGGTGATGAGCGCTTATTCCGGCGAAGAAGCGCTGGAGGCGCTGTCTCACCACCGGATCGATATCGTCGTGTCCGACATTAAGATGCCCGGCATTGAAGGGATCGAGCTGCTGCGGGAAATCAAGTCGCAGTGGCCCGCCTGCAAGGTGATTTTTCTAACAGGCTATAACGATTTCCACTATGCCCGAAGCGCCATTACCTACGGCGGGTTCGATTATATTCTGAAGGTCGAAAGCGACGAAAAGATCATTCAATCCGTCGAACGGGCCATCGAGAAAATCGAAGAGGAACAGGATCAAGTGCAGATGATTGCAAGAGCGCAATCCAAGATGAGAATGGCCTTGCCCTCGCTGCAAAAGGAGTTCATGTGGGGACTCTTGCAAGGCAAGCAGTTCACAGGAGAGGAGCTCAAGCAGGCCTTCAAAGAGATCGATATTCCGCTCGATGCGAGCCTGCCGGTGTATTTGCTCATGGGAAGGGTGGATGCCTGGAAAGAGATGTTCACCATGCCGGATAAGGCGCTGCTAACCTATGCGCTGCAAAATATTTGCGACGAGTATTTGTCGGCGCAGGTACGAAGCTTTTCCGTCGTCTTCGAGCTGTCCAAGATCGTCTGGATCATTCAGCCGAAAGCTTCCGACGAGCTGTCCGGCCATGCCGGCGGTCTGGATTGGATGAGAGCCCACCGGTATACGAGCGGTATTCTGGACAGCGTGCAGGAAACGTGCAAGAAGCTGCTGCGGCTGTCGGTGTCGTTCTTGCTCGGCAGCGAGGCGATCCCTTGGAACAGCCTCTCGGACCGGTTTCATTCGAACAAATACGGCCTGATGCAAGGACACGGATTGTTGCATGAGGTCATTATGACCGATAAGGACATGCAGAAGGCGGACCCTAACGACAAAGCGGAAAGCTATCATGACGGATTCTTCCATGCCCGGGTACAATTGCTCATGACCTGTCTGGAGAACAATCACCGCGAGCAGTATAACAAGCTGTTCGTCGAGCTGACCGCCATATGGAACGACCCGGACACGCCCTGCGAGCGGAAGAGCGAGCTGTACCATTCCCTCTCATCCGTGTTTTTGTTCTATCTCTACAAATATCGGGACATTCGCGATCACGTCAATTTGCAGGTGGACCTCGACATTTTGTTTCGTTATGACGATTCGGCCTCATGGCCGGAGCTGGTGGAATATTATTGGAAAATCGCTGACTGCGTCTTCGAATGGAATGCGCAGCGGGGCTTGCAGCTGCCGACGGAGGTGGTGAATAAGGTGCACCGCTATATCGAGGAGCATATCGCTACGGACATTTCGCTCACCGCTCTGGCGGATTACGTAGGCTTAAACCCGTCATATTTATCCAGGCTGTATAAGCAAATGACCGGGATCGGGCTATCGAAATATGTGAACGATTACAAGAACGTGATCGCGAAAGACATGCTTCTGAACACCTCGATGAAGGTCAATGAAATCGCGGCCGCGCTGGGCTATAACTCGGCGCTTTCGTTTATTCGCTTCTTCAAGAAGCAGAACGAGAGTACACCGCAGGATTTTCGCACGGCGCGAAGTCCGATGCCTAGTTCGCAATAGTTAAATGAAAAAAATCAAACCGTCTTGTTTCTATGACAGCGTAAAATGATATCTGAAAAGGCAAGGGCAACCCTTGCTTTTTTGTAAGGTACTGTTAAGGAATAATGTCGATTTTTTTTATTCAACTAGCGGTGCAGGTTTGTTAAAGAAGAAAAATGGAGATTTATTGAACATGCAAGGCAAAAAAACACCCTGTCTTGTTAAGAGTGTTTTTTAGAGAAGGAACCCTTTTGTCTAAAAGTAAAGTTCCATTGTGTAGTCACTGGCATGAGATGTAAAATCCCCCATCCCACGACGTTCCCCACCGGGTTCATCCCAGCACCGATCAAATATGTGATTAGGGAGCTCGGTGTAGGCATCTACACGCTTTGGCCATGTGTGATTATAACCTTCGTCGTGGGCGAAGAAGGAAAAGGTTTTATTTTTAGCTGACTCGGAATAAACCGTTTTGCTCGATCTAGGTCCAATTTTCCACCAGCCTTCTTTTCTCCATTTGCTACCAGTACATCTGTCATCCCTGTAGGCGATAGCTACCCAAATGGTTTTTCCAGTGTCGTTCCTAAAGTGAAGTGGCATTGTTGTACCCCTCCTCCTTTTTGTCGGGGCGAAGTGTCACAGAGTTTGGGACAGGAGAATATACATTATTTAAACCCCGATCAGACACAGGCGTGCCCTTAGACCTACCTCTACCATAGGTGTAGCTTGAATGTACTGATCCTGTAGGTACTCGGTTTATGTCATAAGTAGGTGTTATATACCAAGGGCTTGTTTGATACTGCGGATATGGTACCTTATATTCATAAGGGAAATTCAGATTAGGTCGAAATGAAGGTACATAATATAGATGATGCATAGACAATCACTCCTCATATGTTGTTTATTGGTATTTCTCCGATATTTTATTTAGCTGTCGATGTTTTAGATGATTGTCTATGTATAATTGAGGAAATCGCCTAACAAAAAGACGTTAAACCGACTAAATAAGAATCCGTCGTGAACTTCAAATAGCCGCCACTTGGCAGTCAGATGGAAGCCAGTGTATGACGGATGAAGATTAAAGGGTGCGACAGGTATCTGGCAGTGAAGATGACCACGGCATAAATGGCTCTAGCGCCTTCGGAGCCCGGAGATCCGAAAGCTGCGGCAATTGCTCGAATAGAACCGTCTGAGCCGATCTTTCGCCGGAAATTGAATGAAGCTGGAGTCACTCTGCATGGCGCAGATTATGTATATTATTTTTCAGAAGCCGAGAAGAACGTATTGCTGCAAGAACATCTGGAAGGCGACTTGCGCCGGTTAACGGAGCAAGATGAAGCGGCTTTCTCCGAGTTCCAGCCCTCCGCCTCGGAACAAGACTTGGATGACGCTTATGTAGAATTGGATCACTGGGCGGTGTTCGGTTCTTTTGAGCACAACCGTCTGGTCAGCGCCGCCAGTATGTATCCCTGGGAGGAGGATTCGCATATTGCGGATCTCGGCGTACTGACTCTGACGCCCTTTAGAGGAAAAGGTCACGCCCGCAAAGTGGTGCGTTCCATCAGCAAGTACGCCTATGAACAGGGATACGAACCCCAGTACCGATGCCAGCTCGATAACCAAGCGTCCGTGTCGCTGGCTAAAGCGGCGGGTTTGACGCTGTTTGGAAAGTGGGATGTGGTTTCTCCCGACTCCACGGACTGAGAGGCCTTCACGCAGCCGACATAAAAATGCACCTACCCGGACATCCGGCATAGGTGCATTTTTTGTTAAATCTCGAACTTATTCATATATTTGTTCAATGTGGTGGAAAGCTGGCTAAGGTCTTCGGCTTGTTTAGCAAGCACCTCGACGCTGTGCAAATAGCCTTTGGCCATAGCAGCCATTTCCTCCGAGCTGGCGGCGGTTTCTTCCGACGTTGCCGATATGCTCTGGATGAAATCGACCAAGCTGTCGTTGCTTTCCTTCATGAGTTGGCTGCTCGATAAGATGTCTTCCACTTTCGTTTGCAGGATGCCGAGATTGTCGGAGATGTTCATGAAAATGTCCCGGGTATCGTTCACGTTCTTGACGTTTTCTCCCACAATGGTCAGGTTGGTTTTCATTTCCGCAACGGCCAGCTCGGATTTTCCTCGAATAGTATCGACCTTTTGCTGGATTTCCTCCGTCGCTTTCGAGGTTTGTTCCGCAAGCTTCCGAATTTCGGCGGCTACCACGGCAAAGCCTCTTCCGGCTTCCCCGGCTCGGGCGGATTCGATAGAGGCATTGAGCGCGAGCAAGTTGGTTTGGTTGGCAATAGCATAAATCGTGCCGACGATGCTTGTGATCTCGACCGAGCTGCGGTCCACCTCAACCACGATGCTCTCGACATTTGCGGAAGCTCTTTTGTTCTCCTCGGAAGAGAGGGTCAGGTCTTTAATAATCGAAACGCCGTTATGGCATAAACTATTGGTTTTGTTGACCATCGATTCGATCTCCGAGGTACTGTTCAAGATGTCCCCCATGCCGCGCGCCATATCAGATACTTTATCCGAGCCGTGTTCCGTTTCATTGGCTTGCTCTTCGCTTGCTTTGGCGATGTTGTCAATCGCATGTGAGAGCTCGGTCGTAGAAACCAAATTGTCGTTGGACACCTGGGTCAGATGTTCGGAGGTGGCGGTGACGCTGCCGGATGCTTGCTTGATCGAACCGACAACCTCTCTTAATGCATGTCTCATTTCACTGATGGCAACCGTCATTCTTCCGATTTCGTCGCTTCGTTTCATGAGCTTCTCATAGGAGGCGTCTTCTTTCAGGTCCAGCTTGCTGGTTTTTTGAATGAGGGCTACCAAGTGGTCCAGCGGTTTGAAAGCTTTCTCGTAGATCATCAGCATGACGATGATAAAGAGAACCAGGCTAATAGCCACTATGATGCCCACATTAGTCAGAATTTTGGTTATGGTCTGGCTGATTTCGCTCTGCGGGATGCCGATATCCATGGCGCCATAAAGCTTCCCGTCCTTGTAGATCGGGGTCATGATATCGTAAGTCCAGATTTTTTGCACATCGGCATAAAATGCGCTTGTCTTGATATTTCCGTTCTTGGCTCCGTCTTCCGTATACGGATCATCTTTATATACTTTGCCGATCTTCTGAGAATCGCTATGAGCGACGGCGGTCACATTCGTATCGATGACAATTGCGTAGGTAAGATTGGTTTCCTTGATCTTTCTCTCGACGAGAGCTTGGAGGCTCTTGACGCTATCCGGATTCCCCGCCAGAATCAGCTCGGCTTGATCGGCAATTTCCTTGTTCAACTCGATTCCCTTGTCAATCAGAATGGTGTTCATGCTGCTTCGGATGGAATAAATCGTGGCAATGGTCGAAGTTGTGAGCATTAAGAGGAGCAATAGAAGTGTGATGCCTACGACTTTGTTTTTGAGCTTCCCGGATGTTCTCTTTTCCATCATGTGTATACCCCGCAGTATGTATAGAGTCTTGATGCTGAACCCATTATAATGACGGTTTGTTTATTATTCAATAAAATTTGGTATGGAAAAAATTTCTTCCACGGGAGATTAAACGAGTTTATGGTGCGTGCTTATGCTTTAATGACATGGATATGTAGTAAGTATCTTTTTCTACAATTAGTTCGGTATGGACTACAGCGTAATTGATTCCTTCCATGGTGATTCCGTTTACCAGTTTGGACAGACGAAGAAATTCTCCAATGTCGGTGACGTAAATATCTGCCACCGTGTCGTCGGGGTATATGCATAGTACTCTGATGGTGTTCAGTCCTTTCTTTTTTGAAATAGCCTGTTTTCATTCAAATGACTTGATACCGAAGGCCTACCTTGGAAAAGGGGCCGGTCTTATTATACCAAAAAATATCCCTTTAGGATATATTTTTAGAGAAATAAGCTCTATAGTCTCTTGGAGTAACTGACTGGCTGGTCTATGGTTTGCTTAGGGTGATTACCGTGAGCGATTTGATGAAAATGGTAGGGGAAGGCATCCGGCACTTTCGAAAATTACGTGGACTAAGTCAAGAAGAACTTGCAAATAAGGCTGAGGTACACGAAACTTACATTGGCAAGCTGGAGCGTTCCGAAAAAGTCTGTTCCGTAGAAGTGCTGGATAAAATTACGAATGCGCTCGATCTGTCGATGGTTGAGTTCTTTAGGTATGTCCAGCCTGTGAGTGGAAAGGGAAGCGAGTCTACGCTCGAAGAAATTGTGAACAAGCTCCGAGGCCGAAGTGTAAACGAGCAAAAGAGGGTACTGAAGGTCATCAGCGCTATGCTGGATGACCCGTTGGATTGAAAAATCGGAAATATTCTGGTTTGATTGCTAAAGGAGCTGCCGCGGCATGCTCCTTTTAGCTTTTTTGGCCATTATAACAGTAAAGCTGAACGTACCATAAGTCTATCCAGATCATTGGCCGACTCCCAATAGCATTTATCGCACAATATTTAATTTATGGTAGGGATGGTTGTTGATGATACGAAGTGCTCGATAAAGCTGTTCAATTAATATAGTTATTTTGAGTCCTGCTTCCATATTCATTTGATTCAGCGTCAGCCTCTCATCGTATGGTGCGGTTTCTGAGCCGATAATAATGGAGACATCTGATGGCCTTGCCGGTCTGGATGAAAGTTGAACAGTTCATTTGTAGCGGATTGCTCCTGATGACTGCCATTCTCATCTTCGGCCCATTTTCATGAGGTACAGAGAGGAAGGCCGGTCTGATTCCACATGAAAATGTGACAAATCTGAATTATCATTTTCGAAAGGTATCGCCTTGAACGCCGGAGTGGTACTCTGAAGCGGTACTCTCATTTAGCGGGTTATGCGGCGGACTGTGTACGAGAATTGCTGAACTAACGGGACACGTTAGTTTAGATATATTCCCCACGAGGCCGTCCACAAACATTTGGAGTAGGTTAAAAATTTTAACGGAAATTCATCTGAAGTGAGGAGTTCTGTTGGAAGAAAATAAAAAAAAGGCATACTTGACGATCAATTATCAAGCGTTTTTAGATATTAAAAATAGTGGTGAATTCAGTAAAGAAAACTTCAACCAAGTATTTCGAATCGCTCATGTTTTTCACAACCTTGCCTTGTTCATCATTGAAGATTTTGAAGGTTTTGACGAAGATGAGTTTTGGAGCAAAGTAAGAGGTCTTGAAAGGGATTTCGGATTAACTCATTACAAGATATTGTTTGAGAAAGCGTACAGAGACGAGTTAATTCGCTAACGGACACGATAACTTAAAAAACAACCAAGACGCGGCTGCCTGCATGAATTGGGCAGCCGCGTTAAGCTAAAGGGAGCATAATTTAACAAACCTCCACGCGAATTAGTAAAAAATGTTATAATATGGACGGCAAATTGAAGGAGGTTTAAAATGAAAAATTCTTCCTACAATCCATTTAATGACGAGACGCTTCACTCTACTGTAAATCAAACCCAATCGAATTCTTTAGACGAGAGAGTTCCCTATAACGATGTAATCAAACATGGGGATATTGTTCAAGGTTTCCAAGCCCCTAAACGATTAGAACAATTTCCAAAGTGGTATCAGAATCCCCGAAGAATTTATGCAACCATCTCGGTACTTGGCTTCGCTTCGTTTATGATATATCAGATTATCCAAATTATCACAGCTATTGCATTCGGGAAGTAGCCCTTTTGTATATCGACGGTAACTTTGTTGAAGTAACGGGTACGATAGCTCAACGAAACAAGGAACAGTTTGCCGCGGCAGGTGTACGTTTCAAAGGAGCCATGATAAAAAGCGCTCCCTTTGGTTTGTCGTAAATCCTCAATCTTCTTCTTTAGCCTCGATTGCCGCGTAGGCCATTATCTCTCCACAGGGGAGAATTTTAGTTTATCGTCTTGTGTTTTCCTTGTTCTCTGTCCCTGCACAGTGGCTAGAACTACGCCGCAAATGATTAGAACAGAACCTGCCGCTTGCGTTAAGGAAATCGGGGTGCCAAGCGTGATATAACCTAAAATCATGGCGACAAACGGTTGTAAATTCAGAAACAGGGAGGCTTTAGCCGCCCCTACCTTGCGGATTTGTGCATTCCAGATAACTGCGCATAAGCCCTGAATAAGCAGAGCCGATCCAAGCAAGAGAACCCACCACCAGAAGTGAGGCTCCACCTGTACGTGAGGCTCGCTCCAGACCGCCACCGGGTATACCGAAATGCAGCCCAGCACGGTGGTATACACCGTTGCGACAAATGCATCCATACGTTCCGTCAGCTTTTTCATGAGGATCATAGATCCCGACAATGCCAGCATACAGATAAACATGATCCAGACGCCTTCGGTAATGGCTGTGCCCATGCTTCCGCCGGGTCCAACTACGAAGAAGACACCAGCGAGGGCGACAATCGAGCCTGCAGCCATGCGTTTCGTTAACGGCTCCTTCAAAAATAAGCGGGCAAACAGCGCCGTAAAAATTGGAGCTAACGATAAGATGAGCGAAGCCGTCGTTGCATCCGTTGTCCGGAGTCCCGTAAAGAAAGAAACTTGGTGAAGCAGCATCCCAATCAGAACGAAGGGTACCAAATAAACGGAGTCGCGGAACGTAATCTTCGTTATGCCACGGGTTGCAACCAAATAAATAAGCAGGAACGCCGATGAAACCATAAGCCGGTATGCCGACAGATGCAAGGCGGGAAATGCTTGCAGCAGCAGCGAACTTAAGACGAAATTGCTTCCGTAAAGGGTTGCGCAAAACAAGAGAGGCAAATAAGTTCGCAAGCAGATGCGCCTTCTTTCACAGAAATACGGATAATGGAGCGGATTTAAATGTGTTTGATTGCGATAAGCTCTATTTCAATCTTGGCGTCTCTTGGAAGTCTTGACACTTCTACGGTTGTTCTAGAAGGGTGATGATTGCTGAAATATTGGCTGTACACTTCGTTCATCTGCTGAAATTGCTCTAAATCCGTCATGAAAACGGATGTTTTTACAACGTCTACTAAAGATAATCCAGCTTGAGCTAAAACGGCTTGCAGGTTCTTTAATATTTGATGGGTTTGGTCAACGATGCCTTCTTTCAGATTTCCTTCGGCATCAATCGGAAGCATGCCTGACGTATAGACGGCATTTCCTAAAATGATGGCTTGCGAATAAGGGCCGATAGCTGCGGGTGCTTTTGTTGTTGTAATAGCGGTATGGCTCATCGTATTAAATTTCTCTCCGTCTTTTATAAATTGGTGAATAAAAAGGCCCGAGGCGACAATGCCGCGGGCCTCTAATTAGGCAAGCGATATAATCCTAAAGTCCGCTCGTACAGCGGAAGCTTTATTTCGCCGGTGCGTACGCTTCATCCAGGAATCCGCGGATGGCTTGAAAAGCCTGAAGTCTGTTTTTCTCCAGAAGGACCATATGCGTCCCTTCACCGATTTCAACCCAGCGGCGATAGGCAGCTCCTGTCAGGGAAGTGAAGAAATTCTGAGCCAATTCAAGAGGGACATCGATATCCCACTCGGCATGGACAAGAAGGACGGGAACCGTAATATCCTTAGGATCATAGAAAGCTTTGCCAGCCGTCCAGTATTCGCGGATATCCAGGATAGGGCCGTTGGTCGCCCGGATATGCTCAGGATGATCGGTTAGGCTCCCCGGGTCAGAAGCAAGAGTGGCGTTGACCCATTGTTCAAACCAGCCATCCGGAATCAGATCGCCGCGTTTATGTTCCGGTGCGGCGCTTAGCCAGCGTTCCATCGTGCTGCCGACAGCAACAAGGCGATACGAACCAAGCGGTCCTCCGGTATCGATCGGAACCGGTTTGGAGCTTAGCCATTGCGGAGCGACAAGCGTAAGCTTGTTTACTTTATCGTTGTTTCGGCTGGTATAAGCTCCCGCAACCGTTCCTCCCCAAGACATCCCAAGTACGTTGACCTTCGTTAAATTCCGGCGTTTCAGAACGTAGTCTATGGCTGCACCAAAATCCCGGACCCCTGTCTCCGTGCGGACAAGCGGCGGATTAAGGTCGGCAGGCTGCTCCATCTCGGGCGGTCTTGTCGAGCCGCCGTAGCCGCGAATGTCCACGGCATACACGTCATAGCCATGGCTGGCAAGGTAGTCCAGAAAAGTGAAGCCGTCCAGCTCCACATCGTACAGACTGCCAATTGGATAGGTAGCGCCATGAACCATCACGATTGTTTTTTCGTTAGAGAAGGTATTCATGGAAGCCGGACGTTTATTTCGCACATAAAGCTCGATTCCGGGCGTATCGCTCGGGATACGCAAGTCTTCGGTCACGATATGGATATTATTAAGATGGGTTATCATAAGCTCAGCGCCTTCCATATTGCGTTTTGTTGTCAGGTCGTATTAAATAAAGTCCCACTTGTATCCAGTCCCGCTGCGGGTCACGTATCCCGCCGCGCTTCCGGGGAAATGCGTACTGAAATAAATGACCTGGCGATCTGCTACGGATTCCAGCACCCGGAGCCGTGAAATACGCGCTTGATCGGTAAATTCGCAGTACATGGAATTCCATTCCGGATTATAGACTTGAAACGGATGATGCATCACATCGGCGCCAAATAAAGCTTCTTCTCCGCCGGATTTAAGCCGGATGGACATTTGGCCGATGCTGTGGCCGGGTGTCGGAATGAATTTGAATATATTAAGAAATTCTCCGCCCTCAGGGCCAATGGTCTGCGTTAAGCCGGCTTCAATAACAGGCAATACGCTTTCTTCGTATACGTTAAAATTTGCTTCGTTTGCTTTGTTGTGGCTGGCCTCGCTGGAGTAATATTGTTGCTCTGCGAGCGGAAATACGTATTTGGCATTGGGGAAGGTCGGCACCCATTTTCCGTCCACAAGCTTTGTATTCCAACCGACATGGTCCACATGCAGATGCGTCAGCAGAACGTAGTCCACTTCCTCGGGCGTAACCCCCGCCTCCTTCAGCCGCTCGAGATAGGGAAGCTGGAGATTGGCGAGATCGGGATTTAAAGGCAAGTTTTTATCGTTTCCTGTAGCCGTATCGATAAGAATCGTATGCTTCGGGGTCTTCACCACCCACGTTCCAATGCTGACGATAAGCTGAGAATTGCCATCGATCAGGCCAGCCGGAAGAGAGTTTCGATTCTCCTCCAGGAACAGGGGGTCCCACGATCCCGGAAAATATACTTCTGGCGGAACACCGTCAAGCATCATCTCCGTGACACGCGTAACGGTTACATCACCTACTCGATAGACCTTGGGATTTTTGGCAGTCATTTTTTAAGCCCCTTTCATCCTTCTGACAATGTTTCTATGAACTCGGATAACAAGGAAACCGCTGTAATGTTGTGATTCGTATCTCGGTACCCTTAAAAAATTTCGCTGTAAATGAAAATGATTCTGTTGAGATGAACGATGTTCAGATACCCGGGTAAAATTCGTTCGTCAACCTTTATTAAATAGTAGTCCAATAATGGCGCAAAATCAACGTTTTTACACCGTAATTCCACCCTAGTGAAAGGGCTTGATATTGCTCATATTTACGCCTATTATAAAGATATAAATTTCGCCGATAGCGAAATCATAATGAAAATTTAGGAGGCTTGCATATGAATTCGATCGGCGAAGCCATTCGAAGCACGCGAAAAAAACAGAAATTAACGCTCAAGAAGGTAGCTCAAGCAGCCTCTGTATCCTTATCTTTTCTCAGTGAAATTGAACGCGATAAGGCGAATCCGTCCATCAGTGTTCTGAAGCGCATAGCGAATGCATTAAACGTGAATTTTACCGATTTGTTCGGCGAGGAGAAGCGAAGCATTGTCGTTAGAAAAAACGAGCGCAAACCTTTGGTGCATTCCGAGGGATCCCGTATTACCTGGTACGCGCTCAGTCAAGGAAGCAGCAACCGGATGGGACCGATATGGGGAGTGTTGGAAGAAGGAGCAGCCTACGGCGACATCGGGGTCGGCCATAGCGATGGCGAGGAATTTCTATTTGTGCACTCCGGGCGATTGGAGTTTGTGCTTGGAAATGAACGTTATACGCTCGAAGAAGGGGACAGCATCTATTATGATGCCAGAATCCCCCATAGTTATAGGAATATCTGGGAAGGCGAAACGCTGCTAATAGCAGTTGCTACTCCGCCTACTTTTTGACTAGGTCGCTTGGAGGATGCCTCGCACTGCGTGCAAGCGGATCGGCCGAACCGGGTAACCTGGAAGGTTTTTGATTTCGCTGAAACCATTACGGTAAGGGTTAACGATAGTAAGTTCACAGCCGGAGAGATGAGTGCTATGATAATCAGCCATGTCAGATCAGGGAAAATGAGCCTTCCGAAGAACTGTATTCCAGCAATATTCATCACAATGCCAAAAGCGATAAACGAGATGAGTGTAATTATATAAGAGGGAAGTAGTGATTCCGTAGCGCTATGCTGGATGACCCGTTGGATTGAGAGAGAAACGATTTACGGGTATGTACTCCTATTTATGTAATAAGTAACAAAATAGGCAAACGTAAAGCCAGTTAAGATACTGATTCCAGCAACTTCTCTTGTAGCATAAGGGGATTCGGATAAGCTGCTTTTTTACGCCATTTCTTCTTCTAAGCTACAAATTTGGTCTGCGGTCGTCCTTGGCGAAAGGCTTCTTGCTTAAAGGGCTGGCCTTCCCGATAACGCTTTACTCATACTTCTACCTGTGTCTTATTTCGAATCCCAAGTTGTCTGGTCACCTCTCGGTTACCAGCCTAACTGCTTGCATTTTTTAACTCTAAAGGATAACTGTTATTCGTACGGCTTCGTTCTCCTATGAAAAAATCCCCTCTGGTCGATAACGTTTTAAGTCCATCTTTCCAGATGTCTTTTTACATTGTCTACCATGAGGGGATATTACCAATAATGGTGTTTTTCATTGTTCTTCCCTTTGTCATTCCTTCTGTTATTTTTGCTCCCAGGTTTTTCTCTATTTCGGAATATTTCATATCAGTTATCTGCTCTTTTATACTGCTCTAACTCAGCCTTTAATCTGGCATTCTCATCCAACAACTTTTGTACGTCGGGTATGTCCTTGCCGGAAATCCAGCCACCCAAATCGTCTCTTCCTCTATACTCCTTCAATTTTTCATGAAGTACCCACCTAATGTGCCATTCTTCTGCAATATGAAATATGGCTACATCTTCCATTACGGATTGCTTAAACTCTTGGAACTTCTGATAGCTTGACACGCCGACAAAGTCGTATGGCTGTCGTCTTAATGCTTCATCGGTTAAAACAAGAGCGAATCTTGGCTTACCTAGTGCCCCATCAGGCTA
>NZ_JTHN01000101.1 GCF_001399685.1 Paenibacillus sp. A3
GGCGGAGCCGCTTGCGCCATGGGCCAGAGAGCGGCTTATCCAAGATTGGCGGAGACTGGTAGAAGAAGCGGGCTTGCTTCGTATCTATGAGAATGGTACCCTTCGGACGGCGGATGAAAGCTATTTCGACGAAACGATCGTTCAGAGCGTCCGTACCCTACAGGCAGAGGCCCAGGGCTGGGTTAAAATCGAACTGCTGATCGGGGAAATTCTTGTTCATGCTTTGGACTGTCCGATTTCCCATAGCTGGATCGAGTATCGGCTTCGCCGTTTAATCGAACGGGGCATTCTCATCTATACGGGCTCACTGGAAGTCATGCATGATTACGCCGTAAAGCTTGCCAAGCCTGCGGATTCGGCCGGTTAACCCGCCTCCCATGGGGACGGACCCCATATTACTCAAATTGCTTCAGGAAGCGGCCCATCCGCTCGATCGCCTCGGTCAAATTTTCTACCGAAGAGGCATAGGAGCAGCGGATATGGCCTTCCCCGGCGGAGCCGAGCGCGTTGCCGGGCACGACCGCAACCTTCGTCTCCTCCAGCAGCCGCCAGGCGAACGCCTCCGAGGAAAGACCCGTGTGCCGGATCGACGGGAAGGCGTAGAAGGCTCCTCGGGGTTCGAAGCAGGGCAGGCCGATCTCTTGGAAGCCTTTCAGCACGAACCGCCGCCGCTGATTGTACGAGCTGACCATCTCTTTCATTTCCTCCGTGCCGTTCCGGAGCGCTTCGATAGCCGCTTTTTGCACTGTAATCGGCGCGCAGATCATCGTGTATTGATGGATCTTGGTCATCGCGGCGATGACTTCGGAATGTCCGCAAGCGTACCCGAGCCGCCAGCCGGTCATGGCGTACGCTTTGGAGAAGCCGTTCAGCAAAATCGTCCGGTTCCGCATCCCCGGCAGCGACGCAAAGCACGTATGCTCGCCCTCGTAAGTCAGCTTGTCGTACACCTCGTCGGAAATGACGATCAAGTTATGCTTTTCCACGACTTTGGCAATTTCGAGCAGATCCTCCCGGGACATCGTCGCGCCGGTCGGATTGTTCGGATAGTTGAACAGCAGCGCCTTGGTCCGCGGCGTGATCGCGGCTTCCACCTGTGCGGCGGTCAGCCGGAAATCGTTGTCCGCCGTCGTGGTTATCGGAACCGGCACGCCGCCCGCCATCGTGACGCATGGCCCGTACGAGACGTAGCACGGCTCGGCGATCAGCACCTCGTCCCCGGTATGCACGATTGCGCGCAAAGCCAGATCGACCGCTTCGCTGACCCCGACCGTAACCAACACCTCGCTGCGGGGCTCGTAATGCACGCCGTAAAACCCGTGCAGGTGAGCGGCAATTTCCTCCCGCAGCTCCAGCAAGCCTGCGTTGGACGTATACATCGTGTATCCTTGCCTTAAAGACTGAATCCCCGTTTCACGGATTGCCCAAGGCGTCACAAAGTCAGGCTCCCCGACGCCCAGCGAAATAATCCCGGACATTTCCGACGCGAGATCGAAAAACCGCCGGATGCCGGAAGGCGGCATATCCCGGATGACGGGGGAGAGGCGTTCGGACCAATTGAATGTCATAACCATTCACCAGCTTTTCATGGATTTGTTCGTGCAAATTTGCAAATAAAAAAGCCCCCGTCCCCAAAAAAGGGACGAGAGCTATGCTCACGCGGTACCACCCTCGTTGACTCCAATACATACGAAGTCCACTCGGTCCTATAACGGCGGAACACCGGCCAACTCCTACGGCTGAAAGCTTCAGAGGGCGACTCCAGGGTGGCTTTCGGCAGGGCTTCTTTCCCGGGCTCGCACCTTCCCCGGGTCGCTTGGAAATACGCCGTGCTTACTTTCCCCATCGTTGTCTTTCACGAAAAATAAATTAACAGTACTATAGCACGGGGCGTTTTCGAATGTCAATTGTCTCTTCGGACTGCGATGACTTGGCGGTTCTTTAACGATCCGAAATTGCGGCCCTGCTTGTAAGCTCGTTCCAATCGATAACGTTCGTGCAGAGATGCCGGATCAAGCCCGGCTCGTGGCTGACGACGAGCACGCCGAGCTGGCGCTGCCGGGCGATCGCGAGCACGGCCTGCCATATTTGCGCCTGCGTGATCGCGTCGAGCATCGTCGTCATTTCGTCCGCGATGAGAAACCGCGTTTGCGGCCCGAGCGCCCGCGCGACGCAGAAGCGCTGCAGCTCGCCGCCGGACAATTCGTTAGGCCGCCGGCGGAGCCATTCCTGCTCGATGCCCAGCGCCTCCAGCAGCGCCGGATCGGGCTCCCCGCCTTCGCGCAGGACGCGGTGCATCGGCCACTTCGGATTGACCGCCTTCTCGGGGTGCTGGAAGACGAGCTGTACCGGGTGATAGCCGCTGCGGGGAAGGGGCTCGCCGCCTAAAGTGATGCGCCCTTCTGGCGGTTCCTCATACCCGGCCAGCAGCCGGCCGATCGTTGTCTTGCCGCAGCCGCTCGGACCGACGAGGCCGGTCAATTCCCCCGGCGTTAGCGTCAGATCGACGCCCCGGAACAGCCAGGCGTCCCGTCCGCGCCGGTACCCGAGACCTCGCGCTTCAAGTCGCATGGATGCACCTCACCGTCCCACCGCGCAGCTCCCGCATCTCCGGCCGTTCGCGGCTGCAATCCGGGTCGGCCGCGGCGCAGCGCGGCGCGAACAAGCAGCCCGGCGGCAGAGCGGACGGATGCGGCTGGACGCCGGGAATCGGCCTGAAGCCGTTCTGCGGCAGCGCCTGCCAGAGCGCCCGGCTGTACGGATGGCGCAGCCGCGCTCCGTCGCCGGAGAAGTCGCCGGCGGGCGCCGTTTCGACCGTCGTCCCGGCATAGAAGACGGCGACGTTGTCCGCGAAGGGGAGCACCGACTCGATGTCGTGGGTAATGAGCAGCACGGCGCAGCCTTCGTCCGCCAGCTCGCGGAACCGGCTTAGCGTTTCCCGCACCGCCGCGGGGTCGAGGCCGGGCGTCGGCTCGTCGGCAATGACGAGCCGCGGGCCGCCGACCGTCGCCGTCGAGACGAGCACCCGCCGCGCCATGCCGCCCGACAGCTGGAACGGGTACTGCCGCTCGGTCCCGGGGGCAAGACGATAGCGGTCGAAGATCCGGCGGACCGCGGCGACCGCATCGCCCTCGCGGACCGAGCTGCGCACTTGGTCGCCCACCCGCATCAGCGGGTCGAGGAAATTGACCGATTGCGGCACCAGCGCAATCTCCTTGCCGCGCAGCGCCTCCTGCCGGGCAGGGGTCAGCGGCTCGCCTTCGTACCGCAGCGTCCCGGAGACGGCAGCATTGTCCGGCAGGATGCCGAGGATGGCGTGGGCGAGCAGGCTTTTGCCGGAGCCGCTCGATCCGACGACTGCGAGCAGCTCGCCCCGTCCGACCGTGAGGTGCAGGCTGTGGATGACCTCCACCGTAGATTGGCGCAGTCCGCGGTCGTACCGCGTGAAAGCGACGGACAAATCGTTCACTTCAAGTACAGGGACATGAATATGTTCAGGCATAGATTCAGGCACGTTGCGCCGAGCCTCCTCTTTTTGTCATGCTGCGGGGCCGGATGGTTCAGCTCTGCGGGTCCCGCGGATCGAGCAGCAGACGCAGACTTTCCCCGGCCCGGTCGAACGCCCGGACGACGATCAGCAGGCAGAGGCCGGGGAAGACGGCCAGCCACCACATGCCGGTCGATAAATACCGCATCGACTCGGACAAAATAATGCCGATCGCCGGCTGGTGTGGCGACAGGCCCAGGCCGATAAACGTCACGCCGGCTTCGTGCAGGATCGCGTGCGGGAACAGCAGCAGCAGCCCGACGAGCAGCTGCGGCAGCAGGTGAGGCAGCATATGCCGCGTCGCCACTTGCCAGCGGGACTGGCCGAGCCGCCGCGAAATTTGCACGAATTCGGCGCTGCGCAGCTGCAGCACCTCCGCGCGGATGACCCGCGCCAAGCTCGGCCAATGCGTCAGGGCGACGCCGATCACGATGCCGCGCATGCCGCCGCCGAAGACGAACGCGATCAGAATGAGCGTGACGAGATGCGGCACGCTCAGAAACAAGTCGATCAGCCAAGCGATGATCCGGTCGGCCCTCCGGCCCATCGTCGCGGCGATAAGCCCCAGCGTCGTGGCAATCACCGTGCTGCAAGCGGCGGCAATCAAGCCGACCTGCACGCTTAGCGCAAGCCCTTTGAGGGTACGGGTAAACATATCACGCCCGAGCCAGTCGGTGCCGAACGGATGCTGCAGCGATGGCGGAAGATTGCGCCATTCCAGTCGGGTGGACAGGTTGTCCGGGCTGAGCAGCAGCCCGAGGAGCAAGGTTCCCAGAATCAGCACGGCCGCGCCGATCGCCGCGATCAGCGCCCGATGCCTCCGGCCGAGCCGTGCCCGGGGGCGAAAGGGTGTCGAACCGTTGGACGTCTGCAACTTATTCATAACGCCCGTCCCTCCCGGATTCGCGGATCGACCAAGCGGTAGAGCAGATCCGCGATCAGATTGCCGGTGAACACGAACAGGGCGCTGAACAGCACGATGCCGAGCAGCAGCGGAACGTCGCCCCGCAGCCCCGCTTCGACGGTGGCCTGTCCGAGGCCGGGATAGGAAAATACCTGCTCGGCCAAGACCGCCCCGCCGAACAGCTCGCTGAACGCGGTGAACTGCAGCGACAGGGCGGGCAGCGCGATATTGCGCAGGCCGTGCCGCCGGAACAGCCGGAAGCCGCGATCGCCGCGGGCCCGGGCAAACAGCACGTAGTCGCTGGCCAGCACGTCGAGCAGCTTCTGCCTCGTATGCAGCGCGATGTTCGAGATGCCGACGATGCTTAAGGTCAGCGCGGGCAGGATCATATGCTGCACCCGGTCACTCCACGTGACCTCCTGAGCCAGCACCCCGGCAGGGACGCCCAACGCGACCGGAAACCAGCCCAGCCACACCCCGAACAGCAGAAGCAGCAGCAGGCCCATCCAGAATGCGGGCGTGGAGGCCAGCGTATAGCAGTACCATTGGATCAATCGGTCGATCCACGTATCTTTCTTCATCGCGGCCAAGCTGCCTGCCGCAAAGCCGAGCAGTCCGGACAGCAGCCAGGCGGCGCACATCAGCGCCAGCGAACCGGCAAACCGCTCTCCGATCACCTCCGCCACCGGCCTGCGGTAAATCATGGAGGCGCCAAGGTCGCCCTGCAGCAGGGCCGTCCCCCAGTTTGCGAATCGTTCGGCTGGCGGCTTGTCGAGACCCCAATGCTCGGCGATCTGCTGCCGCTGCTCCGGGCTCACCCGCATCATGTCGGCACCGACGTAGGCTTGAATCGGGTCGATGGGGGAGGCGCTGACGAGCACGAAGGAAATCGCGCTGATCGCCGCCAGCAAAGTGACCAGCCGGACCGCTTTCAAGCCTAAAAACGTAAGCAAGCTGCGCATCATCTCATAACCTCATTTTCCGGGCCTAGTTCTTCCAATTCCATTCCTCGATATTGTCCGTAACCGGCCAGCCGTGGCCGTGCGGATGAATGCGCTGCTTCCCGATATCCAGCTTGTCTTTGACCAAATACAGATGGTCGATGTTGACCAGCCAAGCCCATGGCGCATCGCCCTGTGCGCTGACACCGGTCGTGCCGTCCCATTGGGCTTTTTTCCAAAATTCCCAGGCGTCCTCTTCCTTTGTGGCCCGAAGGGCCTTGTCCATCCAAGCGTCGACCGTCGGATTGCTGTAAAACCCGTTGTTGTAATATTCGATGCCGCGGTATTTGCTGCTGTACACGTTGTACATTTCGAGCGGATCGTTGCTGCCCCAGCCCATCATGACGGCGCTGGAATGCATCAGCTTCTTAACATCGTCCCAGCTTTTGCCATCGACGTTAACTTGAATGCCGACCGGCTTCAGCATGTCGGCCACGGCCAGCGCCAGCGATTGCCGCGTCACATCGCCCGAGGGATAGATGAGCGGGAATTGCGCTTTGAGCGCTCCCTTCTCCAAGATGCCGTCGCCGTCGGCGTCTTTCCAGCCTGCATCTGCGAGCAGCTTCTTCGCGCCTTCGACATCGGCGTCGGGGGTGACCGTCTGCGGGTTCCACCAGGGCAGCCGGTCGTTGATGGTGTAGGCCGGCGTGCCGTGTCCTTCCAGTACGCCTTGGACCAGCGCTTTGCGGTCGATCGCCGTGTTGACGGCTTTGCGGATCGCGATATCGGCCGTCACATCGTTGCCAATGGGATTGCCGTCCTTCGTGATCGTCCCGGAACGGATATAAGGGAACACGATGCCCCGGTTGTCTACGGTATGTACGGCTTCGACCCGCATCCCGGCGACCGGCTGCTTGCTGAAGGCGGCGGGAATGTAAGCGGCGTCCACTTTTCCGGCTTTGGCGGCGGCATAAGCGGCATCCTCGTTCAGGAACAGAAACGTCAGCTTCTTGAAAAAAGGCTTCGGCCCGTAATAATCGGGATTCGCCTCGACGATGACCTGCTGGCCCCGGTCCCATTGCACGAGCTTGTACGGCCCGGACCCGACCGGCTTCTGGGCATAGTCTTGGCCGTGGGCGTGCTTCGGCACGATGCCCGTCTGCACGAGCAGCGTCAGGAACGTCGATTGCGGCTCCTTGAGCGTAAACTTGACCGTGGCGTCGTCCGCGGCTTCGACGCTTTTCATATTCGTGAGATCGATAATGGAGCCGTTTTTGGACGCCGTTTCGAACGTATACTGTACGTCGGCGGCCGTCACCGGCTTGCCGTCGGAAAACTTCGCGTCGCTCCGCAGCTTGACGGTCCATACCGTCCCGTCGCCGCTCACTTCGTAGCCGGTGGCCAGATCGTTTACAATTTTCATTTCGGCATTCCGCTTCAGCAGCGTGCTTTGGAACAGCGGCGAGCCGTACCGTCCCCAGCCGGTCGTCGGATCGAAGCCAGCTTCCGGCTCGGAGCCGACGGCCAAGATCAGCTCGTCTTTGGTCGCGGCAACCGGGGGTTCTTCCTTCTTAGCGGTCGGGGTGGTGCATCCGGTCAAGATAAGGGCAAGAATAAGTCCCCATACGATCACCTTGAGCATTGCAGGATTGTTCACGTGTTCTCAACTCCACATCCGTAGTTATCTTATCGTCTCTCTCCATCGTGTTACGATTTAAGAATATTGTAGCACACGCTATAGGGGGAGTCACTACGAACGGACAAAAAAAAGTGAGCTGGACCGGGCGCCGCGGCCGGTTTTTGAGCAAGTGTCGACTTTTGGCAGCTACCTTGAAGAAAAAACGGTATCGTCCCTAAAGCAGGGAAAGGCAGCCTTATTCGAGGCAGGGTGCGGGTCGGAGCGGACACCCAGGCTTGGTTTAGAATAGCCTAGGAAATGGAAAACTAAAGCCGAAAGGCTGCTTGAAAAAAAATGCAATTCACCGGTTGACATAGGGTAGGGGGGTATAGTAATATGAAACCAAGAGGAGGGAACACAATGGAAAACATTACGGAGGCGGAACATTGCT
Organism: Paenibacillus sp. A3; assembly: GCF_001399685.1. Lineage (GTDB taxonomy): Bacteria > Bacillota > Bacilli > Paenibacillales > NBRC-103111 > Paenibacillus_G. Next base: position 7,462 of record NZ_JTHN01000101.1, read on the forward strand.
GCTCCACGGACAGCGAGAGAAAAAGCCATCATTCCGATAAAGTCAAAGCCAATCTCATCACCCGGTTGAACCGCATCGAAGGCCAGATCCGGGGCGTGAAGGGCTTGATCGAGAAAGACACGTATTGCGACGACGTTCTTAACCAGATCGCCGCGATCCAATCGGCGCTGAACGGCGTCGGCAAGCTGCTGCTCGAAGGCCATATGAAGTCCTGTGTGATCGAACGCATTCAAGCGGGCGAGCACGAAGTCGTTGAAGAGCTGCTTACCACCATCCAAAAATTAATGAAATAAGGAGAGATCCCCTATGCAAACCATTACGTTGAAAGTCGAAGGCATGTCCTGCAATCATTGTGTGAATTCCATCGAGGGAGCTTTGAAGAACATCGGCGCGACCGGCAAAGTTGACTTGGCCGCGAAATCCGTTCAAGTGCAGTATGAAGAGTCGAAAACGAATCCGGATGCGATCAAAGCCGCGATTGAAGACCAAGGCTACGACGTAGTTTAATCCGCGATTCACCGGGTTTTGCCGAGGTGCGGCTCCGGCCGCTCTCTTTTTTTGATTAAAATATACCCCATATGGGTATATTGAGGAGAGGTGCTTAGCTATGGAACAGCGATTGGAACAACAACAGCAGCCGGATCAGCAGCAAGCCTCGCTTGCCATTACGGGCATGACCTGCGCAGCCTGCGCGAACCGGATCGAGAAGGGCTTGAACAAGGTGCCCGGCGTCGGGAAAGCGACCGTGAATTTTGCGCTGGAGACGGCCCACGTCGAATACTCCGGGCAGGCGGTGTCCGTTGACGATATGATCCGCAAAGTCGAGCAGCTCGGCTACAAAGCGGGGCTGAAGGAGGAGCGGAAGGAAGATGGCGACCACCGGCAAAAAGAAATTGCCGCGCACCGCACGAAGCTGATCTTCTCCGCCATTCTTTCGTTTCCGCTGCTGTGGGCGATGGTCAGCCACTTTTCGTTCACCTCGTGGATTTATTTGCCGGAAGCGTTGATGAATCCGTGGGTGCAGCTTGCGCTCGCGACGCCGGTGCAGTTCATCATCGGCTTGCCGTTCTATACCGGAGCTTACAAAGCGCTGCGCAACAAGAGCGCGAACATGGACGTGCTCGTCGCGCTGGGCACGTCGGCTGCATATTTTTACAGCCTGTACCTGACGCTGGAGTGGGCTGCGGCCGGTTCGCCGTCGCACCATGGCATGCCTTCCATGTATTACGAGACGAGCGCGGTGCTGATCACGTTGATTGTGATGGGCAAATGGTTCGAGGCGCTGGCGAAGGGACGCTCCTCGGAAGCGATCAAGAAGCTGATGGGCCTGCAGGCCAAAACGGCGCTTGTCGTCCGCGACGGCGTCGAGCTGAGCGTGCCGGTGGAAGAGGTGCTGGCCGGAGACGTCGTGCTGGTGAAGCCGGGCGAGAAAATTCCGGTCGACGGCCTCGTTCTCGACGGCATGTCGGCGGTCGACGAATCGATGTTGACCGGCGAAAGCATCCCGGTCGAGAAAAAACCGGGCGACGCCGTCATCGGCGCCACCGTCAACCGGAACGGCAGCTTGCGGATCCAAGCGACCAAGGTCGGCAAAGAGACGGCGCTGGCGCAAATTATCCGGGTCGTCGAAGACGCCCAAGGCTCGAAGGCGCCGATACAGCGGGTGGCCGACCGGATCTCCGGCATCTTCGTGCCGATCGTCGTCGGGATTGCGGTGCTTACGTTCCTGATCTGGTACTTTGCGGTCGTTCCGGGCGAATTCGCCAATGCGCTGGAGAAAGCGATCGCAGTCCTCGTCATTGCATGCCCTTGCGCCCTGGGGCTCGCGACGCCGACCTCCATCATGGCCGGATCGGGCCGCGCGGCGGAGTTCGGGATTTTGTTCAAGGGCGGAGAGCATCTGGAATCGATGCACCGGATCGATACGATCGTGCTGGATAAAACCGGCACCGTTACGAAAGGGAAGCCGGAGCTGACCGATGTGAGCATCGAAGCTGCGGACGAAGCGACGGTTCTGCGCCTGGTCGCTTCCGCCGAGAAGCAATCCGAGCACCCGCTGGCGGAAGCGATTGTGGAAGGCATCCGTTCGAAAGGCATCGCGTTCTCCGAAGCGGAACGGTTCGAGGCGATTCCGGGCTACGGCATCGCCGCCGTCGTCGAAGGGCGCGAGGTGCTGGTCGGCACACGCAAGCTGCTGCGGCGCGAAGGGATCGAATTCGCGCAGGCCGAGGGGACGATGGAGCGGCTGGAATCGGAAGGCAAAACCGCCATGCTGATCGCCGTGGACCGGCAGTATGCCGGCATGGTCGCGGTAGCCGACGCGGTCAAAGAAACGTCGCAAGAAGCGATTGCCCGTTTGAAGCAGGGGGGCATCGAGGTCATCATGATCACCGGCGACAACCGCCGGACGGCGGAGGCGATTGCCCGCCAGGTGGGCATCGACCGCGTGCTGGCCGAGGTGCTGCCGGAAGGGAAGGCCGCCGAGGTGAAGAAGCTGCAGGCGGAAGGGCGCAAGGTCGCCATGGTCGGCGACGGCATCAACGATGCGCCGGCGCTTGCGACGGCCGACGTCGGGATCGCCGTCGGCACGGGGACGGACATCGCTATCGAAGCGGCCGATGTGACCCTCATGCAGGGCGATCTCATCCGCTTGCCGGACGCCGCGGCGATGAGCCGGAAAACGATGGCCAACATCAAGCAAAACCTGTTCTGGGCGCTTGCGTACAATACGCTCGGTATTCCGATCGCAGCGCTGGGCTTCCTGGCTCCGTGGGTGGCGGGAGCCGCGATGGCACTAAGCTCGGTGTCGGTGGTGCTCAACGCGCTCCGATTGCAGAAGGTGAAGCTCTAAAAGTCTGGTGAATAACGAGTGGAGCAACCGAAAGCATTCTGTAGAAACGAAGTGTTCGCCTTTGTTTCCGGATTTCAACCTTAAGAGGGGTTGCATAATCCGGAAATCCGGGAACAACAGTGATCGGAAGAATGCTTTGGTTGCGCAGCGCCAGTTATTCACCGGACTTTCAAGTAGAGCGGAAGGCGGGTGCCCGGTTGCCGGGCGCCCTTCTTTCGGTGAATACGGCAGGTCGGAGAGGAGCTGCAAAACCGCGGTGAACAAGACGATTCTCATGGTCGACGACGAGGCGAAAATCAGGGATGTCGTCACTTCTTATCTGCAAAAGGACGGGTACCGCACACTGGAGTCCGCCAGCGGCTCGGAAGCGTTGGATATGTTGGAGCGGGAGGCGGTCGATCTCGTCATCCTGGACTTGATGCTGCCCGACATGTCCGGCGAGGAGGTATGCCGGCGCATCCGGCAAAGATCCTCGCTGCCGGTCTTGATGCTAACGGCCAAAGTGTCCGAGAACGACCGGGTGACCGGGCTGTCCATCGGCGCGGACGATTACGTGCTGAAGCCGTTCAGTCCGCGGGAGGTGGCCGCCCGGGTCCGGGCGATCCTGCGCCGCACGCAGGACGACGCCTTGCTGGCGGACCGAATGGCGTTCGGCGGCGGCGAGCTGGTGATTCTCACGTTAAAGCGCGAAGTATACAAGGATGGCGATCCGGTTGCTTTAACACCCAACGAATACAAGCTGCTGCTTACGCTTGCCCGACACCCGGAGCGCTGCTTCACGAGAGACGAGCTGATCGAGAAGGTGCTCGGCTTCGATTTCGAAGGCGACGAGCGCACGATAGACCAGCATGTCAAAAACCTGCGGCAGAAGATCGAGCCGGTGCCGAAAGAGCCGCGGTATATCGTAACGGTGTACGGCGCAGGCTACCGGTTTGCCGGAGGGGCTTGGCCGTGAGAGGACTGTATGCCAGATTTGCGCTCGTGTTTATCGGATTAACGTGCGGGATTCTGATCATGGCGCTCACGGTACTGCTCGTGCAGGCGCACCGCCATTTTGTGATGTATCAGCAGCAGGCGGCGGCGAGCGCGGATATGGTAACGTTCAATGCGCATCTGGAGCAGGCGATTGTCCAGTCGGTCGTCTGGATTGCCGCCGGAGGCATCGTCCTGGCGGCCTTGGCCGGCTTGTACGCAGCGAAACGGATGGCGGCGCCGCTCATGGCGATGAAAGCGATGGCGGTCCGCATGGCTGGGGGCGAGCTGGAGGCCCGCACAGAGGTTCGCGGGAACGACGAGCTGGCCGATTTGGCGCAAGCGATTAACGCGCTGGCTGCGCAATTGGAGAAGCAGGAGCGCCTGCGGAAGACGATGACCGCCGACGTCGCGCATGAGCTGCGCACCCCGTTGGCCACGTTGAAGAGCCATATGGAAGCGATGATGGACGGCGTCTGGGAGCCGACGCAGGTCCGGCTCGCGGCTTGTCACGAGGAGGTCGAGCGGCTGAGTCATCTGGTCGGCGATTTGGAGCAGCTGACGCAGATGGACTCGCCTCATTTTCGGCTTCGCCTGCAGACAGAAGACTTGTCGGCCATCGCCGCTCAGAGCGTGGAGACCGTCAAGGCCGCTTTTGCGCAAAAACAGGTTGCGCTCCGGTTCGCCGCCCCGGCACAACCGGTGCTTGTCCAAGCGGACAGGAGGCGGATCGGGCAAATTTTGGCCAATGTGCTTAGCAACGCCTGGAAGTACACGCCCTCCGGTGGACAAGTCGAGGTGACGGTGGAGCAGGCTGACGGCGAGGCGCGGGTCGTCGTTGCAGATACCGGGATCGGCATTTCTGCCGAGGAGCTGCCCTATGTGTTCGAGCGGTTCTACCGTACGGATAAATCGCGGAATCGCACCACGGGGGGAAGCGGCATCGGGCTGACCATCGCCCGGAGGCTGGCCGAAGCGCACGGCGGACGCATGGAAATCGAGAGCGAGGTCGGCCGGGGGACGGCGGTGCGGATTTGTTTTCCGGGTTAAAGCGCGGCGGAGAGTGATGATCTTCACAAGATCTTCAAAAGCGTCCCTTACACTAAAAACAACCGAGAGAAAACAGGAGGGTATTTATGAAAAAAGCAGCCATAGCGACATTGCTGGGTGCGGCGCTGCTTCTAAGCGCATGCGGCCAGCAGGGGAAAGAAGCCTCGGCCCCGAAGGAGGCACCGAAGGAAGAAGCCGGACACGGCAATCACGGTGGCGGGGAATCCGAAGCGCCGAAGAGCGGCGATGTCGTCACATCCTTCAAGCTGACATCGGACAAGCCGCAGGCCCGAAGCGATACTCCGCTCACGATTCAGATTACGGACAAAAACAACAAGCCGGTGGAAAACTTCGACATTACGCACGAACAGAAGCTTCACTTGATCGTCGTCAGCAAAGACCTGTCGTTCTTTAACCACATCCATCCCGACTATAAGGGCGGAGGCCGGTTCGACATCACGACGCAGTTTCCGGGCGGCGGCGATTACAAGCTGATTGCGGACTTCGTGCCGACGGGTCAAGGGACGGTAACTCAGACGGAGTGGATCAGCGTACAGGGCGATGCGCCCGCAGCCGCGGCGATCGAACCCGAGTCCACGCTGGTCAAAACGGTGGACGGCAAAGAGGTAACGCTTGCGATCGACCACCTGATGGCGGGAATGGACGCGAACCTGACGTTTACGATTCGCGACGCCGCTTCGAAGCAGCCGGTGATGAATCTACAGCCTTATCTCGGAGCGGTCGGACATGTCGTTATTTTGAGCGCCGATGCCGAGCAGTATCTGCACGTCCATCCGATGGAGGAGAAGGCCTCCGGGCCGGACGCCAAGTTCATGACAAACTTCCCGAAAAGCGGCGTATACAAGCTGTGGGGCCAGTTCCAGCACGAAGGCAAGGTGTTCACCGTTCCTTTTGTCGTGAAGGTGCCCGGTTGAGCTCAGTTGAAGGTAATAGAGGGGTACGAGGGGGGGGGTATCTACTTCCGGTCGCTGTTGTCTGCAGGAAATTTCTATTAGAATTCGCTTAGCAGCGGATATTTCCCGCAGACAAAGGCGAACGCTATCGCTCCTCCAGTAGATACCCCACCTCCGTATGTTTCTCTATTCTTGATAAAAACCACTTCAACACTCTGAGACCGATTCGCAGAAGCCGAATCGGTTTTATTCTAAAAACCGCTCCTACCCATTCACATGGGCGTCGGGAGCTTTATCCGACACCAGATTCAAGACGATATTGTGCTCAAGAAGCGCCTTCAGCCCGCACAATACGATCGTAAACCCTTCTGTCGAGCCGATCGCTTGCTTGACGATGTCATCCCCATCCCCTTGAAACCCTGTGTTCGTTACCGTCACGAAGGTTTCGTTATCCTCCCGGCGGGTAAATAGCCATTCGACCGTGGTGTAACCGTAAGACTCCTCCCATTCGATGAGGATGCGCCGGTTCTCCTCGATTTCTTTGACATGGACGTTGGTAGAAACGCCGTACATTTCCCAATCCCACCGGACGCTTTTGCCGGCTTCCAGCCTTCCGCTGCTTTTGGTGAACCAGAATCGCGTCGTAACCGCCGGTTCGACGAAAGCTTCGAATACCTCTTCCACCGGTCTGCGAATAAGCATTTCCGCTCTTGCAGCCGGTGCTTGATGCAGGGTTGTCATTGTACATTTCTCCTTTCATCGTTTTCATGTTTCTTAAACTATAGCATGTCACATTGGTTAGGATTTCTTAACGATTGCGGATTATGACATTCCTGAGCTCGCTTCCGGCCTTCCTGACCGCATCCGACACAATATTACATCGTTTGCTGTCTGTCGATATCAGATGTCGTCGTTCTCTCCAAGCGCTTGGGGTACAATTGATCCCCGTGCACTATGGACAAAGTACCCAGCTCTTCAATACAATGAATGAAAGCAATGGGTTAATTTTACATGTTATACGGTAATTTCTTTCGGTAAATAGGTAATTTTTGTCATGCCGAAATTTGTCAAGTGCTTTGAGTATGACAAGATATAGAAACGGCGGTTTTTTCTGAAAAAATTGTTGATTCGCAAAAATTTTGACGAAAGCCGCATGTCGTTCAAGCATCCGTTCCCGGACAACTCCCCATCATTCACAAAATTGAGGACCGACGGCCGAAGAAGGCTTCGTCGGACTCCGCGAGAGGTAGCGTCATGGCTCATCACAAATATGTCGTCGCGTTCCGCATCGGCTTCCAAAGCTCGTTGGAATACCGCTTTAATTTTTTTCTCTCCTTGTTCAGCGCGGTATTTCCGATCGTCGTGCATTACTATATATGGACGGCGGTGTACGCGAGCGCCGGAGAGAGCGGCTTGTTCGGCTATTCCTATCAAGAGATGATCATGTATACGATCATTGCCGCCGTCGTTTCCAAGCTGGTCATTACGAATATGGAGCACGCCATCGCCGAAGATATCAAAAGCGGCGGATTGAATAAATATATTGTCAAGCCGGTTGCGTATTTTGGCTTCCGCATCTGCTCGTTTATCGGGCAGCGCTTGATCTATGTAGCGATTTCCCTGCTCGTCATACTGGCTCTAACCTTCGCATTGAACTCATTCTATAAGCAGCATACCGGACTTGAACGATTGCTGGCTTTTTTCCTCTCCCTGTGCCTGTCTGTCATTCTTAGCTTTCTGATCTCGTACGCCCTTTGCGCGTGCGCCTTCTGGTTGTCGGAAATCTCCTACTTTTTCGTTGTCACCAGCCTGCTGGTCAATATTATGAGCGGCGGCATGTTTCCGCTGGAAATCTTCGGAGAAGGGCTGCAGCAGCTGTTCCGTTACCTGCCCTTCCACTATATGATTTACTTCCCTGTCAACGTCCTGAACGGCAAAATCGCGGACGGGCTGATTTGGCAAGGCATCGCCGGACAAGGCATCTGGATCGGTCTGATGCTGATCGTCTGCCATCTGGCCTGGAAGTGCGGGATGAAACGGTACTTGGGGCTAGGAGGCTGAGCTTTTGAACTTCGTTACCGAACTGCGGCGGCATCTGCACATTTTGGCGTTATTCGCCAAAAACTCGGTCATTTCCCAGATGGAATACCGCTTTAATTTCATAACGGGCATATTCGTCGAAGCGGCGTTCCTGATGGCCAAGCTGTTGTATGCGGTCGTCGTGTACAAAACGAATGTGCGGATCAACGGGCTATCGCCGGATACGATCCTCATGTTCATGGGGACGCATCTATGGCTGACGGGCATTTACATGGGCTTGTTCTTTAACAATTTCCTGCGTCTCAGCGATCACGTCCGCACGGGCAGTCTCGATCTGATGATGGTCAAGCCGATTTCGCTGCAATTTCTCGTATCCTTGCGGGTTATCGAGGTCGGGATGCCGATCCCGAATATGATTGCGGGCACCGTGATGATCGCGATCGGCTGGAGCGCCGCGGGCATTCCGCTGACGCTGCTCCATGTCGCCGGATTCGTGGCCTTTCTGCTGGCCGCAACCGTCCTCACGTACTGCATTATGATCGTTCCTTCGCTGCTCTCGTTCTGGTTCGTGAATACGTCGGCCGCCAGCGAGATTTCGTACTCCGTATGGGATTCCAACAATATGCCTGCATCCATGTACAACAAGTGGATACAGCGGATAGGGACGTTTGTCGTTCCGGTGTTTTTGATTACGAACTTCGCCCCGATGTTGGTGCTCGGCAAGCTGTCTGCCGCCGAATTAGCTTGGGGCGCGCTTGCGCCGGTCGTCTGCTTCTTATTGGTCCGCTTCCTGTGGAAGCGGGCGTTAGGCGTATACAGCAGCTCGAATTTGTAGCAGACCATCGTCCGAAGCAGCAAATGAAGAAAGGGAGGTGATGCGGTCCGGAATCAAGCGCAGGCGGGAAGGCTCCGCAGATGAGGCAGTCTCAGGCTGAATCGACAGGTCCTATACCAAACCATGACTTGAAAAATGGAGGAGGTTAGACGATGTCCGTACAACTTCGCAGCGACACGGCTTCACCGATTTCACCGCTCTTGAGTACGTCGGCGCCCCGATGGATTTGGCTGCAGCTTCTGGAGGCCTGTAATCTAAGGTGCAAAATGTGCTACGAATGGGGCGATAACGGCGCCTACAAGGAACGAACGATGTTAACGCAGCTGGATATTAAAGTGGTTAAGCAAATTATCGAGGATTGCAGCCCGGTCAAGCCGTATTACGATCTGTTTGGCGGAGAGCCTCTGATGTATCCGCAGATCGACGAGGTTCTGGCTGCATTAAAATATTACGGAAGCCAAGTCGCCTTCCCGACCAACGGGACGCTGCTGGAGAAGCATGCGGAGATGATTATCGAGAATGAGCCGCATCGCGTATGGGTATCGATGGACGGTCCGGAGGAGATTAACGATCAGCAGCGCGGCAAGGGCGTATTCAAGAGAGCGACCCGCGGCATTGAGAAGCTTCATGCGCTCCGGGAGGAGAAAGGCAAGGAATTTCCGAAGATCGGCACGATCTTCATCATTACCCCGTTAACGTATATGCATGTGGAAGAACTGTTCTTCAAAAGCATGGATATTACGAAGCTGGATCATATCAGTTTAGAGTTTCAGTCGTTTATTACGCCGGAAGATCACGTAAATTACCGCAATATTCTGAAAAATAATTTTGATCTGGACACGAATGCGGCCGTTTCCAGGGGCTTCGTCCGCGAATTATCCGAGTTTAGCGAGATGAATGCAAAGGATATCTCCCGTCAGGTACGCAACATCGAGGAGTACTGCAAGGAGAAGGGCGTTTATTTCAACGCCTACCCGCAAAACATGACCGAAGAGACGGTCGAGCTGTACTTCAGCGGAAACAGCCACAAGCTGTCGCATGCCAAGAAGCGGTGCGAGTTCCCTTGGCTCAGCACGGAGATCAATGCGAGAGGCGACGTGACCTCCTGTCATGCCTTCTATGACTTGACACTGGGCAACGTAAACGAGCAGCGGCTGCTCGATATTTGGAACGGACCGAAGTATAAGCAGTATCGCAATTATTTGAAAAAAAATTCATTCCCGATCTGTCAGGCCTGTTGTCTGAACTTCAAGACGAAGACGGAAAAATAAAGGAAGCACGAGGTTGTGACCATGAGAAAGAAACGAATCGGCGTGCTCGGCTGCGCCCACATCCTCGACCGGGCGCTGTTCACGCCCCTCAAAAGTCTCGAACACCTCGGCGTCCACGCCATTGCGAGCAGGACGAAGTCCAAAGCCGAATCCTATTCGGACAAGCACGGCATTCCGTGCGCGTTCGGCAGCTACGAGGAGCTGCTGGCCTGTAGGGAGATTGACTTCGTCTATATCGCGCTCAGCAACGAGCTGCACGCGGAATGGACGATTCGGGCGCTGCAGGCCGGGAAGCCGGTGCTGGTGGAGAAACCGGTCTGTCTGGACACGGAGGAGCTTCGGCGGCTGATGGACGCGCAGGCCGCGTCCGGCTTGCCCGTGTTGGAAGGCCTGATGGTGCAGCACCATCCTTGGCAGAGCGAGATCAAACGGATGGTCGGCGGGAACGCTTACGGCCCCTTCTTGCAGGTGCGCTCGCAAATTTCGGTTCCGTTCCAGGACCCGGAGCGGCAAAACTACCGCAGCTTCCC
>NZ_JTHN01000102.1 GCF_001399685.1 Paenibacillus sp. A3
CTCGATGCGCGCATCGAGCCGGCCTGCCATTGCCGCATCCGCTATCGCCTGGAAGTTGCTTCCGCTGCCCGAGGCGAATACGGCAATACGCAACGGTTCGGTTCTCATACGACCGCCCCGGTAAACGTAACTTTACGCTCCCCTGCCGTTACGCGGCCAAGCGTATAGGCTTTCTCGCCGTGCTGCGCGAACAGCTCGGCAGCCCGTGCGGCCTGGTCCTCCGCCACGATGACGACCATGCCGATCCCCATGTTGAACGTCCGGAACATATCGTTGTTGCTGATACCGCCTTCCCGCTGCATCAGTTGGAAAATCGGCAAAATCGGCCAGGAACCGTAATCGATCTCGACGTCGACGCCCTCCGGCAGCACGCGCGGAATGTTCTCCAGGAAGCCGCCTCCCGTAATGTGCGCCATTCCTTTAATCGATACCTCTTCGAGCACCGCCAGCACCGGTTTGACGTAAAGCTTCGTCGGCACGAGCAGCGTGTCGCCCAGACGGCCGCCCAGCTCGTCGATCGTATCGTGCAGAGTGTAGCCCTTGTCTTCCAGCAGCAGCTTGCGCACCAGCGAGAATCCGTTGCTGTGGACGCCGCTCGAAGCGAGACCCAGGACGACGTCGCCCGGACGGATCGTGGAGCCGTCGATGATCTTCTTCTTGTCGACGATACCGACCGTAAAGCCCGCAATATCGTACTCGCCTTCGCCGTACATCCCCGGCATTTCCGCCGTTTCGCCGCCGATCAGCGCACAGCCCGACTGCACGCAGCCGTCGCTGATGCCTTTGACGATCGCTTCGATTTTTTCTGGAATGACCTTGTCGCAGGCAAGATAATCGAGGAAAAAGAGCGGCTCCGCGCCCTGCACGACAATATCGTTCACGCACATCGCCACGGCATCGATGCCGATGGTGTCGTGCTTGTCCATCGCGAAAGCGATTTTCAGCTTCGTGCCGACACCATCCGTACCGGAAACGAGCACCGGCTCTTCGTACTTGTCCTTGTTCAGGCCGAACAGCGCGCCGAAGCCGCCGAGGTCTGTCAGCACTTCCGGACGGAAGGTCGTCTTGACGTGCTTCTTCATGCGCTCTACCGCTTCGTTGCCGGCCGCGATATCGACACCGGCTTGTTTATATGCATCGGACACTTGGATTGTTCCTCCCCAAAAGTGGTTGGCTGCGCTTGTTCCGGCTCCAGTTCGTGCTGTCTGCCTGCGGCCGCTCTTGAAAACGGGTTATCTTCATTGATATTAGCAGCGGGAATAACCCGTTTTCAAAGGCGGCACGTAGACTCTTCGGCAGACACACGAACCTCCGCCTAAGCGCTCCGTCAAAAATTTTGCGCAGCAAAACCTGCGCTATCGTAAAAAGGCGGTCCGGGCAGCCCGGGACCGCCGGGTTAGATCAAAAGCATGCTGGCGTCCTGTCCGCTCAATCGCAGCCGCAGCCAAGAGCGGCTTCGTCGGGAACCGGCGTCGGGTAGCGGTTGTCGAAGCAGGCCGTGCACAGCCCGCGGTTGACTTCCACGTTCGGACGGCCGATGGCCGTGAGCAGCCCCTCATGGCTGAGAAAATGCAGCGAATCGGCGTTGATCGCCTCGCGGATTTCCTCCACCGATTTGACCGCCGCGATCAGCTCCTTGCGGCTTGGCGTATCGATGCCGTAGAAGCACGGGTTCGCAAACGGCGGCGAGCTGATGCGTACGTGCACTTCCTTCGCGCCGGCCTCGCGCAGCAGGTTGACGATGCGCAGCGAGGTCGTGCCGCGCACGATCGAGTCGTCGATCATGACGACGCGCTTGCCTTCGACGATGCTGCGCACCGCCGACAGCTTCATCTTGACGCCCTGCTCCCGCAGCTCATGGCTCGGCTGGATGAATGTCCGGCCGGTGTAGCGGTTTTTGATCAGGCCGAGCTCGTACGGAATGCCCGTCTGCTCCGCGTAGCCGATCGCGGCGGAAATGCTGGAATCCGGCACGCCGGTGACAATGTCGGCGTCGACGAACGCTTCGATCGCCAGCTGGCGTCCCATCCGCTTGCGCGCGGAATGGATGTTCGTCTCGTCGATGTCGCTGTCCGGCCGGGCAAAATAAATGTATTCCATCGCGCAGATCGCACGCTGCTTGATCGGCGAGAACCGGTCTTCCGTCATTGCGCCGGTTTTGAAGTCCATCACCAGCAGTTCGCCCGGCTCGACATCGCGGTAATACTTGCCGCCGACCGTGTCGAACGCACAGGACTCGGAAGCAAACAGCCACGCATTGCCAAGACGGCCCATCACAAAAGGCCGCAAGCCGTGCGGGTCCCGCGCGACGATCAGCTTGTCCTTCGTCAAAAACATAAACGCATACGCGCCCTCCACTCGGAGCAGCGTCTCTTTCACGGCAGAGACGATATCATTCTGCTTCGACCGGGCGATCAAGTGCGCTACGACTTCCGTATCGCTGGTCGTTTGGAAAATCGACCCTTCTTTTTCCAGCTGGTCCTTGATTTCCGGCGCATTGGTCAAGTTGCCGTTCGTGGCAATCGCCAGATCGCCTCCGCGGTATTTGAACACGAGCGGCTGCGCATTGGCCAGCTTGCTTTCGCCCGACGTCGAATAACGCACGTGTCCAATCGACGCGCTCCCGGTCATGGGAGCGAGGTTGTCGTTGTTGAACACTTCTTTCACAAGCCCCATGCCGCGGTGATAATGAAACGTCTCGCCGTTGGCTACGCAGATGCCCGAGCTCTCCTGCCCGCGGTGTTGCAGCGCATGGAGGCCGTAGTACGAAAGCGAAGCGGCTTCGGGATGCCCGAACACGCCGAAAACCCCGCACTCTTCCCCCAGCTTGTCCATAAAGCTGTCTTGGCCGCTATGGCCCTCGTTATAGTAGCGTCCGGTCCAGAGGGGCACTGCCACTCCGGAAGCCGAACGAACGATTTTTGCTGCCTCTTGTCCCTGTCCGCCGATCAGTTGTTCATCAGACATGGAATCGCATCCTTCCAAACCTTTTCTAGTTCCGTCACAGATGCATCAATAACCGGTTTTCCATTGACTTGAAGTTGGAGCGAGCTGCCGCCGACCGTACCGAGTGTTTGTACCGGCACGCCGCGCTCTGCCAGAAGCTGCTGCAGCGCTTCGGCTTTGTCCGGGGCTGCGCTTAGCAGAAGGCGGGATTGGCTTTCGCTGAACAATGCAATATCCGGGCGCAGCTCCGTTGCGATGTTCGCCTTCGCGCCGAGACGTCCGCTCATGCAGCTCTCGGCCAGCGCGACGGCCAGTCCGCCTTCGGACAAGTCGTGCGCAGAAGCGACCAGCCCTTGCTGAATCGCGGTCAATACCGCATCCAACAGCGTTTTCTCCACGTCCAGATCGATTTGCGGCGGACGGCCTTCCGTTACGCCATGAACGACATATTGGAACTCGCTGCCTCCCAGCTCCGCTTTCGTTTCGCCGAGCAGCAGGATCACGTCGCCTTCGCGCTTGAAGCCCTGCGTTGTAATATGGTCGGTGTCATGCACCAAGCCAACCATCCCGACGACCGGCGTCGGATAAATCGCGCCTTTGGCGTTCTCGTTGTACAAGCTGACGTTTCCGCCAATGACCGGCGTATTCAGCTTGCGGCAAGCTTCGGCCATCCCGTCGACGGATTTCTCCAGCTGCCAGAAAATTTCCGGCTTCTCCGGGCTGCCGAAGTTGAGGTTATCCGTAATCGCCAGCGGCTCCGCGCCGGAGCAGACGTTGTTGCGCGCCGCTTCCGCCACGGCGATGCGTCCGCCGACTTCCGGATCGAGATATACATAGCGTCCGTTGCAGTCCGTGGACATGGACAGCGCCTTGCGGGAGCCGCGGATCGTCACGACCGCCGCATCGGAGCCCGGCTGAACCGCCGTGCTGGTACGTACCATATAATCGTATTGGTTATAAATCCACTCTTTGTTCGCTACCGTAGGGGAAGCCAGTACCTGCTTGAGCGCGCCGTTCAAATCCGTCACTTCCGGGTAACGAAGCGTATCGACCTTGCCGTTCTCTTCGTAATAAGCCGGTACCGCGGAAGGCTTGTGATACATCGGGCAATCGTCTACGAGCGCTTTGACCGGCATGTCGCCGACCAGTTCGCCTTTATGATACAGCTTCAGATTGCCGTCGTCGGTTACTTTGCCCACCTTCGCGCAGTGCAGACCCCAACGCTCGAAAATCGCTTTCGCCTGCGCCTCATGCTCCGGCTTCACGACGAACAGCATCCGCTCCTGCGACTCGGACAGCATCATCTCGTATGGCGTCTTGCCTTCCTCGCGCTGCGGCACCTCGTCCAGATACAGCTCCATGCCGTTGCCGGCCTTGCTCGCCATTTCCGAGCTGGAGCAGGTCAAGCCTGCGGCGCCCATATCCTGAATGCCGACGACGATGCCGGAATTGATCAGCTCCAGGCACGCTTCCAGCACGAGCTTCTCCATAAACGGATCGCCGACCTGCACCGCCGAACGCTTCGCTTCGGACTCCTCTGTCAAATCTTCGGATGCGAACGTCGCGCCGTGGATGCCGTCGCGTCCTGTTGCCGGTCCGACGTAGAAAACCGGGTTGCCGACGCCTTTGGCGACGCCCTTTTGGATTTTGTCGTGATCGATAAGACCGACGCACATCGCGTTGACGAGCGGGTTGCCTTCGTAGCTCTCGTCGAACATCACTTCGCCGCCGACCGTCGGAATGCCGATACAGTTCCCGTACCCGGCAATCCCCGCGACGACATGTTCGAACAAATATTTGACTCGATCATTCGTGAGACGGCCAAAACGCAAGCTGTTCAATACCGCCACCGGTCTTGCGCCCATCGAGAAAATGTCGCGGATAATGCCGCCGACTCCAGTGGCCGCGCCTTGATACGGCTCGACCGCCGAAGGGTGGTTATGGCTTTCGATTTTGAACACAACCGCTTGATTGTTGCCGATATCGACGATACCCGCGCCTTCGCCCGGCCCCATCAGGACGCGGGGTCCGCTTGTCGGGAATTTGCGGAGAACCGCTTTCGAGTTTTTATAGGAGCAGTGCTCGGACCACATGACGCTGAACACGCCGATCTCGACGTAGTTCGGCTTCCGGCCCAAAAAACCGCAAATTTTGTCATATTCCGCATCTGATACGCCGAACTGCTTGTAAATCTGCTGCTCGGCAATTTGCTCTGCCGTTGGTTCCTTAGCCGATAGCTGCTGCGCCATGCTTCTCCCTCCAGGTGCTCAAAATCGATGTAAACATTTTCCGTCCGTCCGCCGAGCCGAGCAGCTCATGTACCGCCCGCTCCGGGTGCGGCATCATGCCCAGCACATTGCCCGCCCGGTTGCAAATGCCGGCAATATCGTCGACCGAGCCATTCGGGTTGTTGCCCGCTTCGTAACGGAACACGATCTGGTTGTTCGCTTTCAGCTCCGCCAGCGTCGCCTCGTCGCAATAATAGTTGCCTTCGCCGTGGGCGATCGGAATATTGATCAGCTCGCCCTTCGTATAGTCCGAAGTAAACGGCGTATTCGTATTTTCCACCTGCAGCATAGCTGCATGGCAGCGGAATTTGAGCGACCGGTTGCGCAGCATGGCTCCTGGCAGCAGACCCGATTCAAGCAAAATCTGGAAGCCGTTGCAAATGCCCAGAATGTATTTTCCTTCCTCTGCCGCTTTCACCAAAGCGCCCATGACCGGGGCAAAGCGGGCAATCGCGCCGCAGCGCAGGTAATCGCCGTATGAGAAGCCGCCGGGAATAAGAATGCAATCATATTTCGATAAGTCCGTTTCCGTATGCCATACGTAATCCACTGGCTGTCCGATCGTATCCTCTACCGCTTTGTAGCAGTCGATATCGCAGTTGGAGCCGGGGAATACCAACACCGCGAAATTCATCACGCGCGCCTCCTTTTGATTAACCCTGTACCAGCTCGAAACGGTAATCCTCGATTACGGTGTTCGCGAGCAGCTTTTCGCACATCGCTTTCAACCGCTCTTCCGCCGCAGCCCGGTCGTTTGTGTTCAGTTCCACTTCCAAATATTTGCCGATTCTCACCTTCTCCACTTCATCGAAGCCCATCGAGTGGAGCGCGCCCTGTACGGCGGTTCCTTGCACATCCAGAACGCTTTGCTTGATCGTTACGTATACCGTTGCTTTGAACATTAGGAAAAGTACCTCCCACATTAAGTTAATCATTTTGGGCCTATCCTGAAGCGCGTTATCCGCGGAGCGGCTGCTTTACCGCCCCGGCAAGCCAGTTTACCCTTGCACCAAACGGTTGTAGATATCGCGGTAACGCCGGGAAGTCTCCTCCACCACATGCGGCGGCAGCGGGTCCGGCTCGCTGTTTTTGTCCCAATCGGTGCCGGACAAATACGTCCGGACCGGCTCTTTGTCCATGCCGTCGATCTCGATGTCGAGCTCGTACTTGCTTTTGTCCCAGAAACGGGAGGAGTCCGGCGTGAAAATTTCGTCAATCAAGATGATTTCGCCGTCAATAAGGCCGAATTCGAACTTCGTATCCGCCAAAATGATGCCGCGCGCCTCGCAAAACTCCCGTGCAAACTCATACAGCCGGATGCTTTTCTCCTGAAGCTGCTGCGTCAGCTCCGCGCCGATCAGTTCGGTCATCCGTTCGATCGAGATGTCCTCGTCGTGGCCGACGTCGTTCTTCGCGGCAGGCGTGAAAATCGGCTGCGGAAACCGTTCATTCTTCCGCATGCCTGCCGGCAGCTTATGCCCGTTCACTTCGCCAGTTTGCTGGTACTGCCGCCAGCCGCCGCCGGTAATATAGCCGCGCACGACGCATTCGATGTCGATCCGCTGTGCCTTTTTCGTGACCATGAACCGGTCCTTCATAATCTCGCGGTCCGTGACCAGCTCCCCGAGCCGGTCTACGTCGGCGTGCACCAAATGATTCGGCTGGATGCCTGCCGTCTGCTCGAACCAGAAGCGGCTGAGCGAATTCAGCACGTTGCCTTTGTCGGGCACCGACGGGCTCAGCACCCAGTCGAACGCGGAGATGCGGTCGGTGACCGCGATCAGGTAGTGCTCGCCGAGATCGTACAGCTCCCGGACCTTGCCTTTGTAGAGCAGCGGCGCCTTCACATATGGCTCGGCGCTCGAAATGGCCGTTGTCGTCGTTCTACTCATCGCTTCGTCAGGCCTCCCCCGTTTTTGATCAGCTCAAGCCGAGACGCTTGAAAATCGTATCCACATGCTTCAAATGCCAGCTCGGGTTGAACGCGTCGTCAATCTCTTCCAGACTCAGATGCTCCCGGATCGCCGGCGTGTTCTCCACGATGTCGCGGAACGAACGCTGCTCCTCCCACGCTTGCATCGCGCGCGGCTGCACCGTATCGTACGCTTGCTCGCGGCTGAAGCCTTTGTCGATCAGCTTCGTCATGACGCGGCCGGAGAACGGTACGCCGTACGTGCTTTGCATGTTGCGCTTCATATTTTCCGGGAACACCGTCAGGTTCTTCACGATGTTGCCCAGGCGGTTCAGCATATAGTTGAGGAGAATCGTCGCATCCGGCAAAATGATCCGCTCGACCGAGGAGTGCGAGATATCGCGCTCATGCCACAGCGTCACGTTCTCGTAAGCGGAAACCATATGGCCGCGGATGACCCGCGCCAGCCCGGAGATGCTTTCGCAGCCGATCGGATTGCGCTTGTGCGGCATGGCGGACGAACCCTTTTGCCCCTTGGCGAACGGCTCCTCCACCTCGCGGAATTCGCTCTTCTGCAGCGCGCGGATTTCGGTCGCGAATTTGTCGAGCGAGGTCGCGATCAGCGCCAGCGTCGCCATATACTCCGCGTGACGGTCGCGCTGCAGTGTCTGCGTGGAAATCGGCGCCGGCTTCGTGCCAAGCTTGCCGCACACATATTCCTCGACGAACGGATCGATGTTCGCGTACGTGCCGACCGCTCCGGAAATTTTGCCGAACTGCACGCCGTCCGCCGCAAAGCGGAAACGCTCCAGGTTGCGTTTCATCTCCTCGTACCACAGCGCCATTTTCAGTCCGAACGTCGTCGGCTCAGCATGCACGCCGTGCGTCCGTCCCATCATCGCCGTATCTTTGTAAGTGACCGCTTTGTCCTTCAAAATCTCGATAAAGTTCAGCAGGTCCTTCTCCAAAATCGTGTTGGCCTGCTTCAGCAAGTAACCGAGCGCCGTATCAACCACGTCCGTAGAGGTCAAGCCGTAGTGTACCCATTTCCGCTCCGGTCCGAGCGTCTCGGATACCGCACGGGTGAAGGCGATCACGTCGTGGCGCGTCTCCTGCTCGATTTCGTAGATGCGGTCGATGTTGAAGCTTGCGTTTTTGCGCAGCTCGGCTACGTCTTCCTTCGGGATAACCCCCAGCTCTGCCCACGCTTCGCAGGAAAGAATCTCGACTTCGAGCCATGCTTTGAATTTGTTTTCTTCCGTCCAAATGCCGCCCATCTCGGGTCTCGTATAACGTTCGATCATCGTTTCTCCATCCTCCGCTTTTATCCGGTTAATAATACTCAATCCGAACCGTTCTTATTTATTAGCGTCCCATATTTTTGAAGCCTCTATCCAATCAAATGCCGCCTCATGCGAGGCTGCGAGCAAATTCACATGGCCCATCTTGCGGCCGGCCTTGGCTTCCTGCTTCCCGTACAAATGCACCTTCGCCGTCACGCCCGGCACCTGCTCCGCTTCCGGCCGGACGATCCAGTCCAGCAGCGGCTGCACGTGTTCTCCCAGCACATTGACCATGACGACCGGTGTCATCAGTGCAGGATCTCCGAGCGGCAGGTTCGCGATCGCCCGCACATGCTGTTCGAACTGCGAAGTCCGGCACGCCTCCATCGTATAATGGCCGGAGTTATGCGGACGCGGCGCCAGCTCGTTGACGAATAGCTCGCCATCCACGGTAAGGAACAGCTCGACGGCGATCAAGCCGATCACATCCAGTTCCTCGGCGATCCGGAGCGCCATCCGCTCCGCTTCCCGCTGCACCTCTTCCGGCACCCTTGCCGGTACGATGGACAGGTGCAAAATGTTGTTGACATGCACATTCTCCGCAGCGGGAAAAGCTTTCGTCTCCCCGCGCGGACTGCGGGCCGCGATGACCGATAGCTCCTTCGTGAAATGCACGAATTGCTCCAGCACAAGCTCCGTCCGGGCCCGGCTTAACGTATCGTACGCCTCCTGCACTTCGTCCAGCGAGCGGATCACCCACTGCCCTTTGCCGTCGTACCCGCCCGTCGCCGTCTTCAGCACGCAAGGCGTGCCGAAGCGTCCAACCGCTTCGCGCAGCTCTTCTACGCTGCCGATTTCGGCATACGGCGCGACCTTGACGCCTGCAGCTTCAATCGCCCGCTTCTCGCGCAGCCGATGCTGCGTCGTGTACAGCAGCTTGCTGCCCTGCGGCACGTACGATTCGGCCATCAGCAGCTTGGTGACATCGGCGTCCACGTTCTCGAACTCGTACGTGATGACATCGGCCAGCTCCGCAAGCTGCCGCGCAGCATCGACATCATGATAAGGCCCGACGATTTGCCGGTCGGCCACTTGGCCGCAAGGCGAATCCGGCGTCGGGTCCAACGTGACGAACCGGTAGCCCATGGCGCTTCCCGCCAGAGCCATCATCCGTCCGAGCTGCCCTCCCCCAAGCACACCAATCGCTGCGCCGGGGGGCAATACTTTCGATGGGTCGTACGTTCGGTTTTGATCTGTCTGCCGCGTCATTCCAGCACGCTCTTTTCGATAACGGTTTGCGCAATTTTTTCGCGGCGCTCCGCTACTTTGCGCTGCAGCGCCGGATCGAAGGCGCCGAGCATTTGAGCGGCCAGCAGCCCCGCATTCGTCGCTCCGGCATTCCCGATCGCCACGGTGCCGACCGGAATGCCGCCCGGCATCTGAACGATGGACAGCAGCGAATCAAGGCCGTTCAGCGTGGACGACTTCACCGGCACGCCGATCACCGGCAGCACCGTCTTCGCCGCCACCATACCCGGCAAATGCGCTGCGCCGCCGGCTCCCGCAATAATGACCTTCAATCCGCGGTCCGCTGCCGATGCCGCATACTCGAACATCAGGTCGGGCGTCCGGTGAGCGGAGACGACTTTCTTTTCATAAGGCACTTCGAGCTCGTCCAGCACATCGCAAGCATGCTTCATCGTTTCCCAGTCGGACTGGCTGCCCATAATGACTCCAACAAGAACAGACATTGGTAACCTCCGTGTCGGTCGCATCGATGTTTGACCCTATATTATAGAAGCAAAAAAAACAAAACGCCCATTGGATAGTACTGACAAGCGCAGTCTATCGGCAGGACGACAAGAATCTCCACAAGCGCAAGCTAAGGTCTGGCATGCGTATGCCGACCCCTGAAACTTCGCTCACTCGTAGTCCAAAAATTTAAGGTTTTCGGGTAGAAACTTTCGGGCCATATTCCCGACATTATACGAGACTATTCGACTTTTTTAAGGCTTTCATCCTCTTTAGTTTAACAGTCTTTAACACCGCATGTCAACTCCAAAAGACGAACATTATTTTGCTCAAAACAGAAATAGTTCGCATTTTAGCGCAAAAAAGCGCACGGCTTATCCTTGCTCTAAAATATGCTTTTTTATGCGAATCAGCTCGTTCAGCCCGTCTTCCACTTCTTCTTTCGACAAGTTGCCCTGCTCCAGCGCTGCCGAATCTAGGTCCAGCCATCGTTCGTACATCCGAATGCCGAGTCCGAGCTGTTCGAGCCGCTCCTCCGTTTCCTGCGACCGTTCCAGCTCGTCCAGCAAATGGAAAAGCGCATCCTCCGCCCGACCGTATCGGCCGCCAGCATCATAATAAGGGATAAGTACCTTGAGCAAACTTGCAGACATCGGAGCCCGTCCAACCAGGGCAAGCGCGGACTCGATCCGGTCTGCGAATTCCTCGCGCAGCTCTTCGCTCGCATCCAGCTCTCTGGCCGTTAGCAGAAGCTCCAGCGATTTGGCCCCCGCCGCTCTTGCCGCCGCCTCTTCTCCGGAGTCCGCGTACAAAGCCGCCTGGGCGTTGAGCATGTCCCCGCATACAAGCACTTTCCCCTGATCGACTTCGCCGTCTTTGGACAGCAGAGCAAGCAGATCTTTGACCGACAGCGCATGGATCAGCTTCGAGCCGACGCCGAGCAGCTGCCGCATCGCTTGGTTCAGCAGTTCCATCGCTTCCCGCAGCTGTTGATTCTGCCGAAGAAACATCACTTTATGCAGCATTTCCGCCGCCTGTTCGATCATCCGTAATATGTAATCCCGCTTATACATGGCGCTGCTCCTTTCTCGGGACCGAGACCGTCCCAAATCAGTTGATGCCCCCGAACACTCTTTTATTGTACCGCATTCCTACCCGGGAGGAAAAAAGCTTCTGCTATTTTCCGGCAGCAACTGGATGATTTTATGTATTGATACCAGCAACAAGCCTGTGGTAAATTCTTAAAAGCCGAATCGCACAGCAAATTTTGTGTACGTACGGGGGACGCAATACATGGGGTGAATGCCGCAGAACCGCGAGGTTCGAAGGCTAGGGAGCCTACCTCTTCCCGAACCCGACAACTAACCTCGGAGGCTAACAGGAGGGAAATAGAATATGAAATTCAGTTTGAAAAGCGTGCTTCTTGCATGCCTGTTCACACTGCCCGCGATACTGCCCGTCTGCGCTCCGGCTGCCTATGCCGATGAACCGGTGCGTCTGGCAGAGGATATCAAGGTTCAGGTGAACGACAAGCTGGTGCAGTTTCCGGATGCCCAGCCTTTTGTGGATGAGAATCACAAGCTTCAAGTTCCGGCGCGCGTCGTCGCGGACAAACTCGGCTACCAGCTGAATTGGGAGCCTGCCGGTTCCGAAATCAAAGTTACAATCAAAAAAGACGATAAAAACAGCCTTTCGCTGCAAACCGGCGATAAAATGGTTACGGTCAACGGGGAACCCGAACAGATTGAAAGCGCTGCAGAATTCGTCGACGGCCGCGTCTATGTGCCGGTCCGCCTAATCTCGGATTCGTTCGACATTCAAACGCAATGGGATAATCATAACCGCATCGCGATTCTCGGTGCCGACGGCAACTATCACGCGCCCGCTTGGTATCGCCCACGCGCAGCCGTTCTGACCGCTTTCCAAGAACCCGCAACGGCCCCTGCACCGGGTTACAGCAAAATGATCGAAGTCAAAGCGACAGCCTACACCGCATCTCCGGCGGAGAACGGCGGATATGGCGCAGTCGATTATATGGGCAATCCGCTGAAGCTCGGAACGATCGCCGTCGACCCGTCGGTCATTCCGCTCGGCTCTAAGGTATTGATCAAAGGCTACTCGTATATGGGCCTGCCCGCTCACGGCTTGTATGCGACAGCGACGGATACGGGCGGCGCGATTAAAGGCAACAAAATCGATATATTCCTTCCCGAAAACCGCGCTCAAGCTAAGCTCTTCGGTATACAAAATGTGCAGGTATACGTACTTAATCCTTAATCAAGCTTGATTCTCATCCAAACCGAAAAAGCAGTCGTCTCCTTCACGGGACGGCTGCTTTTTTCGGTTCGTACCTCTTACTCGTACGTTTTGCCGGCATAGTTCGCGACCACGTCGCGGATCAGCATGTAAGCTTCTCCGTTGGTGAGCCGCTTCGGGTCACGGATGGCCGAAACCGTATCCTGCTTCACCGCACCCTGGCTGATCAGTTCCTGCATGGTCGTCGGCGGCTTTTGCGGCAAACCCATCGCCGAGCCGAGGGCCGCCGCCGCCAGATCCGCCGTGAGCGGAGCTTCAGCCGGATGGCCTATACCCTGCAGCGAATCGGCAGCTTTTCCTTTAAAATAGGCCGAATGCACTCTCCCTACGCCGTTCAGCTGATAGACGAACCGCTGCGCGTTCGAAGCGCCGTCCAGGTCAAAGCCCTCATTTTTGTCTCCGCCCACGGTCAAATTCATGCTCACCGCCGCTTTCAGCCCGGCATAGGCTTTATGCTTCATATAAGCGGGCGGATCGATTCGGAATGGCTTCAGCTCCATCCCCTGCTTGTTCAGCCTTTCTTGCAGCGCTGCGATGTCCTGCTTGGACTCGGAGAGCTCACGGAACGATAGCCCCTTGTCGATTGCCAGCTTGGCCGCGGCTCCAGCCGCCTGCCCCATTGCCATGCCCACCGGGATAACGCGCGCGCTGCCGTGCGGCAGCGTATCGAAGCTGGCCGAACGGCCAACAACCAGCAGTCCGTTCACCTCGCGGGGCAAAATGCTGCGGAACGGAATCGCATACTGCACCGGATTCATCATGATCGCGCCGCGGTCTTGGTAGCTCGTGCTCTGGATATCGACTTTATACGAGCCGAAAGCGATGCGGTCCCATTGATCGCGATTATCGAGCACATCGGTCATGGTGAGGCGGTATTGGCCCTTCATATGCCGGGTTTCCCGCACGTACAGCTCCGGCGCCGTTCCGGCCAACTCGAGATCGGCGAACTCCTTGAAATTTTTCTTCATATAATCCAGGACAAGCGGAATTTCTTTTTTTCCGATCTCAAAAGCTTCTTCGACCGACTCGGGATCCAGCGGATTGATGCCGAAAATTTGCAGCGCGTTAATGAGAATCGTCCCGTCATTTTGTCTCCCGATATTGAGGCCACGCATGCGAACCTTGTCTTTGTTGCTCGACGGATACTCCCACATCTCGGGGAACCCCCATCCGCTCATCCGGTCAATACCGGTATCCTTGTGGCTGCCGAACGATTCCCATACCTTCTGCGTGACGCCCCGCAGCTTAAAAACAAGCGTGACCGCCATCTGGGATTTCGGATCACCAATGTCCTCTCTCCCTATCGTGAACGCTACGCCTGCGGCCGCGGCAATGTCGGCATCCTGCGTCGCGTCGATCACGGCTTTGGCCTTCACATTATGCCGGCTGCCGTCCTGCCCGATCACCTGCATGCCGGTAACCTTGCGCATGCCGTCCTGGCCGACGGTCACAATCGGCTCCATCGTCTTCACCTTCATGAGAAGATCGATGTTCGGCTCCTGCCGGACTAGCTCGTAGAACGCATTAGCGGCCGTGACAACATCGAACGATGTGCCTTCGATGCGATCGTACCACTCCTGGAAAATCCCTTTGTTCAAAAAATTATGCTTGCCCGGAACAAGCGAAGACTCGGGGGAATAATTGTTATCCAGACTGTTCAACCAGCCCAGCGTCATCAAGCCGCCAAGAATCTCACGGTTCCGCCCGTCCACCAGCAGTACGGACAGGCCGTTGCGAGCTGCCGAGACAGCGGCCGACACACCTTCCGGATCGGTGCCGGTCACGATGACATCATAGGCATCTTTGATTTGGGAGACGGAGCTTACTTGCTGCAGCGGCTTCATTTCGCCTGGTCCGGCTGTGCTCTTGTCATTGCCGTACCACCATAGCCCGCCTCCGATGATGAAGGCCAGCAGCAGGCCCAATCCTATTGCCAGCCGTAACTCTTTTTTTGACCGATTCGCCATCCCCAAGCTCACACTCCGTTTCCGCTCGATCTGCTCACGTCTTAATGGACGCGTCGAATCGATGGTTTGTTCCAGAAAACCGCATTTTTTACAAAAACGAAAGAACTCGATGAAACGCGGCAACCGGCTTTTCTGTATAATAGAGTCAACGAACATGCCGGAAGGAGGCATTATCTTATGGGGATATACGATAAAGATCCGTTCGTGAGAAGCATGGAGTTGTTGCGGGAGAACGTGCCGTCCTTCGCCAAATATCCGTTTCACCTCCCGGCTTTGCGTCAGTTGACCACCTTGCGCTTCCATCCCAAGGTTACCTACATCATCGGCGAGAACGGCATGGGCAAGTCCACACTGCTTGAAGCCATCGCCGTTGCCTGGGGCTTCAATCCCGAAGGCGGCAGCTTGAACTTCAATTTCGCCACGCACGAATCCCACTCGGAGCTGCACCGGCATATCCGTTTGGTACGTGGGATCGGCAAGCCGAGGGACGGCTTCTTCTTCCGGGCGGAAACCTACTACAACCTCGCGACCAATATCGATCAGTTGGATAGCGAGCCATTGGGCGGAGGTCGAATCATCGACTGGTACGGGGGCAAATCGCTGCACGAGCAGTCGCACGGCGAATCGTTTTTTGCGGCTTTCCTGCACCGTTTCGGAGGCAACGGGCTGTATATTCTGGACGAGCCGGAAGCGGCATTGTCTCCCTTGAAGCAAATGTCCATGCTCGCCCGCATCCACACGCTGGTCAAAAAGAACTCGCAGTTCATCATCTCGACGCATTCGCCCATTTTGATGGGCTATCCGGATGCTCTCGCTTATTATTTGACGCCGGATGGAATCGAACACATAAATGTGGAAGAAACCGATCATTATATCATTATGAAGCAATTTCTGCATAACCGGGAACGTATGCTTAAAGAGCTTTTTGCCGACGAGGAATAACGCAAAAAGAACAGGCCCGGATCAGTTCCGGTACGCTGTTCTTCGATTTTTTTGCGCTTATCTGGTCCGAACCGTCGTTAAACGGTATCTCCGTTCTTCTTCACGTCGAAGCGTTCTTCGCGGCGGTCAATCGGCCCCGGGCTTCCGGCGACCGGCGGATCGATCTGTACCGCCTGGTCGGCCGTCCGCGTCTGGTGCAGGTCGGTCGCCCCGGCCGCATGAGTGCCCAGATCCTCCAGCTCGGCGTTGCCTGCATTATCAGGCACTTGGCTCATTCGAATTCCCTCCTTATTGTGAACTACCTTTATTTTGTAGCTCTTGTTTACATTTCATACCTAGAAAGCATCTATTTTCCTGCCACATGCATAAAAAACCGGCGGTGCCCGAAGGCAATCGCCGGTTCCCGATAGTTATTTCACGAGATTTTGCAGCAGACTTTGTCCCATTTGAACTTCTTTGTTAAACTCGTCTTGATATTCGTTGACGATATCCGTGCTGAAGCCTTTAGACTCCAGCTCGCTTCTTACGCTGTCGATAATGGCGTTGAACTGAGCTGATTTTTCGTTAAACGTGCTTTCTCCCTGCCGATAAAGCCTCGCTCTTTCCTTGGAACTGCTTGCCGCTGCTGCCTGAAGAGCGATCCCCATCAATTCCTGTTTGCTTTCATTGCGGAGATGGATTAACTGCTGAGTGGCATTTTTCGTGATTTCCTTGTACTCTTTATCCTTCTCCTTATCGTTGCCATTGCCATTGCCATTGCCATTGCCGTTGCCGTTTCCATTACCTTTGCCATTGCCTTTACCGTTTTCCTTATCCTGCTTTTCTTTTTCTTGCTTCTCTTTCTCCTGTTTTTCCTTCTCTTGCTTTTCTTTTTCCTGCTTTTCCTTCTCTAGCCGCTCTTTCTCCTGCTTTTCTTTCTCTTGCTTCTCTTTCTCTAACCGTTCCTTTTCGAGTTTCTCTCTCTCTAGTCTTTCCTTCTCCTGCTTCTCTTGCTCCTGCTTTTCCTTCTCCAGTCTTTCCTTTTCTTGCTCCTTCTCCTTATCTTTCTTTGGCGGTTTTGGAGTGCCCCAGTTGCCAAAATTCGTCTCGAACCACTTGTCCAGATTGAACTGTTCTCCGAGGAACACGTTCAGATTGACCACGGTAGGTCCGTTGAAGTTAACCAGCGGCGACTGATTCTCGAATGTAAGCGATGCCGCTTCGGCTTTCGGCGCAGACAGTACCGGTGTAGTCAAAGCTACCGCGATCACGACCGCAAGAAACTTTGACAAGGTTTTCCTTTTGTTCATAGCTTTCTCTCCTTTAGTTTTATAAAGTTATGCAGAGCTCATTTTTTCTCCAGAAGAGACTCCTCGTAGCTCTTGCCCTTGCTTAAACCATATTTCGAAGCAATCGCAATCAGCTCGTCGTATTCCTCTTCCGAAAGCTTTTCCAAGATCATTTCCTTGGCCTTCCTTTTTTCCTCCAAGGAAACGCCTTTGTCAAACATATTTTGTAATTGTTTCAAATCATTACCATTCAGCTTTTTAAGCAGCACGGTTGTGATTTTGACTTGTTCGGACAGCGAGATTTGATCCTGCACTTCCTTCGCCTTGCCTGCGGGTATTTCAGCTTTATAGCCTGTGCTGCCCGACTTCGGGTCGGACGGCTTGACGGTCGTGGCCGGTGGCTGAGCCTGCTCCGATGTCCCCGACGGTACCGGGGAATCGCCCGGCTTCCGGACGGCATCCTGCCCGGAGGCAGGCTTCGAGGCTTGAGCCGGCTTCTGCTGCGATACCGGAGGCTGCTCGGAATCCGAGGCTTTGCCCGCCGGATCGGTCCGCTTCTCCGGACCGGTCTCTGACCGCTTCCCCGCCGGCGCTTCTTCCGCCAGACTGGCAAGAGCCGCCGTCATCCGTTCCTGCACCGCATGAAGCGCCCAATATCCGCCGGCAAGCAGCAGCAACACAACTGCCGTCCCGATGAATAAGGCCTTTTTCATTCTCGCCTTCATGGAACCTCCCCTCTTCGTAGCGTACTGTTCCGTCTGATTTTGCGGAACATCGCCAGGCATAGGATGAGAACCACTAAGCCAAGGAATCCGCCGATTGAATCCAATACAATATCCTGCATTGCGCTGGTACGCTCCACACTTCTCGCTTGATTCCATTCATCCGCCGAAGCTATGCCAATCACATAAACGATCGCAAGCAACATCTTGAAGCCAAGCTTCCATCGGGTTTGAACCAACGCGAACAAAGCACAAACCGCCAGCATCGCGTACATAAACAAATGCGAACCTTTTCGAAACAAAAACTCGACAAATTCAAACGGCTGCTTCCTGGCTTCAATCGTAGAATGATGATAATGAATGGTCATTTCAGGTACGACGCTAAGCATCCCCTCCTTCGTGAACCATTTATGTAAAATTGGCTGTATACTCTGCTCAGGGTAGGACTGGGAAGAGAAGTGAAAAATAAGCAGCGTCCACAGCAACACAGGAACAAGGGTAAGGAGCTTAGTAATTGACCGGATGGGATTCACTCCTAGCCGTCAATACTGCCGGCCTGCCAACCGAATGGTAAACGAAGCCATGTTCGTACATTTCCTGGAGCGAGAAGCAGTTGCGCCCGTCCACCAGGAACGGATATTTCAACAGCTTGCGAACGGAAGCAAGATCCATGCCCGCAATTTCATCCCACTCGGTTAAAATCAGGCAGACGTCGCAATCCGTCACTGCCGACTCGACGCTGTCACAATAAGTCACCTCGGCAGGCAGCAGCGCCCGGGCGTTCGGAATGGCGATCGGATCGTACGCTTGGACGATTGCGCCCTTTTTCACCAGCTCGTCGATAATGACAAGCGACGGAGCGCAGCGCATATCGTCCGTATTCGGTTTAAAAGCAAGCCCGAGCACAGCAATCCGCCTTCCGGCATAGTCGCCGAACAAATCCTGCAGCTTCTTCAGCATCACATGCGGCTGCGCCTCGTTGGTCGAGATGACGGATTTCAGCAGCGTAAAATCATACCCGGCCTGATCGGCCATATGGGCGAGCGCAAACGTATCCTTCGGGAAGCAGGAGCCTCCGTAGCCGATACCGGCCTGCAAAAATTTCCCGCCGATCCGGCTGTCCATCCCCATGCCTTCCGATACTTGGGTCACGTCAGCACCGACCCGCTCGCACAGATTGGCGATGGCGTTGATAAACGAAATTTTCGTAGCCAGAAAGGCGTTGGCCGCATATTTGATCATCTCTGCGCTTTGCAGGTCCGTAATGAAAATTTTCGTCTGCAGCGGTTCGTGCAGCTTCGCAATGACCTTGGCCGCCTTGTCGCTCGTCGCCCCGATCACCGCCCGCTCCATGTTCATGCAATCCGCAATCGCCGAGCCCTCGCGTAGAAATTCGGGGTTGGATACGACGTCAAAATGAATGCGTTCGTTGATCCGGTTGTTGGCGACGATCGTCCGCACAAGCTCTCCCGTACCGACAGGCACCGTACTCTTGTTGACAATAATTTTGTACGTGTTCAAGTGCTTGCCGATCGTCTTGGCCACTTCCTTCACGTAGCGCATATCCGCTTCGCCGTTCTCCGCCATAGGCGTGCCGACCGCAATATAAATAATGTCGGAATCCTCAATAGCCTCGCCGATTTCGGAGGTGAAGAAGAGACGGTTTTCCGCCACGTTCTTCGCGACAAGCTCCTTTAAGCCCGGCTCGTAGATGGGAATCTCGCCGTTTTGCAGCATGGCGATTTTGTCCTTGTTCACATCGCAGCAGATGATGCGGTTGCCCATTTCGGCAAAGCACGTTCCCGACACCAGACCGACGTATCCCGTACCAATCACTGTTATATTGTGCATAAGCTTATTTCGCCACCTTACTGTAAAATGAAGGCTCGCTTTCGTACAGCGTCCGGATATAGTTCATCACGTCATTGCGCAAATCGTCGCGCTGCAGCGCGAAGTCCAGCGTCGCTTTGATAAAACCGAATTTGTCCCCTACGTCATGCCGTGCCCCTTGGAAATTGTAGGCGATGACCGGTCTTTTCTCGTTCAATCGCTTGAGCGCGTCCGTCAGCTGGATTTCGCCGCCCGCACCGGCCGGAAGACTCTCCAAAATATCGAAAATGTCCGGCGTCAAAATGTACCGGCCCATGATCGCATAGTTGGAAGGAGCCGCTTTTTTCGAAGGCTTCTCGACCAGCGTATCCAGGAAAAACACCTCCGGCTCAATCGACGATCCCCGGGGAGCGATGATCCCGTATTTGGACACGTCCTCGTCGTTTACTTTTTGGACGCCGACAACCGAGGAGGAGTACCGGGAATGCACGCGAATGAGCTGGCTCAGGCACGGCTCGCTCGACTGCACGA
This sequence comes from Paenibacillus sp. A3, assembly GCF_001399685.1. Classification (GTDB taxonomy): domain Bacteria; phylum Bacillota; class Bacilli; order Paenibacillales; family NBRC-103111; genus Paenibacillus_G. The sequence goes on from NZ_JTHN01000102.1 coordinate 19,758, forward strand.
TGTCGTCGCCGAGCAGAACGGCAAACGGCTCGTCGCCGACAAAACTGCGCGCGCACCAGATCGCGTGACCGAGACCCTTCGGCTCTTTTTGACGAATATAGTGGATATTCGCCATCTCGGATATCGCTTGGATCTGTTCCAGCTCCTTGTTCTTGCCCTTCTTCGACAGCGTGTCTTCCAGCTCGAACGATTTGTCGAAGTGATCTTCGATCGCCCGCTTTCCCCGTCCGCTAATAATCAGAATATCTTCGATCCCGGAGGCAATCGCCTCTTCGATGATGTATTGAATCGTCGGCTTGTCCACAATCGGCAGCATTTCCTTCGGCTGGGCTTTGGTTGCAGGCAGGAAGCGCGTTCCCAATCCCGCTGCCGGAATGATCGCTTTACGCAATTTCATGAGTCATACCTCCGCATACGAGTGTTTTGACGATCTCAATCACTTTCGCTTGCTCGGTTTCGGTCAGACTGGAGCCGGAAGGCAGGCAAATGCCCTGCTCGAACAGCCGGTCGGATACGCTGTGCCCCTCCTGATGCGGATAATAAGCGCAGCCTTGGAACAGCGGTTGCAGATGCATCGGCTTCCACACCGGTCTGGACTCGATGTTCGCCTCCGCGAGCGCCCGGATGATGTCACCCGCCGTCGTTTTCGCGACTTGCGGGTCGACGGTCAGCGCCGTCAGCCAACGGGTCGCTTGGCCGAAGGACGCCTCCGGCATAAACGCGACGCCCTCCATGGGGCCCAGCGCTTCGGCATAGGCGGCAAAGATGGCGCGTCTCGTTTCGATTCGCTCGGGAAGCCTCCGAAGCTGGCCGATGCCGATGCCGGCGAGCACGTTGCTCATCCGGTAGTTGAACCCGACCTCGCTGTGCTCGTAATGCGGTGCGGGGTCCCGGGCCTGCGTCGCCCAATATCTGGCCTTCTCCAAAGCTTCGAGGTCGTCCGACACCAGCATGCCCCCGCCGGAGGTGGTGATGATTTTGTTGCCGTTGAACGAGTAGGTCCCGAACCTGCCCAGCGTTCCGCTCGCCCGCCCTTTGTATGTCGCGCCTAACGATTCGGCGGCATCCTCGATGACGGGAACACCATATTGGTCGCATAAGTCAAGCAGCGGGTCCATGTCTGCGCTTTGCCCGTACAGATTGACGACCACGACCGCTTTCGGAAGCTTCCCGGCCTGCTTGGCTTCGGACAGCGCGCGCTCCAGCGCTTGCGGAGACATATTCCAGCTCTCCGGCTCGGAGTCGATGAAGACCGGCTCCGCCCCTTGATACACCACCGGATTTACGCTAGCGACAAACGTTAGGCTGGAGCAGAACACCGTATCCCCGGCGCCGACACCAAGCAAGCGCAAAGCCAGGTGAATGGCCGCCGTACCGGAACTGAGCGCCAACGCTCCTCCGGCTCCGACGTACCCGGCAATCTCTTTCTCAAAGACATCGACGTTCGGCCCTAACGGCGCGATCCAGTTGGTGGCGAAAGCTTGCTGCACCCATTGCTGCTCTTCTTGCCCCATATGCGGGGGAGACAGGTAAATCCTTTGATTCGGCGACATTAGCTACGCCCTCCTCTGAGCAAGCTGATCCGGTTGATCAGCGTATTTGATTGGTTTGGCGGGTACGCCTACGACCGTGCATTGAGCCGGAATATCGTCGACAGCAACCGCTCCCGCTCCGATCGTGCTCCAGCCGCCTATCGTTAATCCTTCGATCACTTTCGCGCCAAGCCCGATATGCGTTCCGTCTCCCACCGTGACATCGCCGGCTAAGGCTGCGGAGGGAGAAATATGCACGAAGCTTCCGAGAACGTTCTCGTGCTCGACGATGGCGCTGGTGTTGATGATGCACTGGGCGCCGATCCGGGCGCCATGATTGATGACCGCGCCCGGCATAACGACCGAACCGCCGCCGATCGTCACCCCGCTTCCGAGCGTTGCTCTCGGATGAATCAATACCGCGTAGCGGGATTCGGGGTACCCGAGCCGTTCCATGACGGTACGACGGGTGCGGTTGTTGCCGATGGCGATAAACAGCCGGCAATCGTCGTCCCGCAGCAGCTCCGCCATGTCCGCAACCGGCCCGTGAAGGATGCCGTCCTGGCTAAAGCTGTGCGTATACTTGTCGTCGCCGATCCCGGCCAGCTCATATTCTCCCTGGGCCCGCATTACATCGAGGACGACCTTTCCATGACCGCCTCCGCCGATCAGGACGAGCTTCTTCATCCTAGAATCCCTCCACCTTCCGGTTGCCTGTAAATTTGGTCGTCGTGGCATGCCCCGCCTGCTGAACGCCGTCGGCACGGAATACTTTTTTCACCGTCATCCATAGGATTTTTGCATCCAGCAGCAGCGACGGGTGGTCGGTGTACCATACGTCCAGCGCGAATTTCTCTTCCCAGGAGATCGCGTTTCTTCCGTTCACCTGAGCCCAACCGGTAATGCCCGGACGGACCCAGTGCCGCTTCTGCTGCTCCTCCGTATATAACGGCAAATATTCCATCAGGAGCGGCCTTGGCCCGATCAGGCTCATATCTCCGCGCAGCACGTTGAACAGCTGAGGCAGCTCGTCCATGCTTGTTTTGCGCAGCAGCTTGCCGAAGGCGGTCAGCCGTTCGGCGTCCGGCAGCAGCTCGCCCTTGCTGTCCTTCCGGTCGTTCATCGTGCGGAACTTGTACACGTGGAACGGCTTGCCGTGAAGCCCGGGACGCTGCTGCCGGAACAGCACCGGCGAGCCCAGATTCAGGCGGACCAGCAGCGCGACAAGGACGAACAATGGAGCGAATGCGATGACCGCCGTCAGAGCAGCGGTGAAATCGAGCACGCGCTTGACGCGCTGCACGGATTTTCGTTTACGGGCCGTTTTCTTCTGCTCGATCTCTCCGTACATGCGGTGCAGCCGCCCAACGACCGCCTGCTCCGTAAATTCGCGCTCGATCACGCTGCGCGCCTCGCTGCCGAATTGCTTCAGCAGCTCATCGCTTCCGAGCAGCTTGTGCAGAGCGTCGGCAAACGGCTCGGGCTGCTTATAAGGGGCCAAAAATCCGGTCTCGTTATGTTTCACCAGCTCCCTCGTTCCGAGAACGTCGCTGCCTACCGCTGGCTTGGAGAAGGCCATCGCTTCCATCAGAAAGCGGGGAATTCCTTCCTTCTCGGAAGAGAGCACGACGATATCCGCCAGCTTGATCCAAGGGTAAATATAGCTCTGGTGCCCGATCAGCCTCACTTCCTCCTCGAGGCCCAGCTCCATGATCTTCCTTCGGATGTCCGCTTCGAGCGGACCTTTCCCGGCCAGGACGCAGCAGAAGTCATGCGCATGCTTGTCTTTCAGCAGACGAAGCGACTCCAGCAGAAAGGCATGATCTTTTACCGGCTCGAGCCGGGCCGCCATCAGGATGATTTTCTTTCCTTCCGGAATAAGCGCCTCCTGCCGCAGCCGGTCCAACTGGGCCTGATCGATGCGGTAGCGGAACTCGTCCAGCCGGTTCAAATCGACGCCGTTCCCCTCGTAGTAGACCGGTTTGCCCGGCGCCAGCTCCCGCAGCTTCTCCATATCCTCGCGGTTTTGCGAGGAAAGCGCGTCGCAGAACAGCGCGCCCAGCCTCTCAAGGCTGCGGTAGATAAAGCTGGTTATCCATTTCTGTCCGTCGAAAAATGGCAGTCCGTGGCTCGTATGCAGGATCATCGGCGTCCGGGCCAGCCATCCCGCTACCCGGCCGATTAGTCCGGCCTTCGCCGTATGCGTATGGACGATATCGAACTGCTCGCGCCGAAGCAGCGAACGCATCTGAAGGATCGAACGCAGATCGTCCAAAACATGAATTTTCCGGTTCATCGGCACGAAATGGAGCTTCAGGCGGTATCGTTTCATGAACTCCTCGTCATAACCGTCGGGAGACGAAATCAGATGAACCTCATATTCCGCCTTCTGCAGCACCGCCATCTTGTCCGCCAAAATTTTATGGGAGATGGCGCTTGTGCAAATATGAGCTACCTTCTTCATACGGTTACCTCTCGATAATATTGGCAGTACCAATTGGTAAACGCCTTAATTCCGGTCTCGATGCTAATCTTGGGCGTGAAGCCGACTTCGCGCGCCAGCTCGTCGATATCGGCATATGTCGCCTGCACGTCGCCGGGCTGCATCGGCTTGAATTCGATCACTGCCTCTTTGCCGAGGCATTCCTCAATCGTATGAATGAACTTCATCAAAGGAATGGGCCGGTTGTTGCCGATATTATAAATTTTATATGGCGCGTACGAGGAGGACGGGTCCGGCTCCATCCGGTTCCAGCTGTCGTTGTGCACCGGAGGCCGGAAGAGCAGACGCACGATGCCTTGCACGATATCGTCGATGTAAGTGAAGTCGCGCATCATCTGGCCCTCGTTAAACACTTGGATCGGTTTGCCCTCCATAATCGCCTTCGTGAACGAGAAATACGCCATGTCCGGTCTTCCCCAAGGCCCGTACACCGTGAAGAAACGCAAGCCCGTCGTCGGCAATCCGTACAAATGGCTGTACGTATGGGCCATCAGCTCGTTCGCTTTTTTCGTGGCCGCATAGAGGCTGACGGGATGATTGACCGCATCGGTCACGGAGAACGGCATTTTCACATTCGCCCCGTATACCGAGCTGGAGGAAGCATAGATAAGATGCGGAACGCGATGCTTGCGGGAGCTCTCCAGCATATGCATGAAGCCGGTAATGTTGGAGTCGATGTACGCCCCCGGGTTGACCATGGAATACCGCACGCCCGCTTGGGCTGCAAGATGAACGACCGCCGCAAAATCATGGGAAGCGAACAGCGCATCCAGCGACTTTTGATCCTGCAGGTCGAAGTTGTAATGAGCATAAGCGTCATACTCGAGCAATCCCTTTAACCGGTCTTCCTTCAGCCTGACATCGTAATAGTCGTTTAAGCAGTCTACTCCTACCACGGAGAAGCCTTCCTGAAGCAGCTTCGCCGAGAGATGATACCCGATAAAACCTGCGGATCCGGTGACTAAAATTTTCATCGCTGCGTCTTCCCTTCTTTTACGAATTGAGAAAACTTTTCCCAAAATTCCTGCCGTTCCTGATCCAGCTGGTTTTTCGTATAGTTCCCCGCTTTCCGATAGTTGGCTTGCGCTTGCTCGGTCATCCAGCGTGTATCGGAGATATATTGCTCGATCAACCGGGCCAGATGCTTGTCGTTGCCGGGCTTATGCAGATACCGCGGATCGATAAGCTCCGGAATGCCCCCGGCTGTCGACCCGATGACCGGACATCCCCGGCTCATCGCCTCGACCGTCGCTCTCGGCAAGCCTTCCTGGAAGCTCGGCTGCAAGTAAAGATCCACTTGATCCAGCCACTCGAATACGGCATCGCCACTCTGCAGAACGCCGTCGAACCGGACGTGTTCCTGCAAGCCGAATTGAGCCGCCAGCGCTTCCCACGGTTCCTTGTCGCCTCCGCCGAGCACCCGGAACTCGAAGGCTGGCAGCTTCGGCTTCACCCGGGCCAACGCCTGCAGTGCCGTCGCAATGCCTTTCGTTTTGCCGTTCAGATTACCGATCAGCCCCAGGATTACGGGCTTCGCCCCGGTCTCGATCTTGCGGAGCCGCCGTTCCATTACCTCGGGGCATAGCTCCGGAATTTCCACATCGGAGCAGCCTTCGGTATACCCGCTCGTATTCGGATACCGGTGCTGCAAGAATTGCTTCGTCACGTAAATGGCAAACGGCGCTTCCTTCACCTGCGCTTTCGTCTTCAGCGTCGCAATGGGCGCATACGCCTTCCCTTGCAGATTGCCGTAATTCCACAGCGCATCCCAAGCGCAGGCAACCATTTCCACGGCAAAAGGCTTCTTCAGCTTCTTGGCGATCGCCACCGCTTCCGAGCCGATTTCGCTTGGCAGCCGGGCAATTACCGCATCTGACTGTGCGATCGATTCGGTCAGCACGCGCTCGATGTAGCCTTTTTTCGTCAGCTTGTTCACCGGATTGCTGAGGGAAGGCAGCACGACAAATTCCACATTTTTGCCGCTTGATAAGCTTTTATTCGCAATTTCCGTTTCCGAAGATATTTTTTTCGCCCGGGACGCCACCGTAATTTCATCAAATACGGTCAAATACCGTTCCCACACCGAGTAGGGGAGTTTTCCGCTGGAAAAAAATTTCCCGGAATCGTTAAAGTAAAACGTATGGTCATGCGCCCATAATACCTTCATGGTCCTCGACCCTCTCAGATAGATTTAATAGGTTTTGCCGGGACTCCGCCGACAACGGTATGCGGGGGCACCGGCTTGGTCACGACCGCTCCGGCGGCCACCACCGCTCTGCTGCCGATATCCACGCCCGCCAGAATGCGGCAGCCGCAGCCGACCCAGACGTCCGACTGAATCGTGATCGGCGCGTATTTAACCGGGTTGTCGCGAATCGGCAGAGAGGCGTCATCCCAAGTGTGCTCGAATGAAATCATCGAGGTCTGATGCGCGACCGACACGTCGTTATCGATCGTAATGCCGCCTCCCGCATCCAGATAACACTGTTTATGTATGCTTACATTGCTGCCGATGGAGAGCTTCTCCCAATGCTTGATCTCAACGGACCGCCCGACGAATACGTTATCGCCGCACTTCGGAATCAACCGCTTGAGAAGGCAGTAGCGCGTTGCGAGCCCCAAAGGCTCCGGCAGCAGGTCGGTCGCGTGCCACGAGCTCTTGAGCAGGGGCTTCGGAACGATCGAGAACAGCGCCGTAAGCAGGTTCAGAAATCCTTTGTAACGATGAAATTTGTCCCTTCCTCGGATGTCAAGCCTCTCCTTTCTTGGAATGAACCGCTTTTGGCCTGAATAACCACGCGAGCGTATATGCGTTCATCATGTACAGAATGGGTACGACAGGCACTTTTTTCCGGACCATGTTATCCCCGATCGTCCCTACCCCGTACTCCAGATTCCGCTCGGTCACAGTGACGAAGCCGACCAATACCAGCGTGCAGCCGAAGGTGAACAGCAGAATAAGGCACATGGCAAAAAACGAACGCGTCTCCTTATGCCGCATGAACACCGTCACGGACAGCCCGAACGAAATCATCATATAGACCGCCTCTGCTGTCCGCATCACAAACTCCGTATCCCAATTGAATGCTTTGAACGGATTCGGAGAGATGAACAGAAAGACCGTGAGCATGAAGGAATTCAGAAGCCCGGTCAGTCCCACCTTCCAGAACACCACGCCCAGCGCTGCGATGAGCATGAGCAAGGCGGCTTTGAAGCTTCGCCGGAACAGAAAGTAAAAGGACAAAATATACACGATCGAATAATCTCGCAGCATGGTCGTGTAGAACAAGATGATGACGAACAAAATGTATCTGCGATTTAATAAAAGCTGGGTGCACAGCAGCCCCAGGAAGGCGCACGTGATGTCCTTGCCGAACACGGAGGACATGTACATCAGCGCCGGACTTGCGAGCAGCCCGATGATCAGCACCGCGTTATACGTTCGTTTGCCCGCCTCCGAAAGCTCGTACGTGAAAAACCTGTCGTTCAGCCGGTACGTCATATTGCAGCACAGTACGAGCAAAAAGGAATTAAACGTAATGATGACCAGCGGATCGGCCAAATCCAGAAATTTATAAAACGGCATGTACATGAGCCCGAACACCGGATACGCCGAAGAATTCAGCCAGTTGGTCGTAATGTGCTCCGTCGCATAACGGATAAAATCGTCCAGCTGCGGATAGAACGTCACCTGCCGGAAATAGCCTCTGGCGTCGGGACCGAATAAAGGGTCTGTCGTCATCGCGTAAATCCATTTCCCGATCAGCATCACCATGAGCCCGATGTAGAGCACGGCCGGCTGGTTGGGCCACTTCAGCATGACGAAAAAGGGAAGCAGCAAAGTAAAGAAAAAGACAAGCCCGACATCGAGGTCCCACTGGGTTACCCATTTGGTCGACAAGATCAACAGGGCGGCGTACATCCACAGCAGCATCGTTTGCACCAAGGGGTTATCCCTTGCAGGCGGCAAGTCAACCTTCCGCTCAAGCATGATATATGTTCTCCAGCCGCCGAATGCTCTCGCGGATATCGTAGCCGTGCTTTTTCAAGAAACGGTGCCTCGTCGGCCAATCCGGCGCAGCCGAACGCCCCAGTATTCCCGTAATCTTGTCGACCCATACCTCGGGCTGCAGCTTGAGGTGTTCCACCATGCCGAAGCTTAGGTTGGCTTCTGCAGGCACATGCTCCGACACGAGGCTGGGCACGCCGCCGGCCTGAGCTTCGATAACGACAATGCCCAAGCCTTCGAATAGCGACGGCAGCAGGAACACATCGAAAGCGCCGATAATTTCCGGAATATCTTTGCGGGCGCCCAGGAAACGGACCTGTCGCCCGATGCCCAGCGTCTCGGCAAGCCGCTCCATCTCCTCGCGCAATCTCCCGTCCCCGACCAGCACGAGCTGCGCCTCGGGGACCTTCTTAACCAATAAGGAGAAAGTTTCCAGCAGGAAACGGTGATTCTTCTCTTCGCTGAACCGGCCGATATGCCCCACAACCGGAACCGACGGGTCGGTCACGCCAATACGCTGCCTGAGCCCGCTCCGATCCGTCGGCAGCTGCTCGTAGGGCAGCAGATTGATCGCATTGGGCAGCAGCTCCGTGCGGGTATCTTTCCAGCAGCGGGCCCCGAAGAGCGATTCGCATGCCGGCCTGGAGCAGCCGATCAAATGCGTGCTGTGCTTTAAAATCAGCGATTTCATATAGTGGCGGTACAAGGTGCGGAACAGCGTCGTCCGCTGTTCGGCATTCACCGTATGACTGTGGCATACGCGAACCGGAACGCCGATCTCCTTGGCCAGCTTCAGCACATACCCGCTGAATTGGAAAATATGGCTGTGAATGGCGGCATAAGGACCATTTTCTCTCACGTTATGCAGGAATTGCTCGCGAAACGGGCCAAGCCCTTTCCGGGGATGCGGCTGCAGCAGGATTTTCCCGCCAAGCTCGCGAATCTCGCGGTCGTAGAACCCTTCGCCTTCGAGCTGGACCGCAAAATGAAACTCGAATCTCTCCCGGTCGATGTTCCTGTAAATGTTCATCAGCAGTGTCTCGACACCGCCGGGATCCATTTTTCCGACTACATGCAATATTTTAGTCGCGCTCATCTTACCCTCCCGGATGACTGTATCCTTTGGCTATGATTTGCTTCCGATACGTCCCGGCATCCACACGCCGGTCACGATCTGCATGGATTGCTTGACCTTGTACATCATGCTGAAATAGCAGAACGCCGTCGACAGCAGGTTCGCCAAGGCCGCTCCGATCATGCCCAGGCTCGGAATCAGCAGCAGATTAAACGCCACATTCAGAACGGTAGAGATCATCAAGATTCGGCTGGACGCGCGCTGCTGCCCGGTCATCGTCATGACCGTTCCGGATTGTCCGCAATAGGAATGAACGAGATGGCTCAGCGACAGCAGAATGAGCGCAGTCGAGCCTGCCTTGAACTCTTCCCCGAACAATCCCAGAATCCACTGGCCCAGCAGCAAAATCGTCAGGAACACCAGACCGGCGAAGGCAAACCCCGATCGCCCGGACAGCGTGCATACCTTTTGCATTTGCTTCAAGTCGCCCTTGGCATAGGACTCCGATATCATCGGGGCCGCAATCATATTAATCGACGTGATCGCAAACGAAACCATCGTCGCGATCCGCACGGCTGCCGAGAAAATTCCGGACTCGCTCGTGCCGTGCATCATGCCGATCATCACGACGCTAAGCTGTCCCAGAATCAGATACATGCCCGAGTTCACCATCAAGGTCAGCGATTCCGAGAGCCAATGCTTCGTTTGAAACCGGTGCGGATGCCCTTTCGTATGCGGCGTCAGCTTCCGGTTAAGCACCCAGGCCCCGAACAAATACGATAGCAGCATCGACCCGACAAAGATGACCATCGCTTCGAATGCGCCGGCTTTCACGTGAAAGAGGACCGTGTAAGCATACAAAATGACGATGCAAAAAACGGGACGCAGCACCTTCTCCGGCAGTTGGGCAACGAGCACTTCCTTGAGCGCCAGCAGCGAGCTTTGCCTTAAAGTCGCCGTTGCCATCAATGGAATGATCAACAGCCCGGTCAAAAAGGTGTAATAGAACTCGCCTCCGCTGTTCCTGTACATCACGTAAATGACAATGCCGCTACTTCCCATCAGCACGAGCGATACAAGCAAGGTTAGCTGGTTCGCCCGGCGCAGCAAGCCTTTGACTTCGCCCCACAGCTGGTCCGCCTTGTAAGAAGACACGAACCGGACAATCGCCGTATCGAAGCCGAGGTTAGCGGGAAAAGCTACAAAGGTGATGACCGTCATCACAAAAGCATAATATCCGTAGCTGACGACCCCGAGCAGCCTGGCCAGCACGACCTGCATCAATACGGCAAGCCCGACGCCGGCCACATTCATGATGAACGAGAGGGAGCCGCTTTTTGCGAGAATTCGGGAAACATTCGTTTCCGTCCGATGTAACGTCGTCTGTTTCATACATACCTTCTTCTTCGTTAGTCTGAATCCCGGGAACGTCTCCGGCCGTTTCCGGACCAATTAGGAAACGTTGCTGTACGTAGGCACCAGATGCTTGAGCACCTCGCGGATTTCCTGCTGTCCTTTGCCAAGCACCCTCTCCAGCTTGCGGATCTCGAATTCCAGCTCCGTCCGGTTGATGTTCATCGGC
>NZ_JTHN01000103.1 GCF_001399685.1 Paenibacillus sp. A3
TGAGTTTTTCTACTTCTAAGGTTCCTCAACACTCAGCCGGTCAATCCGGCTTCGGTCCGCTGCCGGACGGCTTGTCCAGGTTGGCCCGCCTTCTTTTCTTGAGAGCGGCATGACCTCCCAGCAAGGCGGCGGGAATGACGGCCACGAAGCCGATGAGATGATACCATAACGGAACCTCGGCGTTGGCAAATGAATAATAGAAGCCGATCGCGGCTCCCACGACTCCGATAATCGAAGCGTGAAAATAAGCGTCCCGCTTCGCCACCGAAGCCGATACATACCCGCCAAGCCCTGTGCAGAACAAGCCGACAAGCAGGTAAATCGCCAAAATCGGCGTATCCGCATACACCTTTGAAATCTCGCTCGGACTAATCTGATTGGACGTGATGTAGATCGTGCCGATCAATAGCGAAGAGACGAACGAAGTGACCTGATCCACCAAAATGCCGGCCAGCACGCCGCCGAAATGTACGTTTTTCTTTTCCATGATTTCAGTAGGTCTCCTATAGTGATGTAGTGCGACTTCTTTTACTGGCGCTGCTCCTATGCCTCCTACGTTCCAACTATACCATACTCCAATCCGGATCGACAGCGCCCGATCCCGAACCCGTATCCATCGGCTAATGATGCTGAAGTGCAAATTTCCCGAATAATTCGGCAAAGAAAAAGACAAGCAAGGCTGTTATGATAACGTTAAGTAAAGGAGCGATGTCTATGGAAAAACGGATGGAACCCGATGTTCCGGAAAATGCCGGAACGAAGACTCCGATTCGCGGAAAACGTTTGACAAGGAGAACGCTGCTTGCCTCCATTGGAATGGCAGGCGCGGCGCTTGCTTGCGGAACCGTGCTCCGGCCAAGCGCAAGCGGTGCCGGGGCTGGCGCCAGTGTTTTCGAAAGCGTTTACACAAATCCTCCTACGAATACCCTGCCGATAGAAGGCGCCGCCTATCCGCAAGTCGACTTCGTCCGGCTGCTTCGGGAGCATAACGAAACGGCGGTCACACTTTACGCGAAGGTTTCCGGAAACCGCGCCCTGGAAGTGCTCATTCCGTTTAAGGGAAAGCGGTGCGCCCATTACGCGTTCGCCAAAGATCCGAATGACGATTTCATGAAACTGATGAACGGGGCCGTATCGGTCATGATCCCGGTAAATTCCCCTTCCGGCGCAGTCCATGCGAGCAAGCAATTTGACGTGCTGCATTCCTGGAGCAACAAGGAATTTGCCTTCTCTGTTACGCCGGCGGGCTCCGGCCTCCCATCGCAGTGGCTGCCCGAGCATGTCAATGTCGGCACCGTCTACGCCGTTGCCCAGCGCATCTATTTCGATGATACGGAGATTGCCGATTGGACTCCGGAGACATCCTTCCGACCCGTCAAATCGGTAAAAATCGTACAGCGGATGCTCGGCAGACACCCCTCTGATCCCGGCAATCCGCTTGCCGAGATCACTTGTGTGCAAACGGCTTCGGCAAGCGGCGTATCGGTCAAATCGAAGGTCAAATGGCTTCGTCCGGTTACGATTTCAACCGGCTACGGCATGATGTTCCCCGTGCCCGGTTCGTTCGCGGCCAAGCTTCTTACCGGCTGCGGGAGGTCATATGACGCCATCGCTACGGATGGCAGCGCGACAGACTTGACGGAAAACGATCAATCGTCGAGCTATGCCTACGTGCATAACAGCGCCGGAACGAACGGAGAGCCTGATACGATGGTCGCCCTGACGATTCACGACATCGCCAAAACGTTCAGGCAGGGCATGCCGGGACGCAGAGCCGCCGGCTCGATCGTTTGGCTGCAGCACCGCGACGCGGGCATGCAGAAGCTGTATCCGCAAGTATTCGATCGTTATACCGCCGCCGCAGGAGAAACCTACGAAGCGGGCGGCACTTATTTCATCGGGGAGCTTCCGCTGGCGGACCGTTTCTTCGGCTGAATCAGCTGTTTTGGCAAAGCCCTAATATCTGGTCCTTAACATCTACATTACTTAATCCCCCGTGATAACAAACCACGGATGCAATGTCGAGGTCTAAATACTTTTTTAAAGAGAGACGGGCTGCATTCATATCCGGTGTGGTCGGGGCATGAATTCCCCCGAGAATCCCGTTTACACTGTACATCGAATCCCCGGCAATGAGAGTCTTGCTTTGCCTCAAATAAAGGCTGATATGACCGGGAGTATGCCCAGGAGTATGGATGACGCGAATCCCGCCGCAAAACGGCAGTTCCTGACCGTCAATCAAAGTATCGTCCACTCTGCCTTTCGGGGGATTCTCAAGGTGCCCGTCTTTTAAAAGCGGTAACTCCCCCTGAATATACGGCTTATCCAGTTCGTGCGCATAAACTTTAACATGATGACCGCACTCCTGCAAAATGTCAGGAAGACTTCCTATATGATCCACATCCTGATGCGTCAAAATCACAACTTTTAGTTTGTCGAACGACACTTCTACCTTTTCCATGGCCACGCGTAAATCTTCAATTTGCCCTGGAAATCCTGTGTCTATTAAAACAGCCATTTCTCGATCCCACAAAAGAATGGGGTGAATAATATTTCCATGAAAATCGAGATGAAGCATTTCTACTCCCTTTGAAATTTCCATCATATCGGGCCTCCGTAAAATTAAATTTTTACGCAAAATAATATTATTATGCAAGTTTAGTTGTTGTCAACCCCTTCTCTATCAATCGCTCCACATAACAGAACGCTTCTGCACGGCTATAGAAAAAAAGGCTGTCTCTCAAGTAGATCGCTCTACTTTTTTTGAGACAGCCCTCGTATATGGCCCATATGCTGCACAATCGCGAAAGCGCGCTAGGCGCTCGCTCCCTCCGCGCTCCGCTTGCGGAACAAGCTGTCCACCGCCAGCACGCGGTTCCCGCTGATCAGCAGGTGCAGGGACATGGCGAACAGCGCAAGATCCAGCTCATACCCGCCGACAAATCCTTGCGGCAGCTTGACGGTCAGGATCGCGCCAAGCATAATGATCGAAAACAATGCGCCAAATACGCGCACGCCCAGACCGAGAATCATGCAAATGCCGCCGATCAGTTCGATGCCGCCGACCGCGTAGGCCAGAAAACCAGGCAAGCCGATGCTTTGAAAGAAGCCTGCGGCTTTTTCAATCCCCGATTGAAATTTTTGCAGCCCGTGCAAAAGAAAAGTCACGCCCAATACGATACGCACAATCAAAGCTCCCAATTCAGAAAACATGGTCATTTCACCTATTCCTCCTTGAAGTTAAAATCCTAATTTCAGGCTGACTCGAGGACCGCTCCCCTTCGTCCGCCTTGCATCCGATCCGCATCACCTCCTAACTACCGAACACTACTTATTGTAGTGTCCGCCCGCAAAAAAATGCGCCGGCCGGAAAAATAATCCGCCTGCGCAGCGGTTCTTTACTGCACGATTAGAGGGTGGCGAAGAAAAACATCGCGCCAAGCAACAGCACCGCATGGAATGAAATCATGGTCAGCTTCAGCGGCAATTTGAACGGAATCTCGAATTGCGGGTCCAAAATTAACTGAATGCGGCAGTTGATCGAGTTGTCTGCGAACGAGACGTAGGAAAATACCATCGTTTCGGACTTTCTATGCTTCAGGAGCTTCAGCAAAGCGCTGCCGATCTCTACGGACGAGCCCAATTGTTCGATGGCATAATTATCCGCAAGCACCTCGCGAACGGTCCGGTATTTCTGGTGCACCCACCGGAGCAGCGGGACGTATCCCATGACCGACGAACAGAGGGACAGCAGGAACGTTTTGAGCGGATCGCCGTGCTTCCGGTGATACATTTCATGATGGATGACCGCCTCCAGCTCCCTCGCATCCAGCAGCCGGATCAATCCCGTCGATAAAATGACTTTCGGGTTCAGCAGGTTCATCGTAAACGCGCGCGGCTCATCGCACGCGACGACCAGAATCGGCTCGCCGCCGCTGCCATACTGCTGGTTCAATTCCGCCGTCATCCGTTCGTCCCGTTTGCTTTGCAAGCGCCGGAACGTGCGCCACGACGCCCATTGCTGCTGGACGATGAGTCCGACGGTCAGCAGCAGAGTGTAGAGCACGACAATGTCGAAGGCGTACACCAACCCGTCCAGGCCGTAAATGCTCGCCGTAGTGGCGCAAAATTGGATCAGGTTATGCTTGAGTTCCAAGCCGAACAGCAAATGCAGCGCATACGCGACAATCTGGGACATGATCAGGGCCGACAACCCAAGGCCCGTAAGGAACAGGGTCCTGGAACGTTTTTCCCACATAGGCTATCTTTCCTTTTTCAGAGCTTGAATTTTTTGCTCCAGCTGCTCGAGAAGCGCCGGGTCCGCTTCTTCCAAGGCGTCCAGCATATGATTCACGACCAGCGGTCCGAATTCTTCAAGCAAATCGTTCGTCAGCTCTTTGGATTGGGTTTCGAGAAACTGCTCCAGCGACTGGGTAGGCCGGAATAAGGAGACGCGCCCTTCCGCTCTTTTGCGCAGCACACCCTTGTCCACCAGCCGGTTCATCACCGTCATCACCGTGTTGAAATTGATCGCCTGCTCCTTGGCCAGCTTCGCCTGAACGTCTTTGATCGCCATCTCCGGACCATTCCACAGGATATGCATGATTTTCGCTTCCAGAGGTCCGAAAAAGCGGTTTAATCCGCTTTCGTTCGTTTTGAATGATTGTATTTTCATGAAAGCACCTCACACTACCTATTGTAATGTTGGCAAAAGGCATCGTCAAGCTTACAGTCCGTTCCAACAAAAAAGCACGGCAACGGGCTCATACGCCTGTACCGTGCTTCTTCCTTCAAATGCTACAAATACTCGTGCAGCCAAGAAAGCTGCGACTCAACCGCGCTGCGAACTTCGTCCGGATCGTCCAGTTCAAGCACCGCTTCTGCCAGCCTGCCCATCTCGCTCCGGTCCAGCTTCGCGAGGAGCGCCCGCGTACGCGCCACGTGGACGCCGCTCATGCTGAACTCATGCAGCCCCATGCCCAGCAGAATCGGAACCGCGTGCGGCTGCCCAGCCATTTCCCCGCACATGCCGACCCATTTGCCTTCCCGCGCCGCCGCGCGGATGACCTGATCGATCAGACGCAGCACCGCAGGCTGAAGCGGATCGTTCAAGTGCGCCAGCTTCGGATTCATCCGGTCGGCCGCCATCGTATACTGCACGAGGTCGTTCGTTCCGATGCTGAAGAAATCGACTTCCTTGGCCAACCGGTCCGCCATCAGCGCCGCTCCCGGCACTTCGATCATGATGCCCGTCTCCAGATCGTCCCGGAACGCCCGGCCTTCGGCCCGCAGCTCCGCCTTGGCTTCCTCCAGAATGGCCTTGGCACGTCTCCACTCGCGGAGCGAAGCGATCATCGGGAACATGATCTTGACATTGGCCTCCGCGCTGGCCCGCAAAATGGCCCGAAGCTGCGTCTTGAACAGCTCCGGCCGGTCCAGGCAAATGCGGATCGCCCGGTAGCCGAGGAACGGGTTCTCTTCCTTCGGCAGCCCCAGCAGCGGCAGCTCCTTGCCCCCGCCGATATCCATCGTGCGGATCACGATCGGCGCCTCCGGTCGGAAGGCCCGGGCCGCCGCCGCATACGCTTCGTACTGCTCGTCCTCCGTCGGCAGCGAGTCGCGGCCCATGTATAGAAACTCCGTGCGGAACAGCCCTACGCCTTCGGCCCCGCCCCGCGCGGCAGCCTCCGCATCGGCCGGCAAGCCAATGTTGGCGACGAGCTCGACGCTTACGCCGTCCAGCGTCACGGACGGGCGGTCTACAAACGCACGGTAGCGCTCGGCCAGCGCCTGCTGCTCGCTTGCTTTTTGGCGGTAGGCGGCAAGCTGCTCCTCTGTCGGATCGACGAGCACGACGCCTTCACGGCCGTCGACGACGAGCCGCTGGCCGTCCTGCACCTGGAACAGGCTCTCGCCCAAGCCGACGATCGCCGGAATGCCGAGCGAACGGGCCAATATGGCGGAATGCGACGTCTTGCCGCCGGAAGCGGTGACGAAGCCCGCCGTCGATTTCGGGTCAAGCTGGGCCGTTTGCGAAGGCGTCAGCTCATCCGCGATCAGAATGAAGGGCTCATCCGTCAAACGCGCGTCCACAGACTCAACAGCATGGAGCAGCTTGCGGATCACACGGCGTGTCACGTCGCGGATATCCGCAGCTCTCTCCCGCAGATATTCGTCGTCCAGGCTTTCCAGCAGCGAGACGGTCTCCTGCATCGCTTCGTCCAGCGCCGCTTCCGCCCGGATAAGTTCCTCGCGGATGATCGTCTGAGCTTTGCCGATCAGCTCTTCATCCTGAAGAAACAGCCGGTGGCCTTCGAAAATTCCCGCTTCCTGCTCCCGGCCCCGGTCCGTCAACTCCCGGCCGATCTCCTGCAGCTCCTCGTCCGCCCGGCGGATCGCCTCGGCCAACCGCTCAAGCTCGGCGTCCATCTCTTCCGCCCGGATCGGAAGCCGCTCCGGCCGCTGTTCCTCCCGCATCACTTTTGCGACGCCGATCGCAATCCCCGGCGCCGCGGCAACTCCCTGCAGCCGCACGGTTACCCCTCCTTCCGGGCCGGCGCTTCGGAATATTCGGCCAGAATGCGGCCGATCTCTTCCTGCGCCGCTTCTTCCTGCTCCCCCTCGGTAATGAGCGTGACCGTGTCTCCGTGCTTGGCGCCGATGGTGAGCACGTTTACCAGACTTTTCGCGCTGACGCGTTTACCCGATTTTTCCAAGAAAATGTTGCATTCCTTGTAGCGTCCTGCCGCCTCCACAATTTTTTTGGCTGGACGTACGTGAAGCCCTAACAGGTTTTGAACAATATAGTCGTTTTGCATCGCTCTGCACTCCTTATTCCGTATAGTTTATATTTCTCTATCTGAATGGTTGCCCGCAGCAGCAGGCAAATTTACATGATCTTCTTAATCTCGTCTTTCAGCTGCTCGGATTGCGGTCCGAAAATAACCTGTACCGCGCCTTGACCGAGCCGCATGACGCCGGAGGCGCCCAGACCCTTCAGCGCTTTGTCGTCAACCGCCGCTTCGTCCTTCACGACCAGCCGCAGCCGGGTAATGCAAGCGTCCAATCCTACGATATTGTCGGCGCCGCCGATGGAAGCCAGGACTTGGCCCGCCTTTTGAGAGACCGGCGTTTTGCCCGCAGGCGCCGCCGTTTCTACGGCAGCAGCCTCGACGATGTCGTCGTCCTCCCGGCCGGGCGTCTTCAGATTCAGCTTCACGATCAGGATGCGGAACATGAAGTAATACACGACCGCAAACGCAAGACCGATCGGGATAATCAAGAGCGGCTTCGTTGCCAGCGGGTAGTTAAGCGCATAGTCGATGAAGCCCGCCGAGAACCCGAAGCCGTGCTTAATGCCAAGCGCATACGTGACATAACCGGCTACCCCGGACAGTACAGCGTGTACGGCATACAAAGCGGGAGCGAGGAACATGAAGGCAAATTCCAACGGTTCCGTAATTCCGGTCAGGAACGAGGCGAATGCCGTTCCGAACAGCATGGACGCTACGATTTTGCGCTTTTCCGGCTTCGCCGTATGCACCATCGCGAGCGCGGCAGCCGGGAGCGCGAACATCATCATCGGGAAGAACCCGGTCATGAACATCCCGGCCGACTTGTCGCCTTTGAAGAAGCGGTACAAGTCCCCGTGAATCACTTGGCCGGTCGCATCCGTAAAGTCGCCGATCTGGAACCAGGCGATCGAGTTCAGCACGTGATGCAGGCCGAACGGCAGCAGCAACCGGTTGCCGAGCATATACCCTGCGGCCCCGAAGCCGCCCAAGCCTACGATAAAGCGGCCGAGTTCGTCCAGCGCATGCTGAATCGGCCCCCAGATAATCCCGAACACGATCCCGATCAGCACCATCGCAAGCGAGGTAATGATCGGCACGAACCGCTTGCCGCTGAAAAAGCCTAACCAATCGGGCAGCTTGATATTATGATACTTTTTATAAAAATACGATGCCAGCGCCCCTGCGAGAATGCCTCCGAGCACGCCCATGTTCAGCTTCACGTCTTTATCGACAAGCATCGGGAAAGCCGCGGGAATTTTGGACAATACGTTGGTCAATACCAAGTAAGCGATTACAGCAGCCAACGACGCGACCGCGTCTCCGATGAAAGCGATCGCGATGCCGACCGCGAAAATCAGCGGCAGGTTATCGAATATGGCGGAGCCGCCGGCGTTCAGGAACGGCGCGATATACTGGTTCAGAAATCCGCCGACGCTTTCCCCCATATGAAAGTCTTTGACGTAATCAATATTCCCGAACCGCATCAGGATGGCGGCCGCCGGAAGGACGGCGACGGGAAGCATCAGGGCTTTTCCGACTTTCTGCAAAGAAGCGAGCATAATCACTCAACCCTTTCGAAATGTATATGTTATTTTTTTAAAACCGCGCTCAACAGTCCGGCGTCTCCCGCACGGACCGGCCCCAATCGGTATTCCACGGCCGACACGCTTTCTTCGCCGTTGGCAATGATAACCGGGGTAATCAGCGGATAGCCCGCTTCCTTAATACGCTCGATATCGAATTCGATCAGCGTCTGGCCGGCCGTCACCTTGTCGCCCGTAGATACGTGGGACGTAAACCCTTCGCCGCGCAGCGCCACCGTATTGATCCCGATATGAACCAAGAGCTGGACGCCCGACTCATGCTCCAGAATCAACGCGTGATTCGTGTCGATCCGATGCGCGACCGTGCCGTCGAACGGAGCGATCAGTTTGCCTTCCGTCGGCTCGATGGCAACCCCTTCGCCCATATGCTTGCCTGCGAACGCTTCGTCGGGAACTTGTTCGAGCTCTACGGCCTTACCCGTTATCGGAGATGCGATGTCCAGCCGATTCGTCTTCGTCTTGTTCGATAGCCATTTTGAGAACATATGTTTATTCCTCCTTTATGGTGTTGACCGCTCTCCCGGATACGTTTGAAACAGCCGGTACAAATGCATGACCATATAGCCGATCTCATCTTCGGGAACGTCCGTTTCCAGCCGCTGCCCGATGAGAGAGCCAAGCTCGGCGGCCAACCGGTATTCCTCGGGGTATTGGGTTTTGAACTCGTTCATAAATGGGTTGCGAACGACTTTGCCATGGGCAATTCGTTCGATCGCATGCCGCAAATGCGTGATAAGCCGGACATAATCCATGCTGTCCCGCGGAACGGGGACGCCCAACTCGCTTTCAACCACTGCGACCGCTTCATTCACCAGATTGGAGAACTTCACCAGCTCTCCGACCGGAACGCTGGACACCGCCGAATGGACGTGAAAGGTCAAAAATCCGATTTCGTCCTCCGGAATTTCGATGTCGAACGCCTCGCTGATCATCGCCGCCGCGCTTCGCGCAATTTCGTACTCCTTGGGAAACCACAGCAGCGTTTCCTGCAGGAACGGATTGACGATATCCATCCCGTTCTTGAGCCGGTATACCGCGAACTGAATATGGCTTGGCAGCGCAAAGTATACCTTGTTGTTCAGCGGCTCGGAAAATTGCCCGTTAATGCTGTCGATGATCCGCTCGGAGATCCGGATCACCTCGGGGTCGATTCCTTCCAGCAGCGTGTGGTACTCGCTCATCTGATCGCGGTCGTCCAGCCGAAATCGTTTTTCAATACGGGGGTCTTTGGCCTCGATCGTCCCGCTTCCTTTGGAGGAAAATCCGATGCCCTTGCCCAGCAGCACGTACTCCTTCCCGGAATCCGAATCCAACACCATAAGCACATTATTGCTGATGACCCGCTCGATTCGAAGCAGACGATTCGCTTGCATAGCCTAACCCACCACCTTTCCTTACGTTCCGAGCTGACGGCAAACAAAAAAGAGCCAAAAAAAGACCTTTGTTCTTAGTCTTTTCCTGGCTCATGCCCTTTTATCGGTAACACGCCAATTTGTATTCGGTTACAGTCCCATCATACCTATTTGTAAATGTTTCGTCAATAGGATTTGCGTGGAATTTAAGTGGCGAATTATTGAACAAATTACCAACGGTTTTCCTTCTTAACGGGGCAAGCTTTGCAGCGCCGCGTTCACAAGCAGGTCGTAGAAATCGTCGTCTTCCTCCAGCCTTTCTTCTACCGCAAGAATATCTTCTTCCGATCCCGATTCTTTAGAAAAGATCAGGCTGTAGCTCCAATCCTTCGCATTTTTGCTGTGCAGCGTAATTTCATAGGGCGCTTCATGCCCTTCATATTGAAACTCGACATGGCCCACGTAGCCGTTCTCCTTGCTGTGCGTCATCCGGCTTCCGATGATATTTACGTTCATTCGTCAGCTCATCCCTTTCTGTTTGTCTACAGACATTATCGCCTTTTTCGCCCGTTATGCACCAGCCTTTTTTTATTTACGCTTTGTCCCGCAGCGTTTCTGCGGTCGACGCCACCCGGCCTACCGCACTGCCTATTTCGCCGATCGTATGTACCAGCCGGTCCATCTCGCTGCCGACCTCTTCCGTCTGATCGATATTCGTCTGCATCGAGTGTACGATTTCGCTGAACACCCTCCGCGCTTCCAGCGCTTCCGTACGGCTCGTTTCCACGACTTGACGCACCTCGTGAATGGAACGTACGACCCGGTCATTGCACTTATCCGATTCGGTAACGATATCCGCAATGCGCGTCAGCGTCTTCTTCGTATCGTCGGACAATTTGCGCACCTCGTCGGCGACAATCGAGAATCCTCTTCCGTGTTCGCCGGCCCTGGCCGCCTCAATGGCCGCATTCAGAGAAAGCAAATTGGTCTGCGCCGCAATGTCTTGTACGATCGTAACGATATCCTTGATCTGCGACGACAGCTCGTTCAACTGCGCAGCGGACTGCTGCATATGATCGGCGCGCTCGTGAATGACGACGATTTTCGCTTCCAGCGCCTGAATCTGCTCCTGCCCTGTGCCGGCCATCTCCTGGCTCGATCTCGACTGCTCCGCCATCGAGGCAAAGGCTTCTTTCACGTCGCTGCTCGTCGAGATTAACGTCTCGACCGCCGCGTTATTTTCTTGCGTCAGCGCGGCGAGCTCCTCGCTTAACATGCGCAGATCGTTCCGGTATTTTTCATGCTGAAGCTCCCGCTGGCGCAAATTTTCTTTTTCGTACGCTTCCAGCACGAGCTGCTGCTCGAAGTTGAACAGTTTGGTCAACACCCGGTTAATCGCCACCATATCGTCTTTGTGCTGAACTTGGTTGACGATAGCGTCGATAAATCCGTTCTGGAGATTTTGGAAAGCGCTTAAATACCACTTTGGTTCCAATCCGATCCGCTCGTGAATCAGGGCGATTTTCGTTCTCTTTTCTATAAACGCCCGGTCCATTTTGCCTTCAAGCAGCTCTGTCAAATGCGTCTTCATCGTCCGGGTCAGCCGTTCGACGGTCGAATTGTCCCGTATAATCCGGTCCAGCTTGTCCACTTGCAGCACGGCTTGGTAGAACGAATCGACAATCTCGTTGACCCGCCCCTCGATCATAGGCTTAAAAATGGCGAGTATGCGCAAATCTTCTTCGGACAAAGCAATCATCTTGAGCTGTGCCTCCAGCTCCGCATCGTTCACCTTACAAGTAACTTCAACCGCGGTCAGCTTGTCCTGCTGCAATAACGAAACATGTCCCTCGGGCGCAGCACCTCCACTTTTCCAAAACCACCGGGCCATTGTGTGAAACGGGCACTTGCTCATAAAACGGACCCCCTCCTGTTTTATCTGTTTGTGGGTCCCGAACGCACGAAAAAAACCGCAGCGTCGCACGCGGCTTCAATGGGTTGGCGTTGAAGTGGCTGATGTCACAACAATTGGCAACCTGGCGATCGTTCTTCCCGTTCGGGAAGGGCAGACCCATGGCTTTGCGTCCCTGCTTTTCAGACAGGTATGCCTTTTTCCTTATGTATAATAAATACTCGATCTATTCTACTACAGTTTGTGAGCGTTTTCTAGCACGATTTATTTTTCTTTACCTCCGGCGGCTGCGATTTTTTTCGACACATCCTGTAGAATATTGTAAAATGGAAAAAGAATAGGACGCATAGGAGGGAATTTCTGTATGAACAAATGGTACGCCATGCTGCCGGCCTGTTTGCTGTGGACGGCGCTTGCGGCACCGGGCTTCGCAGGCGCAGCCGATCCGCAGGTGCGCGTGTATCTGGACGGCAAGCCCATCAAATTCGAAGTTCAGCCCATTTTGGAAAATGGTACGACGCTGGTTCAATTCCGGCCGATTTTTGAAAAAATAGGGCTCACGGTCGGCTGGGACGAGGCGACGCAAACCGTGACCGGCATGAAGGACGACCTCTCCATTAAACTGGTCATCGACGATACGGACGCTTATATCAACGACCGGGTGAACGAGCTTGAGCTTGCGCCCCGGCTGGTCGAGGGCAATACGTTCGTACCGCTGCGGTTCGTCAGCGAAGCGAGCGGCAAAGAAGTAACATGGGACGGGAACAGTATGTCGGTACATATAAAAAGTCCGGCGGATTCGACCGGGCCTGGGAACTCCGGCGGGACCACAGGCGGCGGCTCCAAGCCCGACGGCGGAGACTCCGGGACCAAACCGGGCAGCGGCACGGACACGACCAAGCCCGAAAGAGGAGATTACACCTATCCGAACGGGGACAGGTATACCGGCCAGATGGTAAACGGGTATCCCGAGGGTCGGGGCAAGCTGTACAATCTTGGCGGCAAGCTGCTTTTCGAAGGCACGATGTCGAACGGGCTCCCCGGAGACGGCCACCTCAAGAGCTACTACGAGAACGGCCAGCTGGAATTTGACGGGAATTTGAGAAACGGGGTGCGCACCGGTTCCGGCAAGCAGTACTCTTCCACAGGCTCTCTGCTGTTTGACGGCACCTTCTCGGTCGGCGAGCGGGAAAAAGGAACGCTGTACTACGACAACGGCGACAAATATACCGGTCCTTTCGATAACGACAAGCCGAGCGGAGCCGGCAAGCTCGTCTACAAGAACGGCGACGTATACGAAGGCGATTTCTTCGACGGACGGCGCGAAGGCAAAGGAACCTATACGACGACCAAGGGCGAGAAGCTGGTCGGGGATTTTAAGAACAACATGATGAACGGAATCATCTCTCATTATGACAAGAAGGGCACCTTGCTGTCCGTCAGCGAATTTTCCAACGACGTCCTGATTCGCAAAGTCGATATGGGCAACGGAAGCACGACGCTGCCGAATACGAATCCTTCGGCGCAGCCGGACAGAGTCAAGCTTGAGAACGACCGCCACGAGAAGCTCGTGAATTCGATCCGGGAGAACTACAATCAGAGCAAAAAGCAGCTGGATGATCAAATCGCCCAAATCCGCAAGGATAACCCGGGAACCTACTCCAGCCAGGCGGAATATAACAAAGCGCTGAAGGAAGCCGAGACGAAGCAGACGGATATTTCGAATAGGCTGAATTCGTTGGCCGGCGATTATTCCAAGGCGGCGGAGGCGGCTAAGGCCGAGCTGAACAAGCAGCTGACGAATGTTCAGACGCTGATCACGCAGATCCATGCCAAAGGGTCGGCCCAACAGCGGATCGAGGCGCTGAGGGATCAGCTGAGCTTCCTGAGAGACAATTACAACAACGAGTTGAAAAGAGCGAACGATCAACACTTGGAAATCATCAAGCAGCTGAAGTAATGATGACCCGTTGTTCGTTATAACAGACAAATGCGCAAAAAGGCCTGCATCGTTGCGGATGCAGGCTTTTTGCGCACGCCCTCGTGCTTACCCTTTGACGGAGCCGCTGGTCATGCCGGCGATGAACGATTTGTTCATCAGGAAGTAGACGACCAGAATCGGGAGCATCGACACCATCGAGCCGGACAGCATCAAGTGCCATTCCGCGGCAGCGTTGGCGGAATACTTCAGCGAGATGACGCCGACCGTCAGCGGCCGCAAGTCGGGATTCGTCATCGTAAAAATAAGCGGGAGCACGTATTGATTCCACGACTCGCGGAACGTGAACAGCCCGACGACCCCCAGCCCCGGCGTAAGCAGCGGCAAAATAATGCGCCAATAGATTCCGAAAAATCCGCAGCCGTCGATCGTCGCCGCCTCATCCAAGTCTTTCGGGATGGAGCGTACGAACCGCTCAAGCAGAAAAATATTAAAAGACAAGTGCGTGCCGACGAAGATCAGCACGATGCTCCACAGCGACTTGTGCAAATGCACCTCGCGCATCATGTCGTAGAGCGGACGGTACGTGATGGCCCCGATCGTGATGAACATCGTGACCGCAAGGACGGCCATGATGAGGCCGCGTCCCGGAAACATCCGCCTTCCGAGCGCATAAGCGCCCATCGAGCAGACGATGATATTGATGACCGTGGACGCGATGGAGATAAACAAGCTGTTCCACGTATATTTTGCAAAGTTGGCCCGCTCCCAGGCCTCGGCGTAGTTTTTCCAATGCCATTCCTTCGGCCATATGCTCGTGCTGTTCAACAGCTCGAAATTCGACTTAAACGAGCCGAATAACGTAAAGACGACCGGATACAAAATGGCGATGACAATGCTCAGCAGAAAGATCCAGACGATCGTCCAGGCCAGCAGCGGGCCGACGCGTACGGAAGCGCCCTTTTTGGCGGCGATTGTGCTCATGATACGGTTCCTCCTTCCTTAATGCGCCTGACTTGATTTGCGCGAAATATATAAGTAAGCCGACGTAAGCAGACCGACGATCAGCGCGGAAACGAAGCCTACGGCAGCGCCGTAGCCGTACTGCTGCACGACCGCATCACCCTCGGACACCGGGAAGAACAGCTTGTAGATGTACAAGTACATCACTTCCGTTTTGCCTCCGGGGCCTCCGGCCGTCAAGACCATGATGCTTTCGTAGCTCTTCAGCGTGTTGACAATCGCCAGCATGACGATGATTTGCATGACCGGTCCGAGCAGCGGTATCGTGACGTACCAGAACTGCTGAACCTTATTCGCGCCGTCGATGGCCGCGCTTTCGTACAAATCGTTCGAGATGCCCTGCAGGCCCGCGAGAAACAGCACCATGTAGTTCCCGACCGCGCCCCAGATGGCGACGAGAATGGCGGTAAGCATCGAGTACTTGACGCCGAGCCATTCGATCGGTTGATCGACTAATCCGATCGACATAAGCATTTTGTTAATGATCCCGTTGTACGAGTTGAACATCAGGTAGAAGACGAGCGAGATAACGGCCGTACTGATGATGGTCGGCATGAAAATGATGGCGCGCATCGTATTTTTGCCGAACAGCTTGTTGTTCAGGATGAAAGCTAAAATAAGAGAAAGCGGTAAAGTAATGACGAGCTTCCCGGCCGTAAACACCAGCGTGTTCCAGACCGAATGCCAATACTGCGAGTCGCGCGTGAACAGCCGGACAAAGTTATCGAGCCCGATGAAGGTCGCATCCGAGAAGCCGTCATAGTCATAGAACATATATTTGAAGGCCCATGCCAGAGGATAGATGGCAAACAGCAGCAGGAGAACGACCGTCGGCAGAACCATGACGTAAGGTCCCGTATATTCCTTCAATCTTTTTTTGAGCGGCACGCAAATCAGCTCCTTCCAAAGGCGGTTTTTGGCAAAAAGAGAGCAGGCGACTCCCGGATATCCATATAGGAGAGCCACCTGCTGACCGGTCGTTTATGCAAACGAGAACTTTATTTTTTAATTTGGCTGCGCGGGTCGAAATTCGGCTCGACGATCCGCTTCACGTTACCGGCCTTTTCTTCGTTGTTCAAGCCGTCGTTGTAACGCTTGTTCAGATCTTCGATCCCTTTGTCAAGCGGCGTCAGGCCGAGAATCGTCTCGGAGATGACGTTCTGCCACGGCTTGCCCTCGATTTTGTGTACGGGATAGGCCGGCCACATGACATCGTCCTTCGGCGCGAATTCCTTGAAGTTTTTGAGCGTTGGCTCTTTCGCTTTCCCGAGAACGCTGGGCACGACGCTGATCCCCTTGCCTTGCTCGTAATAAGGAACGAGCACGTCGTCGCTGTAGAGGAAGTTCAGCAGCTCCCAGGCTTCTTTTTTGTGCTTGCTTTTCCCGGACATGTACAGCCAGGATGCGCCGCCGTTGATATAGTTCGCACCCTTCGGCGCTCCGCCGTCAAGCGTCGGCACCTGTGCTACGCCCCAGTTGACTTTGGTCGGGAACTGCGTATCATACACGCCCGGCTCGGCGGACAGCGAGAAGTACATGCCGATTTTGCCTGCCGCAAACTGGTTGCGCAGCGGGTCGATGTCCAGCGATTCGTAGCCCGGAAGAATGTTTTTGTTATCGACGATTTGCTTCAGCGCTTGGACGTAAGGCTTCAGCACTTCGAAATCGTACTTCCCGTTTTTCCAATCGTAGTAGTCTTTGCCGTCGAGACGAACCATCGGCAGCAGTCCACGCTCGAAGGCCGAGGCAGGCGTCTTCATGTTTAACGCGAAGCCGTATACGTTGTCCGCTCTGCCGGCTTCGGTAATTTTTTTCGCATAGTCCACAAGCTCCGCCATTGACTTCGGCGGCTCGCTCAGGCCGGCTTTGGCGAACAGGTCTTTGTTATAAACCAGCCTCCAGGTTGTGCCGTAGTTCGGAAGGCTGTAGGTTTTGCCGTCCAGCGAGTTTTGCCGGTCGACCTTCAATAGGTTGTCGCCAAAGCGGGACTTCACTTCCGGCGTCAAAAACTCGTCGAGCGGTTGAATCGCTTTCATTTTTACCAAATCTTCCAACTTGAGCTTCATTTTGGCGTTGAAAATGTCCGGCGCCTCGTCCGCTTGAATCGCCGTTTGCAGCGCCTGCTCGTAGTTGTCCGTCATGATCTGGGATTCGACTTCGATCTTGCCTTTAAACTTCTGATTGAACTCCTCCAGCTTCGTTTTCATCAAGTCGGCGTCATGCCGCGCATTGGTCCAAAATTTCAGCTTGACCGGTTGGCCGCTTGCGCCGCCGCCGCTTTCGGAGCCGGTTTTCGTTTGTTCGCCGCCGCATCCTGCCAGCGCCGATGAAGCCAGTGCCATCGCCAATCCGAGCTTTACATAGCCTTTTGTATTCACGGACATCGTCCTCCCCTGTAATATTTTCTGCGTGTACGTGAGTTGATCTTCCTATTTCCAAGTATAGCGAACCGTGTCGAATTTCCTAGGGAGGGAATTTTCATGAGCGAGGGGGAGGATTTACTCCTCCTTCTGTGGGTGTTGAGAAACCCGCTTCGCGAAGAAAACTCTCTGGATACGCCGGTGGGGTATAT
>NZ_JTHN01000104.1 GCF_001399685.1 Paenibacillus sp. A3
GACCGGCGCAGTTAATTAGGTAATGCGTACGATAGGTTCCGTTATTACATTCGACCTCGATCCCTTCGCTTCCTTCCCGGATGCGCTGCGCCTCGGTATTCAAGAGGACGTCGCCGCCCCGCTGCCGGATGACGTCCGCGAACGCCACGGCTACTTTTTTATAATCGACGATCCCTGCTGCGTTGACACGGATCGCCCGCAGACCGGCAGCGTGAGGCTCGATGGCGCGAAGCTGCTCACCGTCGATCAGCTCCAGCTCCAGCTTGTGCTGCAGGCCGCGTGCGTACAAGTTTTCGAGCAGCGGCAGTTCCTCCTGCTCCGTGGCTACAATCACTTTCCCGCACATTTCGTAAGCGATCCCGTGTTGGTCGCAAAAGCGGCGAAGCGCATCCCCGCCTTCCTTGGAAAAACGCGCCTTCAGGCTGCCGGGCTTGTAATAAATGCCGGAGTGAATGACGCCGCTGTTATGTCCGGTTTGATGAAAGGCGAGCCGGTCCTCCTTTTCCATGACGAGAATTTTCGCCTGCGGATAACGGCGGGTGAGCGCATATCCTGTCGAAAGTCCGACAATGCCGCCGCCAATCACAATGTAGTCATACATATTTTACCTCTCCTCTCGACTCGTTCATTCCGATGTCCTCATAAGTTGTTATACAAAATTAGATTGAAAATTAGCTATAGACAAAATGAAAACGCTTTTGTATGATGTGATTGTGAAATTTGTCATACACATATCGCTATCATACGCGATGGTTTGTCGAAAATGCAAGTGCTTTGTGGATAATTTGTATAACAACTTATGCGTGGTCTGATGGTTTTGTTCAACAACGAAGAAGGTGGGGGGATGTTATGAAAAAGTTTGGAATCGCGTATCAAATCTTCGCTGGGCTGGTGGCGGGAATTATCGTCGGCATCATTTTTTACAAAAACCCCGGGGTGGAGACGTATTTGAAGCCGCTAGGCGACATTTTTCTCCGGCTGATCAAAATGATCGTCGTCCCGATCGTCATCTCCAGCATTGTCGTCGGCGTCGCGGGGATGGGGAATGCCAAACGGCTCGGAACGCTCGGCTTTCGCACGATACTATATTTTGAAATCGTCACGACGCTGGCGATCGTGGTCGGCTTGTTTTTCGCGAACTTTTTCCACCCCGGCGCCGGTGTCAACATGCAGGAGCTGTCGAAAGGGGATATCTCCAGATACGTCGAGACGACGAATCAAGTCGGGGCCAAAGGGCATTTCGATATGCTGATCAACATCGTCCCGACCAATATCGTCGACTCCATGGCGAAGGGCGATTTGCTGGCGATCATCTTTTTCTCGGTTATTTTCGGGCTGGGTCTGGCGGCGCTCGGGGAAAGAGGCGCATCGCTGGTCGCCACGTTCAAGATGGTGTCCGAAACGATGTTCAATGTCGTCGGGTATGTGATGAAAGCGGCTCCATTCGGGGTGTTCGGGCTGATCGGGGTAACGGTGTCGAAATTCGGCGTGCAATCTCTGCTTCCATTGGGCAAATTGATTCTCGTGACCTACGGCGCGATGGCTTTCTTTGTCGTCATTTGCTTCGGGGCGGTGGCGAAGCTGGTGAACATCAAGCTTTTCGCCTTGCTCAGCCTGCTGAAGGACGAGCTGATCCTGACCTTTTCGACAGCCAGCTCGGAAACCGTGCTGCCCAAGCTGATGGAGAAGATGGAAAAATACGGATGTCCCAAACCGATCGTTTCCTTCGTCATTCCGCTCGGCTATACCTTCAATCTGGACGGGTCCACCTTGTATCAGGCGCTTGCTTCCATCTTTATCGCCCAGCTTTACGGCATTCACATGTCGCTTGGCGAGCAAATCTCGCTGCTGCTTGTGCTAATGGTCACTTCGAAAGGCATCGCGGGTGTCGCCGGCTTATCGTTCGTCGTGCTGCTGGCGACGCTGAAATCAGTCGGGCTTCCGCTGGAAGGGCTGGCGTTCATTGCGGGCATCGATTTCCTGCTCAATATGGGCAGAGCCACCGTCAACGTGATCGGCAATGCGCTGGCTACGATTGTGGTTTCGAAATGGGAGAAGCAGTTTAGCCCGCAAATGAGCGCCAAGCTGCTCCGGCAAAAGAGCGCGTAACGGCTGTCATATAAAAAAGAGAATTGACCGCTGGGCTGCCTTGATCTTGTTGAGAAAGTGGTCAATTGAGATAATAGAGGTTACGAGGGGGGTATCCACTTCCGTTTGCATCTCTATTTTTGTCAAAACCACTTTCTCGACAAGCTTGCCTGTCGGTCAATTCTCTTTTGGCATTACTCTATCTGTCCGCGTCATTTCACGCCGCTGCGGGCTCTTCGGGTTCGTCCGCTTTTTTGCGGAACGCTAGGATAATGATCAGACATGGTATCAGGCAGAACAAGCCGCACAGGAAGAAGGCGCCGTTGGCCCCGTAATGATCGGCCGCAAAGCCAGCGAACAAGTTGCCGACCGGCGTCGAGCCCGCAAAGACGAGCGAATACACGCTCATGACCCGGGCCCGGTACTCGTCCTTGGAATGAATTTGCAGGGACGAGTTGCAGTTGGTCGCGAACAGGATGTTGCAGAAGCCCTGCAGCGCCAGCAGCAGGCCGAACGTGTACACGGAGCCGGTCATCCCGTTCAATAGCAAGAAGACCGAGATGAGAATGCAGCAAGTGATGATCAAGGACAGCCGGGGGCCTTTTTTGCTGCGGAACGACATCGTCAGCGCCCCGATCAGCGATCCGACGCCGAGGCAGGACATCATCAGTCCGTACGTTTTCTCCTGCATATGCAGCACGTCTTTCGTGAAGACGGGAATGAGCACGCTGAAGTTATAAGCCATCGTCCCGACGACCGTAACGAGCAGCAGCGTGCGCGCCAGCAACCGGTCCTTGGAGATGTAGACGATGCCGTCCTTGATTTCTTTCATCAGCCCGATGTCTTTCTTCTTCTCGCGGACGTAAGGCGTTGTCCGGATTTGCAGCAGCCCGTAGATGACGGCCACGAAGCTGAGTCCGTTCAGCAGAAAGCACCACCCGGCCCCGAGGTAAGCCATCATGCCGGCTCCGATCGCCGGTCCCACGATGCGGGCCAGGTTGAAGGTCGTCGAATTGAGCGCGATCGCGTTCATTAAGTCTTCTTTGCCGACGATCTCGATATTGAACGCCTGCCGCGTCGGCATGTCGAACGTGTTCGTCAGCCCGAGCAGGAAGGCGAGGACCAGAATGTAGCCGTACTTGACGGTGCCCGTAAAAACAAGAGCGGACAGGATCAAGGCCAGCAGCATCGACACCGTCTGGGTCACGATCAGAATGTTCCGTTTCGGAAACTTGTCGATGAGCGCTCCCGCAAATAGCGAAAAGCAGGTAATGGGCAAAAATTGGATCGTCCCTACCAGCCCGAGCAGCAGGGGCGAGCCCGTCAGCGTCAGCACGAGCCAGGATTGGCCGATGTTTTGCATCCAGGTGCCGATCAGGGAAACGCATTGTCCAAACCAAAAGTAACGGTAGTTTTTATGGGTCAGGGCGTGAAAGTTGTTATTGACGACCCTCATCCCCGCATGCCTCAGATTCACAAGCGTTCACCTGCCTCCAAATATAAGTTCGCCGCTTAAGCTTTCGGCGTCTTGTCGTTTTCCTCGATAAACCGGGCCGCATTGCCGCCCATCTTCTCCAGCAGCTCCAGGGCGAGCCGCTGCTCCTCCTCCGTCAAGCCGTCAGACAGGATATGCCTCCAGTCGGTGAGCACCCCGCGCACCTCGTCCTTGATCCGCCAAGCCTTTTCCGTCAAGAAGACGCGGTAAGAACGCTTGTCCTCTTCCCGCACCTGCCGCAGCACATAGCCTTGCGCCTCGAGTTTTTTCAGCGCTTTGGCCGTCGTTCCTTTATCGATTTTCAAATAGCCCGACAGCTCCTCTTGACTGAGGCCGTCTTCTTTATACAGCGCGTTCAGAAAAATATGCTGGCCTTTGCCGATGCCGTGCGCTTTGAGCCGCTCGCCGATGTACATTTGTCCGTAACGGTACAGGAGCGATACCCACCTTGTAATCGTATTTCGCTGATCAATCATTCGGCTTCCTCCCGCTCTCAAAATAGTTGCACATGCCACTAATTACAGTATAGGGATAACTTGCCGCGGTGACAAACCGGACATTGGCCGAATTTTACCCTTTTCAGCGAACAGGTCCCGAATTATCGAACAATTTAGCCGTTTCCCTTAGGGCCGTCCGGTTGGGTGAAATAGTTACAGCCATGGAAAAAAGGCGTGCGAAATCCGCATCCGGGCCGACGCAGCTTGGCAATTTCGTTTTCGGGCCGCTCGGCAAGCTGCTGGAGTGACCGGGAGCAGACATGGCCGCGCGCCGGAATGAAAAGGGATATATTTATATTAATTAACAAAAAAACTAAAAAAGTAATATTTTATTCAAAAAGCAATTTACAACCATGTCCTCATGGTGTATATTATGTTTCAAGAACTCCTCAATCGAAAATGTTAATTAAGAGAATCTACTCTGTGCAGACGGATCTACAAGAATTCCCCTCGTCGCTTTTTTTTAAATCA
Source organism: Paenibacillus sp. A3 (assembly GCF_001399685.1). GTDB lineage: Bacteria > Bacillota > Bacilli > Paenibacillales > NBRC-103111 > Paenibacillus_G. The sequence continues at coordinate 4,552 of NZ_JTHN01000104.1, forward strand.
TTAATGGAAGCGATTACATATTCGTTCGCAACGACGCGTCGAACTTTTTTGGATTATACCAAGGAGGGGAATCTATGAAGCTGCTGATCGGAGCAAGCGCCTCTTCGGCTATCATCGAATTGCCGTACTATATACGGATTTTTCAGGACAAACTGCAAGCCGAAGTAAGGGTCGTCGTTTCGGACAATGTTTCCAACTTCATCAACCCGCAATTCTTGGGCGCACATATCGAAGGGAAAGTCTATCAAAAAATGCTCGACCCTGCGTATGACGTCGCCGTGCCTCATTCTTTCCTTGCCTCTTGGGCGGACATGTTCATCGTGCTGCCCTGCACCGCCAACACGTTAGCCAAAGCTGCCAACGGAATAACGGATAACCTGCTCACCATGCTCATCCTTTGTTTTCCAAGACCCGTCTTGTTTTTCCCTACGATGAATATGAACATGTACAACACGGCGGTCGTACAAGCCAATGTGCAAAAGCTGCTCGATTTAGGCCACCGCGTCGCCATTCCAGACGGGAATGTAACCGTTACCGCAACGGGAGAAAAAATGTCGGGAGGCCATCCCCCTAATCCGTATACCTGCGCGAAATACATAAACAACATGTATGAGCTCTATTGCATGACCACATGATGATCCATCTTTTTCTTCATGAAAGGAGGTGATATCATATGAAAATGGAAAATGCTGTAGTTTTTCATGGCGTAGACGTATTGGACGAAGCTGTGGATTTGGCGGAATTGTCTTCGATTATTGATGACAAAGAAAGCGATGCGAATGACAACTGTAACGGTTGCTAATTAACGGTCGCTAGGTAACGATAGAGCTGGAGACATTCGTTTCCAGCTCTTCTAACTCTTAAATAGGGCGGTGAATGAAATGGAGCCATTTACAGTACTGCCACAACGCAAAAGTCCAACCAAAAGTACTCGTTATCGCGCCTCTCGTTACAACATTAAAGCGGTGGAGCCCGATGGAAGCATGTACATCACGAATACGATGTCAGGCGCATTTATGCATATCTCGGCCGAGCAGGTTCCCTATGTCGATCAACTGCTCAAGCTTGGTGCGGATGAACCGTTGGAGGGGGGGGCCGCCGTCCTCAAGAAGCAAGGCTTTATCGTCCGCGAGGATATCAACGAGTTTTTTCGCGCCCGCATGCTGCACGAAATGATCGGAAGAAGCGAGCAGAAGCTCAGACTCATCTTTTTGACGACCGAACAGTGCAACTTCCGCTGCAAATACTGTTATGAAAAATTTGAAAAAGGCAAGCTGCAGCCGGAGGTCATTCAAGGAGTCAAAAACTTCCTTCAGCACAAGGTCCGTTTTCTTAACCATTTGCAAATGAGCTGGTTTGGAGGCGAACCCCTCCTTGCGCTTGACGCTATAGAAGAAATATCGCAGCACGTGATTCCCCTGTGTGACGAGTACGGGGTTAACTACCGGTCCAACATGACCACGAATGCATACCTGTTAACGAAAAAAAATATCGAGCGGCTGTTTGCCTGTCGTGTATTTACTTTCCAAATTACGCTGGACGGCGATGCCGAGCAGCATAACGCCAACCGGTACTTGCGGAACGGCGCCCCCACGTTTGAAACGATTTTTCAAAACCTGCTGCACCTCAAGGAACGCCCCGAACCGTTCCGCTGTAAGATCCGCATTAACTTTGACCAGACGAACGTGCATCAGATTCCGAGCTTTATCCGAAAGCTCCGTGCGCATTTCGGAGAGGATCCGCGGTTCCGCATCGATTATTTCCCCATCGGCAAATGGGGGGGAGAGAACGACGAGAATCTGGAAGTGCTATCGCTTAAGGAATCGGTTAAGCATCAGTTGGATTTGTGCACGATGGGTTTGGAAGAAGGGCTTAACAATGACTTGGAAGACATTTTGAAGCCGGGTGGCTACGTTTGCTATGCGGCCAAATCCAACTCCTTTGTGATTGGTTCCGACGGCATCGTATACAAATGCACCGTGGCCTTGTACAACGAAAACAATCAAATCGGGCGCATCACGTCGGACGGACAAATGCAGCTCGACGCTGATAAGCACGCGCTGTGGATTATGAACGACGAATCGGAGGATTCGGGCTGTAAATCGTGCTTCCTGCGTCCCTCCTGTCAAGGCGCGTCCTGTCCGCTCGTGCGGATCGAGAAGGGGGTGGCTCCCTGTCCCCCGTTAAAGTCCAAAATTAAAGACGTCATCCGCATCGTCGGCAAGGAAAAACGCAAAATGGCGGTACAAAGGCAGGCCACTTCCGCAAACGCGTAGCATGCATGAGAAAGGGAAGCCGCCCATGCTCAACAAAAATTTCCTGACCTTTGTCGCGTGCGGAATGGTGAGCAGCATCGGAGATTTGATATACTTTTTTATATTTTCCTGGTATATCGCGTCGGCCACTCAATCCGTTCAATATATGGGGACGATTATGCTGGTCAGCGGGATCACCCAATTTGCCGCCAGCATATTTTGCGGGGCCTGGGTCGACGTATGGGGAGCCAAAAAAATCATCGCCGTCTCCAATGCGATACGCGCGCTCCTCATGATTGGACTGATGCTTGTGAGCATGGCCCAGGCCCCGTCCTTGTATGTGCTTCTGCTGATCGCCATCGTATTTGCCATTACGGATGCGAGCTTTTATCCTGCGGTAGAGACGATCAAGCCTCAGCTTGTGTCCGAGGACCACTTAAGCCGAATGAACGGCGTGTGGTACACCCTTGCCCGCATCTTGTCCCTGATTGCCCCCTCCATAAGCGCACTATGCATGAATCTGCTCGGCATTCAAGCTTCCTTTCTTTGTATGGCCGGATGCTATACGGCATCGGCACTGCTTCTTCTCTTCGTTCGTATTCAAAAGGTACAAACCGAACCTAAACCGGAATCCGGCAAATGGAAGCATTATACGCAAAGCCTGACGGAGGGCTGGATCTTTATTCGGAACAGTCGAATGATGATGACGCTCCTATGGCTTATTTTTTGTGTAAATATCGGGGCGAACAGCAACGGCTTATTGCTCCCGTTTTTAATGAAAAGCATGAACTGGGATGCGCAGCATATGTCGTATATTTATACTTGGCAGGCCGCCGCCGGGATCGTCTGCGGCAGTTTATTGTCGGTGAAAAGCGTGAAGCAGCCGTCCTTTCTTTATGTGCTGCTCGGATTTTTGGGCCAGGGATTGGCAATTTTAACGGTCTGCTTTTCTTCGACCCTTGTATTTTTGTGTCTAAACTTCGCGTGGCTGAGCGTATGTACGGCGTTGGTCAACATTTTTATCCGCACGATGATGCAAAAAGAAGTGCCCAGCCGCTATATGGCACGGGTCGGCAGTCTATTTGCGGCGATTAGCATGACTTCTACGCCGTTATCCCGCTTTTTTACCGGTTTTCTGAGCGACCGCCTCGGGGTCAGACAGATGTACTTTTGGGCAGGTGCATTTGAGGTTATCGTGGTCGCTGTGTTTTTCTTGCTCTATAAGCAAATTACCGCGCAGTCCGGCGTGAAATCGCAAACGGAGGTTAGCGGGTAAGGCCGGAAGGTCGAATAGAGTGTTGGAAGCCCTAGATGAGAAAAACTCAGACAAATA
>NZ_JTHN01000105.1 GCF_001399685.1 Paenibacillus sp. A3
GGGTATAACGGAGCCACCGGCTTTTATGCGAACAACTGGCCGATCTGGCGGAAGACAAACGACGAGGAAATTTTGCAGCAGCGGTCGGACGAGCTTCCGCTCGAAATGAAATCGAGCCACGAATACGCCGCCGTCATCATCGAGGCGATGGTGAAGAACGAGCCGAAGGTCATTTACGGCAACGTCGTCAATCAAGGGCTGATCTCGAACCTGCCGCAGGACGGCGTCGTCGAAGTCGCCTGCATGGTGGACCGCAACGGCGTGAATCCGTGCCGCTTCGGCCGGCTGCCGGAGCATTTGGCCGCCTTGTGCCGCAGCAACATGGCGTTCTTCGAGCTGGCCGTATCGGCCGTGCTGGAGCGGGACAAGGACATGGCGCTGCACGCGCTGATGGTCGATCCGCTTACGTCCGCCGTCTGCTCGCTTGCCGAGATCAAGGCGATGTTCGAGGAGCTGTACGAGGCGGAGCGCGCATTTGTGCCGGAGCTGAAATAGAAAAAGGGAGGAAGAAACCATGTCTGTCGTCGTGCTTGGCGAATTGAACGTAGATATCATTATTTCGGGGAACGATCTGATGCCCGAGTGGAACCGGGAGAAGCTGATCGACTCGTTCGACATTGTGCTTGGCTCCTCCTCGGCCATTACGGCGTGCGCGCTGGCCGGACTTGGGCAGGACGTCCGGTTCGTCAGCGTCGTGGGCGATGACGATTTCGGCCGGTTCTGCATCCGCGAGCTGGAGCGAATGGGCGTCGATACGGCGCATGTGAAGCGTGATCCAGAGCTGAAAACCGGCGTGACCATGTCCTTCTCGACGCCAAGCGACCGAGGGCTGATGACGTATCCGGGCAGCATTCCGATGCTGCAGCCGCAGGATGTGCCGGACACGCTGCTGAAGCAGGCGGCCCACGTGCATTTCGGCTCTTATTTTCTGCAGGACGGCATGCGCGATCATTGGAAGCCGCTGTTCGAAACCGCGCGCAGACAGGGAAGCAGCACGTCGTTCGACACGGGATGGGATGTGCACCAGCAGTGGCACCGGACTTCGATTCACGCGCTGCTCGGCGCTACGGATCTGTTTATCCCGAGCGAAGAGGAGCTGCTGCACATTTATGGTGCTGCGACGCTCGAAGCGGTGTGGGAGCTTCTGCCCCCGGACGCAAGGCTGGTGGCGGTCAAGCGGGGCGCGGCAGGTGCATCGCTGTTTCAGCCGGGCTCGGCGGCGCTCGCCGTAAAAGCCTACGATATCGTCCCGGTCGATACGACGGGGGCGGGGGATGCTTTTAACGCCGGGCTGATCCACGCCTATCTGGGCGGTCTGCGGGGAGAAGCGCTTCTCCGCTACGCCTGCGCCTGCGGAGCGATCGCCACGCAGGGCGTCGGCGGGACGGGACGGCTGCCAACCGCGGAAGCGGTGGAGCGGTTGCAGGCTTCCGTGGCGATTCGAAGCTGAGGCGCAGTTCATGAGACGCGGGCGGCCTGCCTTCGAGGCATGTTTGGAGAGTCGGCCGCCTAACGTTCAGATTAAGGAGGTGGTGCGCGCCAGGCGACAGAAGTGGTTTTAGGGGAAGTCTGCATGCAGCAGGTAGTAACTATACCGATATCCGACCTTAAAGGAGATGAACGTTCGTGATCCGAATTCGAAACCAGGCGCCCCGCGTCATCGCAGCCGCGGCCATGCTTTTCGGCATGCTGGCCATCAGTATGGGAACGCCTCAAGCGCAAGCCAATCCCGTGACGTACTATGTATCGATGACCGGCAGCGACAGCAATCCCGGAACGAGCAGCAGCGCCGCGTGGAAAACGCTCCAATATGCCGCCGATCATGCAGCCCCGGGGAGCACCGTCTATGTGTTGGGCGGCGTGTACAACCAGAAGCTGAAGATTTCAAGATCCGGTTCGGCAGCCGCAGGCCCGATCACCTTCGAGAGCTCTCCGGCCCAAGCGGCGATTATCGACGGAACGGGGCTGTCCGTGTCGGGCAGCGAGGGACTCGTTGACATTGCCGATGCCAGCTACGTCACGCTGAAAGGCTTTGAAATTCGCAACTACGCGACATCGGCCAAAGGCAAAATGCCGGTCGGCATTTTCGTCCGCGGTGCGGGCAACCATATCGAGCTACGCAACAACAACGTTCACCACATTAAGAACACCGCGACGCTCGGTTCGGATTTGGCCGGACGGGATGCGCACGGTATCGCGGTGTACGGTACGAAAGCGCCAGCGGCACTGGAGCATATCGTCATCGACGGCAACACGCTGAGCGATCTGGTGCTCGGCTCCAGCGAATCGTTGGTGGTGAACGGGAATGTCAATTCATTCGAAATTACCAATAATCTCATTCACGACAACGACAATATCGGGATCGATGTCATCGGTTTCGAAGGCAAATCGCCCGATCCGGCCTACGACCAAGCCCGGAACGGCCTGATTCGCGGCAATACCGTCTACAACATCACTTCCAACAATAACCCTTCCTACGGCAAAACGCTTCCGAACGATTCGAATGCGGCGGGCGGTGTTTACGTAGACGGCGGAAAAGACACCGTGATCGAGCAAAACTACAGCTACAACAACGACATCGGGATTGAAATCGCCAGCGAGCATCAGGGAAAAGCGACCAGCGGCGTCACGATCCGCAACAACCTGGTGTACGGCAATCGGTACACAGGCATAGCCATGGGGGGATACGATACGAAGCGGGGATCGACGGTCAATTGCATCGTCGTCAACAATACGCTATATAAGAACGATACGAAAAATCTCGGTGGCGGCCAGCTGCTGCTCCAATATGACACGCGGAACAACATCGTCAAAAACAATATTATGGTGGCCAGCGCATCGAACATTTTGATTTATAACGAATATACGAAAAACAGCGGCAATGTTGTCGATTATAACTTGTACTATGCGTCCGGAGGCGCTTCGAATGCGACATGGACTTGGAAAAACAAGGAGTATACCGGCTTTACCGCCTATAAGTCGGGGACGGGGAACGATGCGCACTCCAAGTTTGCCGATCCCGGGTTCGTGAACGCATCGGCAAACAATTTTCATTTGAAAGCGACCTCTCCTGCGATGAACGCCGGGTCGACGGAGCCGGCCATCATCGGAGCCACCGATCTCGACGGGCAGCCAAGAGTGCAGGGGAGCGGCGTCGATATCGGCGCATACGAAGCCAAGCCTTGATTCATAAAGCTTCGACAAAAAACATCCTATTTCCGGCTGGGGACTTCACTGCCCCCTGTCCGTGATTGGGGTGTTTTTTCGTATTATGATGGCACCATTATTTCTTGATCCGGGCGCGAGGCGGGCTGAGACTTCTTCGGTGCGCCGGTTTGGAAGTTCATGCCCCATTGCTGCAAATAATCGACGACAGGTCTCAGCCCTTCGCCGAGCGGGGTTAGCTCGTATTCGACTTTGGGCGGAATGACGGGATACACCTGCCGGTGGACGATACCCGCTTCCTCCAGATCCCGCAATTGCTCGGCAAGCATTTTGTGGTTAATGCCTGCGATATTTTTTTTCAGTTCGCCGTATCTTTTTTTTCCTTCAAGGAGCTGGCAAATAATTGTCGTTTTCCACCTTCCCGAAAACAAAGACACCGAAAGCTCGATAGGACATGGATACTTTTTGCCGTTTAATTCGTACATCACGTCATGCGTTCTCATAGAAATACTTCCCTTCTGGTAAGTATTAACCGAAAAAGTGCGTACTTACTTTTCATTAGTTTATTATGTATGATCAGTTTTGTAAACCGACACCATTATACCAGGAGGGCCAAATGAATAAAATTGTAAAAGTGAATGACGTTGACGTAGCTTATGTCGTGGAAGGAAACGGACCTGGCTTGCTGCTTATCCATGGAACGGGCGGTACGAACGAGAACTGGGGAGATATGATTAAGGCGCTGTCCGGAGAGTTCACGATCGTTGCCCCTACGTACACCGCGACCGGCGAAATGATGGCGCGTGGAGAAGGGCTGCAATTGGACGATTTGGTCGAACAAACCGTACAAGCGGCACGTCAGGAAGGCATCGAATCGTTTCATGTGGTCGGCTACTCGCTGGGTGCCGAAATAGCGGCAGCGGTCGCAGCCAAGTATCCGGAGCGGGTAAAATCAGCGGCGATGGTTGCCGGTTGGGTCGAGAGCGATCTGGCAGCCGCCTTTCAATTCGATCTGTGGCATAAGCTTTACCGGCTGGACCGGGTTTTGTTTGCGCAATTTTTGATTCATACCGGCTTTGGCCCGGACTTCTACAACCATTTTACTCATAAAGACGAGCTGCTGCGGTTGGCCGGTCAGTTTAGCGAGATGCTGGCCCCGGCAACGGGCCTGCAGTCCGAGCTGGACGGGCGGGTCAATATTCGCCAGCTGCTTAGCGGCATCAAGGCCCCTTCCCTTGTCATCGGCTTGACGCATGATCGGATGGTCCCAGTCGAACACGCCAAAGAGCTGGCTTCGCTTATTCCGGGAGCCAAGTACCAGGAAATCACTTCCGGGCATTTGGTGCCTTGGGAAAAGGGCGATCAGCTGATTGGCGAGGTAGCCGGATTTTTACGCTCGATTTCGTAATGGAATGAAGGAAACACTCCTCAGACGTCTGAATTCGGGCGGGAGCTACACACATCGCAAGAGGCAATACATTGACCGTTTCGTTACGGAGTAAACGGATGGGAGAGCACCGCTTCAGACGCGGGGAGCTCTCCCGTTTTGACGTGTATCAGACTGTCACGGCTCGATGCCGTACTGCTCGATCTTCCGGTACAGCGTCGTCCGGCCGATGTCGAGGAGGGCGGCGGATTTGCTCAGGTTCCAGCCGGTCGACTGCAGCGCCCGCTGGATCGCTCCAATCTCCGCATCCTTTAATGTCGGCACGGTCGGGCCGTCATTCCGGCACTCGACGGCGTCCGTTTGCTCCAGCTCGTCGAAGTGCAGATGATCGGGACGAATCGGCCCTTCTCCTGCGAGGAACGAAGCTTGCATCAGCACGCCGTGCAGCTCGCGGATATTGCCGGGCCAGCCGTAGCGCAGCAGCTTGCGCTTCGTTTCTTCCGGCAGCTGGCGGTAGGGGCAGCCGTTCTTATGCAGCCAATGCTCGACGAGCGTCAGCAGATCGGATCGTTCCCGCAAGGAAGGCAGCGTGATCTGGATGCCCTTCAGCCGATAGTACAAGTCTGCACGGAAGCGCCCTTCCTTGATTTCCAGTGGCAAGTGCTTGTGCGTGGCCGCGACGATCCGCACATCGATGCGTCTCGATTTGGTGCTGCCGACAGGCGTGACGGTACGCTCCTGCAGCACGCGCAGCAGCGCCGCCTGTGCGCGCAGCGACATATCCCCGATCTCGTCCAAAAAAATCGTCCCCGTATGCGCCGCCTCGAATTTACCCGTACTGCCCTCCCGGTTCGCGCCCGTAAACGCTCCGCGCTCGTAGCCGAACCACTCGCTTTCCACCAGACTATCCGGAATCGCGCCGCAGTTGACGGCAATGAATGGTCGGTCCGCCCGCAGACTTGCCGAGTGGATCGATTGGGCGAACAGCTCTTTGCCTGTACCGCTTTCACCGAGCAGAAGGACGGGAATATCGGTGAGTGCCGCTTTGGAGGCAAGTTCCTTCTTTTCCACAAAATTGGGGCATGTCCCGGATATGTCGGAGAAGCTGTAGAGGCCGTGCCGGCCTTCTTGCGGCTTGCGGACAGCTACGGAGCGCCAGACAGTGCGGCTGCTGTCTTGAATGGTTTTGACGGAAAAGCCTTCGATGCCGTTGAACGGCTTGCCGATCGCATCTTTGCCTACGGCCCGCAGCGCCGCCTGGTTCGCCCGTATGATCCGGTTGTCCCTGTCGAGCGATAGCAGCGGGAGCGGGTTATGGTTTGCGGTGAATTCAAGCTCTTGAAGCGTCACGAGATGATCCTGCTTCGCCTCCTCCAGCAGCAGCCGGTTTTGCAGCGATTCCGCGACCATGACGGCAAGGGTCAGACTATAATGGTGGTAGCTCTCCCGCTTGCCGCTGAAATTGATGACGCCGATCAATTCGCCTGTCGGACCGAAGATGGGGGAAGAAGCGCAGGTAAGAAAAGCGTTGGCCTGGCAAAAATGCTCCGCCGCATGGACGCGGACGGGAATTTTTTCGGTGATGGCGACGCCAATCGCATTGGTGCCTTTGCGTTTCTCGTCCCATACGGCCCCGACTTGAAGCTGAACGGCTTCCGCCCGCTTCGAAAAGCCGGGGTCCCCTGCAGCGTACAGAATGCACCCTTGGGCATCGATGAGCAGGGCCGTTTGGCCGGACTGCTGAATAAAAGGTTTGATGGTGTCGAAAATTTGCGAGGCATGACGAACGAGTGTTGCGTTTTCTTTCAATCGCTCCTGAAAGAGCTTTCCGGTCAGCAGACGGTCATCAAACGGGTCGGTCGGCTTCAGTCCGTACCGCTGGCAGCGTTTCCATGAGCTGGTTACAACCTCCGAATAAGTCTGAATGTCCAAGGATGACAAGAAAGACACCTCCGGAAACATCAATATAGGTATAGAATATCACAACCTGCGAAGGTTCACCATTTGTTCACAGCAATTGTTCTATTTTGAACCAGAAAGAACGGAGGGAGTGTTCCGGAATGAAACAACTTTTAATAAAACGCTTACAAAATTTCCTTATGTGACGCAGCTCGCACGTATTGGCACGTTTTTTGCTTTATTTATAGCGAAGTCAAAAAACATATCTCAAGGGGAGGAATTCATCAAGATGAAAGCGGCCGTTGTGAATGAGTTTCACCAGCAATTGGAGATTAAAGACGTACCCGTGCCGGAGATCGGCCACGGCGAAGTGCTCGTCAAGATTAAAGCGTGCGGGGTTTGCCATACCGATCTGCATGCCGCACATGGAGATTGGCCAGTCAAACCGAAGCTGCCGCTTATTCCAGGGCATGAAGGCGTTGGCGAAATCGTGGCGCTGGGCGAAGGCGTGACCTCGCTTAAGATCGGGGACCGCGTCGGGATTCCATGGCTCTATTCCGCGTGCGGCGAATGCGATTATTGCCTGACGGGCTGGGAGACGCTCTGCAAAAACCAGCTCAACGCAGGCTATTCGGTGGACGGCGGGTATGCCGAGTACTGCAAAGCGCCGGCCGCTTATGTGGCGAAAATTCCGGATAGCTTAAGCTACGTGGACGCCGCACCGATCTTCTGCGCAGGTGTGACGACGTATAAGGCGCTTAAGGTGACGGGGGCGAAGCCCGGCGAGTGGGTTGCCATTTACGGCATCGGCGGACTCGGCCATGTTGCGCTCCAGTATGCCAAAGCGATGGGTTACCATGTCGTCGCCGTCGATATTCATGACGATAAGCTGGAGCTTGCCATGGCTCTAGGAGCGGACTTGGCCGTCAACGGGCAGAAAGAAGACCCTACCGAAGCGATAGAGCGGGAGATCGGAGGAGCGCATGCCGCGATCAGCGTCGCCGTGACGCCGAAAGCGTTCGAGCAGGCTTACCGTTCGGTTCGCCGGGGCGGCACGCTGGTCGTCGTCGGACTGCCGAATGCGGATTTGCCGATCCCGATTTTCGACACGGTGTTGAACGGCGTAACGGTCAAGGGCTCGATTGTCGGCTCGCGGAAAGATTTGCAGGAAGCGTTGGATTTTGCGGCGCGGGGCAAGGTGAAGACGAATATCGAGACGCAGTCACTGGACCGGATCAATGAAGTATTCGACCGGCTGCAAAAAGGTCAGGTCAACGGACGTGTCGTTCTGACGCTCGATTAACGGTACAAGGCATACATTCGAATCTGCCGCATACATCTGTATCAACACATATACCTATTCATAATCTATCCAATCCAACCGTGGGAGGACGAAACGATGATCTATGCACAACCAGGACAAACCGGAGCCAAGGTGACGTTCAAGAAGCGCTACGAAAACTTTATCGGCGGTCAATGGGTCGCGCCGGTGAAAGGGCAGTATTTTGACAATATTACGCCTGTGACGGGTCAAGCCTTCTGCGAGGTTCCCCGCTCTACGGCGGAAGATATCGAGCTGGCCCTGGACGCAGCCCATGCCGCCAAAGACGCTTGGGGCCGCACGTCGGTAGCTGCACGCGCGCAAATTTTGAACAAAATCGCGGACCGTATGGAAGCGAATTTGGAGCTGCTCGCCGTCGCGGAGACGTGGGACAACGGCAAGCCGATCCGGGAGGCGCTTGCCGCCGACCTGCCGCTGGCCATCGATCATTTCCGCTATTTCGCCGGTTGTATCCGTACAGAGGAGGGCACGCTAGGGGAAGTGGACAGCGATACGGTCGCCTATCATTTCCATGAACCGCTAGGCGTCGTCGGGCAGATCATTCCGTGGAACTTCCCGCTGCTGATGGCAACGTGGAAAATCGCGCCTGCGCTGGCGGCCGGCAACTGCGTCGTGCTCAAGCCTGCGGAGCAGACGCCGGCGTCGATTCTCGTGCTCGCGGAGCTGATCGCCGACCTGCTGCCGGCCGGCGTGTTGAACATCGTGAACGGCTTCGGCCTTGAAGCCGGCAAGCCGCTCGCTTCGAGCAGCCGCATCGCCAAGATCGCATTCACCGGCGAAACGACAACGGGACGCTTGATCATGCAATATGCTTCGCAGAACATCATCCCGGTCACATTGGAGCTCGGTGGGAAGTCGCCCAATCTGTTCTTCGAGGACGTATATGCCAAAGATGACGCTTTCCTGAACAAAGCGATTGAAGGCTTCGTGCTGTTCGCGCTGAACCAAGGCGAAGTGTGCACCTGCCCATCCCGCGCACTCATTCAGGAGTCGATCTACGACCAGTTCATGGAGCGGGCCTTGCAACGGGTAGCGGCGATCAAGCAGGGCAATCCGCTCGACACGGAAACGATGATCGGCGCGCAGGCGTCCTCCGAGCAGGTCGAGAAAATCATGTCGTACCTGAGCATCGGGAAGCAGGAAGGGGCCGAATGTCTGATCGGCGGAGACCGTGCGGTGCTCGAAGGAGACCTGAGCGGCGGTTATTACGTTCAGCCGACGGTGTTTAAAGGCCACAATAAAATGCGCATTTTCCAAGAGGAAATTTTCGGGCCGGTCGTTTCCGTCACGACCTTCAAGGATCAGGAGGAAGCGTTGGCCATCGCCAACGATACGCTGTACGGACTGGGCGCCGGACTGTGGACGCGGGATATCAACACGGCTTACCGGTTCGGAAGAAACATTCAGGCTGGCCGCGTCTGGACCAACTGCTATCATGCCTATCCGGCGCATGCGGCGTTCGGCGGGTACAAGGGCTCCGGGATTGGCCGCGAGACGCATAAGATGATGCTGTCGCATTACCAGCAAACGAAAAATCTGCTGGTCAGCTACAGCACGGACGCCTTGGGCTTCTTCTGATCCGGAGGCGCGATGGATACGGTCCCGAAGGTGCTCGCAACGGACGAAGCGTTGGCCTTGATCCGGCTGCTCCAGGACAAACACGGCCCCGTCATGTTCCATCAATCGGGAGGCTGCTGCGACGGCAGCTCTCCCATGTGCTATCCGGAGGGGGAATTCTTGATCGGGGAACAGGACGTCCGGCTCGGGGAGATCGGCGGCGCTCCGTTCTATATGAGTCAAGCGCAGTATGATTATTGGAAGTATACACAGCTAATCATTGACGTGGTGCCCGGGAGAGGAGGCATGTTTTCACTTGAAGGCCCGGAGGGCGTCCGGTTTTTGACCCGGTCGCGCGTGTTTACCGACGAGGAACGGAAAGTGCTCGGACTGCCGTAATCCCGTCGGAAGGTTGTCACGGAGAACGCTTTTGACAATGCTAGGGCTGTAAATCCGATGCTCCTTTGATTGCAGGGGGTAGACGATGACAGCCCTTCTTTTCATGCACCGGGATATGCTGCGACCGGAGTTTCATTGGTCAATTCGAGCACGCGGTGCGAATCGAACCACGAAAAAGGAATTCAAAGATGCGTTGTTAGATGCAAGGGATCGTTTCGGCAAGTTAATGGCAACTGCTTGGAGCAATACGTCCAAAGAAGATCTGCTTTATGGGAAGGTGCTGCAGGATATCTTGAACGCCGACCGGCAGTTATACAATGGAAAATACGAACGGACAATCCGCAGTTGCTTCGATTGGCGCGAAATCACGACGAACACAGCGATTGAGGCCCCGCGATTTGAAACCCATCTTGTGGACGAGCTTGTAATGGTATAAGCGGGGTACCGGGATCATTCGTGGGACCGGAGACATCTCGTTCGAAGACGTGACGTATGTTGGGGATGCACGAGGAAAGTAGATGCAACTGATGCGAGTTTGAATCGGGCACTTCAATGAGCAGTTAGGAAGGAAAGAGCAGGGGGTTACGCCTCTGCTTTTTTTATTTGTTGAGAATTATTAATTCTCGTAATGTGGCAAACGGTCGCATCTATTATAGAGGAACGGGGGATGCGCTAGATGACTTTGCGGTGACCGGCGCCAGTACTAGAGGAAGCGATTCGCTATCCGTGTCGAAAAATAGTAAAAAGCTTTCTAAGCAGCATAATAGGGCATCTGAGCTCCTTTAAGCTGTTAAATCGGCCGGAGGGAGGCAGGTTAGCGCATTTGTGGTTCCTCTATAGTTAGCTCATAGGGTGCAACTGTCTTGGGTAAGGGTTCCGATGTTTCGGAGCAGTGGGGTGGAGGAGGTTCAAACGATAGGATAATTCGATTATCATTATGTTTTCCCAGGTTATTTCGGATCATTTCTGATACTCTAAAAAAAAGAGGTACCTGGTCGTAGTAACGGATTGGAGAGTGGAAGCATGAATGATAGGGAAATAATCAAACCAACCGCCCATGAATTGATGGAAATGCATGTTGAAGCAATGTTTACGCATGATCGGAATATGCGGCTTCGCACGATAAACGAGCCATGGCCCGGAGAGCCTCCCGCCCCTCGATTTTTCTTAGGGCGAACGGTAGAAGGTTCGGCACTTTGCCGGTTTCGGTATGATGTCCCGGATACGCTTGCCCGGCAATTGGAGGAATTGTGCGCTGACGAACCGATCGTAAAAGACTTTCAAACAAAGCCGAAGCATTTCGAGGCCTATATGAACCTCCTTCAAAGCGAACGCTTCACGATGGGACCTTGCTATCTTATTCCTGACACCACTGTGCCGACAATGGAAGTAGTCATCGTCACTCGTGAAAATATGACCGAATTATTGCGCGGCGGCTTCGAATGGCTGATCTCGGAAATCGACTACGCCCAGCCCTGCATAGCGCTTGTACGCGAAGGCAGGGCCGTATCGGTCTGCTGCAGCGTTCGCATCACATCCCGGGCGCACGAAGCAGGACTTGAAACTTTGAACGAGTTTCGCGGAAGGGGATATGCCGCCTCTGTAGTAGCAGGATGGGCGATGGCGGTGCGGAACATGGAGTGCATCCCGTTATACAGCACTTTGTGCGATAATTTATCGTCTCAGAATGTGGCAAGAAAATCGGGCTTGTCCTTCTACGGAGTCAATTTCACCATCGCTTGACCTATGCCGTGTTACTGATATTTCGATAGCCCAGGGAGCAATGGGTCACATCTTGTACATAGCCCCGCTCTCGAAGCTCGCGTCCACTCGAAGAATCCCCGATCAATTCGGCTACTTTGCTTTTGGAATATTCGTAGGCTCCCGGTGACGGATACGTAATTTGCGGGGGCGCATTTGTTAAAACTTTAAGGGCAGGGACCTGGGCGAGACGATAAGCTCAGGTTTTTTTACGTTTTTGTAATGCGGCCGACGTTATTTTTATTCGATTGTAACGGCTTGAGCGGTAAGATAGGTCATGTACGAAACAACTTCATAAACCCCTGCTTGAAAATACGTTCCTGAAAGCGAGATGACTTTGATGAAAACGAAAAAGATGATCACGACTGTCGCGCTGACGACTGCCGTAGCGCTCGGTTCGCTTGCTCCGATTCATGTATTGAATGTGCTTGCAGCTGCCTCGTTCACCGATGTCGGCGCATCGGCGCCTTACCAGACTGCGCTTGAAGCGCTCGAAAAAAGCCAGGTTGTTCAAGGCTACGGACAGCATGACTTCCGTCCGAACCAAGCGATTACCAGAGCCGAGCTTGCGAAGATGGCGGTCAAAGCGTTCAAGCTTCAAGCTGCAGGCCAGGCTGCCGCATGGAGCGATGTTAAGAAATCCGACTGGTTCCACGAATACGTGAACGCGGTCGTTGGCCAAGGCGCCATGACCGGGGAGAACGGCAGCTTTAAGCCGAACGATTCGCTGTCGCAGGATCAATTGATCGCGATTGTTGCCAAGGCATCCAAAGCCGATGCGGCCACGCTGAAAAATGCGCTGGGTACGGCTTACTCGGGAAGCAGCCCCATTAACCGCGCCGAAGCCGCTATCGTAGTCCATGCCGCGCTGCAGGTCGCTTCCATTCAAGTGACGGAGTGGAAAGCCGTGAACCCGATCACGCTTCAAATTACGTTCTCCGCGCCGCTGCCGAAGGAAGAAATCGACGTGGAGAAGGCAAAAGCGAACTTCACGTTCGACAACGGCTTGACGCCGCTTAACATTCCGCAGCTGAAATCGGGTTCGAAATCGACCTATATTTTGCCGGTTTCCCCGCAAAAAGCAGGCACGACCTACACGTTCTCCTACAAAGGCAAAAAAATTGGCACTTTCGAAGCGATGACGAACAAAATTTCGATGAGCTCCACACAGCAAGTGGCTTTTGATACGTTCGAAATCGAATCGAAGCTGGAAGACGGCGTTACCGACTACGGCAACGTGGTCGCAGCGTACCAAGGAAAGCGCGGCGGTCTTGAGTTTGTTCTGGACGATAACAACATGTACAACGGCAAAACGTATCAGCTGATTTCGTCCATGAGAGGCAAGCAGGTCACGATCACACCGGAGAATGGAGAGTCCATTGTCGCTTCGTACGTGCCGTTCACGCAAGCAACGGACGGGCGCCAAGCTCCGAAATTCCGCCTGCCGGAAGGTCAGACGCTGAAGCCGGGCGTGAAGTATACGGTCACTTCCGATTGGTCGACCGTTGCCAATCCGACGTTTACGGCGAAAGAAATCGCGCCGCTTCAAATTCAATCCGTTGAACAAATCGATGCCGCTTCGCTGAACGTGACCTTGTCGGCCGACCCGAAAGACGAGCTGTTCGCTTTCCGCAGCGTTGTACTGACAACCGCCGACGGCACCAAGCTGAACGCGACTTACAAGCTGACCTCACGCAAAGGCGCTGTCGGGACGTTCGATCTGCAGAACGGCGGCAAGCTGACGCCGGGAACGACGTATACGGTTGCACCGGTCGGAAACTGGGCAACGGCAGCGAACGTCACGCTCACCGCGAAATAAGAGCGGCAGGAAACGTAGTAACATAATCAGTCCATATAAAAAATCCATCGGTCCTTGGAAAAGGCCGATGGATTTTTGACGTTTAACCGCCGTTTTGGATCATATAGCCTACGCCGGGGTAAGTTACGATCCATTGACCTTCCGGAAGGACGGCTTTCAGCTTCTGCCGGATACGCGCGATGGTGACGCGCAAATATTCGACATCGTCGCGGTATTCGCTGCCCCAAATTTCGGTCAGCAGCTGCTCGTGGGTCAGCACCTTGCCTTCGTGCTGAAGCAATTGGACAAGCAGCTTGTATTCCGTGTCCGTAAATTTGATCTCGCTGTCGCCGTGCCACGCCCGGCGCTGGGCCAGATTGACGACGACGGGGCCGAGGCGAAGCTCCTTGGCGGCAGGCATTTGTCCGCTGCCGCGGTCAAAGCGCCGCAGCACGGCGCTGACGCGGGCGAACAGCTCATCCAGCGAGAACGGCTTGGTCAAATAATCGTCGGCCCCCAGATTCAGTCCCTGCACCTTGTCGCTGGAGTTGCTCCGCGCCGTCAGGATGATGACCGCCACGTCCGTATAGGTCCGGAGTCGGGTCAATACCTCGAAGCCGTCCATTCCCGGCATCATGACGTCGAGTAGAATAAGATCGGGATCGAACAGATCAACCGCCTCCAGCGCTTCCGCACCGCTTGCGCACGTGGCGGTTTCATAACCGGCCGATTTCAAATTGGCGGCGATAAACCGTAAAATTTTCGGTTCGTCGTCTACGATCATAATTTTATGCTTCTTCATTGTCGTCCTCCGTTTGGCCGTAATAGATAGGTACCGAGACGATCATCGTCGTGCCTGCGCCTTCCGTGCTGTGCACTTCGATCGAGCCGCCGTGCGCGTCGATGATGCCTTTGCAGATCGCAAGCCCCAGTCCCGTTCCTCCGGTACGGCGGCTGGACGAAACATCGACCCGGTAGAACCGGTCGAAAATGTGGGGCAGATGCGCTTCGGGAATGCCAATGCCGTTGTCCTTGACGAAAATCCGCACGTTCAGCTCGTCCGGCTCCGCCGTGACCCGGATATGAGGCTTCGATTCGTTGTAACGGATGGAGTTGGTGAACAGATTGATAAAAATTTGCTCCATTCTTCGTTTGTCCGCATAGAGAAGCGGCAGTTCCTCGTCCAAGTCGATATGAAGCTGCGCATCGGCCGAGAGGGTGTTAGGCAGTCTCTGCCAAGCTCCTTCGACGACAGAGCGGACCCGGACGGGAGCGGGATGAATGCTCAGCGCTCCGGCTTCGATCTTGGAAATGTCGAGCCATTCGTCAATCAGCTCCTGAATCCGGCCGATATCCTCGTGAATGCCTTCCAACAGCTCCTGCTTGAACTCCTCGTCCCATCCGGCATGCTTACGCAGCAGCGTCTCGACACTTCCTTTGATACTCGTAATCGGGGTCTTGAACTCATGCGAGGCGAGCGAGATTAGGTCGTTTTTCAGCGAGTCGATCTCATGCTCCTTCGTCATGTCCCGGAAGACGTAGCCGCGTCCGAACTCCTTGCCGCCATCCGTCACTTGGAACGAGGCCAGCTGGACGACCCGTTCGTCGCCGGGGGAGCGGACCAGCGTAAATTTGCCGGTTGGATTCGGCTTGCGGCCGATTCGGGCGAAGTCCTCGTCCGGCTGCGGCATTTTGCGGGCGATCCGGCTCAGTAGTTCCTCCTCCGTCAAGCTTAGGAGCTCTTTGCCGTCAAACCCGAACAGCTCGGCCATCCGGCGGTTGGCAAGCACGACCTGCTGATTCACGTCGATAAGAACGATGCCGTCGGAGTAGCTCTCCAGGATGGCGGCGAGCGTCGCATGCTGCTGCTGCAAGCTGAGCGTCCGCTCCTCGACCCGCTGCTCCAGCTCACTGTTTAGCTCAAGCAAGGCCTGCCGGTTGTCATGAATCTGCTCGGCCATTTGCGCAAATTGGCTTGCCAAATAATGCATCTCGTACGGCGCGCCCGGCGAAGACAGCGGCTCGCTCGGCACGGTATAGCGGTCAGCCGCGAGCGACTGCGTGTAGCGCACCAGCGCATGGATCGTCCGGTTCAGCCGTTTGGCCAAGTAGGAGCCCAGAAGCACGGTCAAGCCGAGCGTAAGCAAGAGCAGCAGAAACGTCGATTTAAGCGAGGCGAAGAAAGCTTCCTGTACGGCGGCGTAAGAGCGGCCTACCCACACTGTCCAGCCAAGACTGTCGATCGTTTTGAAGGAAACGAGCTCTTTCTGTCCGTTGGCGCCGGAGACGAACTTGTCCATCCCTTCCTTGAGGGAGGCCGCCGCTTGGACCGCCGGTTCGCCGGACAAATCCGCGATGGATTGCACCAGCTCGCTCCGGGGGTGATAGATGACCTTGCCGGCCGGACCGAGCACGGCGGGATAAGCGCCCGGCCCGTAATCGTATTGGGTGACGAGCCTTGCGATTTGGCCCATGTCGAGTATTCCGATCACAACGCCTTCAAAAGCCCGGTTTTCGCTGTAAAGCGGAGCGGCGATGGCGACGAACGGCGCAGATCCGCCCTCGGCGCCATGCATCGGTAAGGAAATCGCGGGCTGCAGCGTCAGCTTCACTTTTTTCCAATACTCCCGCGAGCTTAGATCGGTGCCGACCGGCAGCGCATGCGCATTGCCGCTTTCCGCATCCGGCGAGAGAGCTTTGATCGCGCCGTTCTCATCCGTCACATAGAGCTGAGAGAAGCCGGGCAGGTTGTTTTTCACCGACTGGACTTTGCGCGTCAAGCCGGCCCGGTCGCGAAACCCGGGACCGGATGCGCTGATCGTTGTGGCGAGCGTATCTACGGCGTTGCGGTAATAATAAACGTACGTCTCGACGGCGTCGGCGAGACGTTTCGTCGCATGCTCCTGCGTTTTGTTATACTCTTGGGTCAGCTTGTTGATTTGCTGCACCTGAATGGTGCCCAGAATCAGCACCGGCACGATCGCCATAACCGCAAAGGCCAGTGTCAGATGAGTGCGTAACGAACGATGATTCACGGGTTCCTCCCGGTTTTTTAGAGTGGTGGGAAAATAGAAAAGCAGAAGCCTTTCCATGCGGCACCGCCGCTGGAAATTCCCCTGCTTGTACTTTCTAGTGTAGCTTGTATTCGGTCTCAGGTCAATAGAGGAAGCGCCTTACCGGAGCATTCCTTTGTAAATCCCCGGCTTGGAATCCGGAATTTCGATCGCGCCGACCGTCTTTTCGTAAAAAGCGACCGGACCCGCGCCGCCGATCACGGCATAGCCGTACCCTTGGGCTCGCATGTCGTGCAAGCAGGCCAGCAGCAGGCCGGTGCCGACCCCTTTGCCGCGGCATACGTCGTCTACGCCGGTCGGGCCGAAAAAGCCTTTGCAGGTCGCATCATAACACGCGAATCCGACCAGCTTGTCCTCCAAGGTAGCGATAAAGCAGGAGGTCGGGTGTCCGCTAATCGCGACGTCGCATTCGCTCTCCCAATGGGGATTGAATTTTTCCTTTACCCAGCTCCGGATCAGATGCTTCTCCGGCACGAGCGCCCTGCGGATCGTAAAGCCCGCGTCCTCCAGTTTGGCCCGGAGCGGGGCGTCATCCGGAAGCTCGTACAGCTTCACTAACATATCCGGCATCGTTCTGTTATTCCTCCTGATGTGATGTGCTTTGAGGTTCGTTATGCCTCTTCGAAAAAAACGAGGCGGTTCCCGAATGGGTCCTTTACGGTAAGCTCCCGGGTATCCCAAGGGGTGGTTTCAATGCCTGGCCGGGCGTACTTGTAGTCTTTAACTCCAAGCTCCGCATGGAACGCTTCGAGATTCTCGGCTTCGATGCGGACCGCAGCCCCCGGGCAGCAATCCCCATGATGCTCGCTTAAGTGGAGCGTACACGCTCCAAGCGAAATTTGCATGTATAAGGGCAAGTTTTCTTCGAAACGGTGCTCCCAATCGGTCTGGAAGCCGAGATAGTCCAGGTAAAACGCTCTTGCCTTGGTTTCGTCGAATATTCGAAGAATCGGGGTAACCGATTTCAAGGCGAATGACCTATCGCTCATAGACGCACCTCCGTCACATTTATTTACTTTATTGTATAACAAAACCGGACAGTAAATCTACGAAGTACGGATCTTTTCCGCCAATCTCGCCGCATCGCGGCCTACCCAGCCGAGCAGCGCCGAGCCCCGGGAAGACTGCCATGGCAGGCCGAGATAAAAAAGGCCGGATACCGGGCTGACTCCGCCTTGGTGGACAGGGCTCCCCTGTGAATCGATGGCTCCGTCGATCCGTATCCACCGGTAGTCGCTGCGGTAACCGGTCGCCCATACGATATTGCTGACTTCCGCGTCGGTTCCGTCTTCGAAAAGAATGCGGTTTTCCTTCGCCCCGACCGCTCTCGGTTTGAGCAGCACTTTTCGATCGGCCATAAGCGTTTTCAGTTCGAGCCCGTAAATTTGCTCGGGCTGCCTTTTCAGCCACGAACCGAGCAGGGAGCCTTTATCCGAACGGATAAATCCGAACAGGGCGAAGTACCAAAAAATGCTTTTGCCCAGCACATATAACGGTTTAAAATGCAGCTCGCTTCCCGCGGACAAATAGACTAGCCGCTCTCGGGACAGCTCTGCGGCGATCTGCGCGCCCGAATTGCCGGCGCCGACGACAAGCACAGGTCCGTCCCGCAGCTCGCCGGGATTCCGGTATGCGCTGCTGTGCGTTTGATAGAATTCGTCCGGAAGCCCGGAGGCAAAGCCGGGAACGAAAGGCGTGTGGAACGGACCGGTCGCCACGATGACTTTGCTTGCCCGATAGGTTCCCCGATTCGTTTCGACGAGGAAGCCTTGGTTCGTCTTGGTCATCGAAATGACCTGCGTTTGCAATTGTAATGGCAAGGAATAACGCTCTGCGTAAGCTTCGAGGTAGTCGGCTACTTCGTCCTTGGCCGGCAATCCGCTCGGATCGCCAGGCATGGGCATGCCTGGCAGAGCATATTTTCGAGGCGTGAACAACACCAAGGAATCATACCGGTTCCTCCAGCTGTTTCCGATGCGGTCGCTAGCATCCAGTAAGGCAAAAGTCACCGCTTGCTGTTTCAAATAATATCCCATTGCGAGTCCGGCTTGCCCGGCACCGATCACCAGTACGTCAACCTGCTTCATCCCCATCGAGCTCCTTAGACGACATTGTAGTTGAATGAAAACATAACATATGAGCATTTATTCATATATATTGTAAAATAGTTCATGCAACAGTTCAAGAGAAAAATGCAGATGGTCAGCGGCCGACGAAAAGGGCAGCCGAGGGAAATACGCGGATTGGGTGCAAACCTTTGGGAGAGTTTCGTTACTTTTAAATTTACCCTTTCTATATTATGTAAACTGTATATAATGGAAGGTATATCAATCGGAGGTGTTTCATTATGCAAAAAAGCTTGGCCTATTCACTCAACCTAAGGATTACAGGAACGATAAAACAACAAACGGCATGACCCGTCCATCGGTGTGCAAGAGACGGAAGCGCAAGAAACCGTACTGCCCTGTGTGACGTGCCGTCTGCCGGAAAGGCGGATCTGACTACATGAAATTTCGCGCGTCACAAGTATATAAGACTAAAGTCTTTATGACGTCGCTCGCCAATGCGACGGCTTTTACGACCTATGCGGTATATTACATAAGTCAACTCGGGTTAAATCCGTTCGAGCTGCTGCTCGTTGGTACGGTTTTGGAAGTGACGGTATTGATTTTCGAAGGAATTACGGGTGCGGTCGCCGATACGTATGGCCGGAGGCTGTCGGTGATTGCCGGGATGCTGGTGATCGGGGGCGCGCATGTGCTGGAAGGCAGCGCGCCGTGGGTTGGGGGCGTCAGCCCAATGCTTTCGCTGTTCGTGTGGATTCTGATTGCGGAATGTATTCGCGGCGTCGGCGAGACGCTGATCAGCGGAGCCGATACGGCTTGGATCGTTGATGAAGTCGGCGAGCAGCATGTGGGGCGCCTTTTCCTGGAAGGCAAGCGTTTGTCGCTTATCGCTACGCTGATCGGTATTGCACTAAGCGTCGGGTTGTCCACGCTTGCGCCCAATCTTCCGTTCGTCATTAGCGGTGTGATGTTTCTCGGCCTTGGGGTGTTTTTGTTCCTTTTCATGAAGGAAACCCAATTCGTCCGTCCGGAGCGGCTGGACAAGTTCTCCTATTGGCAGGAGATGAAGTCGACGTGGTTGTCCGGAGCACGGGTGGTGCGCCGCCAGCCGGTGCTGCTGATGATTCTCGTCGTCACGCTGTTCAGCGGCGCGGCGTCGGAAGGCTACGACCGGCTCTGGGAAGCGCATCTGATCAAGGAGATCGGCTTCCCGGCCGAGTTGCCGTTCTCGATGGCCATGTGGTTCGGCCTGATCTCCGTCCTCACGACATTCCTCAGTCTGATCGTCGTACGGCTGGCCGAGAAGCGGTTGGACATGGGCAGCGAACGGGTGGTCGTCGTGGCGATGTTCGTTCTGACCGGCTTGCGGGTCGCCGCCATCTTGTCGTTTGCCTTCGCTCCTGGCTTCGCTTGGGCGCTTGGCTCCGTACTTGCGCTTGGTATCATTGGAGCGCTCAGCGGGCCGATCTACGACACGTGGCTTAATCTGAACATCGAAGGCAAGGTCCGGGCGACCGTGCTTTCGATGATCAATCAATCGGACGCGCTAGGCCAGACGGGGGGCGGTCCGTTCGTCGGATGGATCGGCAGCCGTCTGTCGCTTCGGGCGTCCCTTGTGACCGCCGCGGTGCTGCTGCTACCGATTCTGGCCGTGTTCGGCCGGACGCTGCGCAAACGACAAGAATAGCAAAAAGGCACGCCTTCAAAAGCGTGCCTTTTTCGTTTCCGCTAAAGCTTGTCCGAGCTGTTATTTCGAGAAAAACCGGTGCATCAGCGACGCATGGAAATGCGAGAAATCGATCTGCGCTCCGATAAAATAGCCGATGGAGATAAAAAGTACGCACCAGCTGAACGCGCCGACAGCCGAGAACAGCAAATATTTGCGCTTGCCCATGCCGATGACGCCGGACAAGTAGCAGGTCAAGTGACGGATGCCGGGAATAAAATAGCCGAAGCTGACCGTCCAAGGCCCGTAACGCTGGAACCATGCTTCCACTTTTTCCAGCCGTTCCGGGGTCAGCTTGATCCATTTGCCGTGCTTCCACAGCAGCGGCTTGCCGAACTTGCGGCCAAGCGCGTAGCTGCAGAGCATACCGGTCATCGCTCCCGCGAGACTGACGGCGACCGAGAGCGAATAATTCAGCATACCGACCGACGCCAGATAACCGATAAAGGTCATTAGCAGCTCGTCGGGGATGGGCAAACCCACAATACCAAGCGCCAGGCTGAAGAATAAAGCGATATATCCGTACTGTAAGATCATCTCCTGTATAAATTGCATGCGGACACAGCTCCTCTCCAGCCGCAGATGCTAGACGTTCTCGGTATCGTATACGGCTTTGTTTGGACGAAATGCGGGAATCTTGATCGTGCTGATCATCAGGAAAGAAAGCCCGATAATGACCAGCACCGTCACTGGCAAAAGATGCGATGGCGGGTTCCATAAGGCAAATGCGGATAATAGACAGCCTGCTCCGGTAATTGGCAGACCGATATGACAGCGGTTTTGACAGGTTTTCACGTTGAAACGGGCCAGTCGCAGCGCCCCGCATACCATGAACAAGCCGGTCAGCAGCGTGCCGTATACCGGCAGCTCGCGCAGGGCGACGACATAAATAATGATGGCCGGCGCGGCGCCGAAGGAAATCAGCTCCGATAAGGAACGAAGCTCCCTGGCGAATTCGCCCGACAGCTCCAGCTTTTCCGCAATATAGCCGCCGAACAGGTCCAACAAGGCCGCAATTGCGACGAGCAGCACCGCGGAAAGCACCTTGCCGTGAAACGCCAGCAGGAGCGAAACCATGCCTATACCCAGCCCCGCTGCTACGAACACAAACGGGATCGATTTTCTTAACATTGTGATCATTCCTCCTTAGGAGATGGGGGAAGCGCAAGGCGAATCGGCTGTCCCACCGTTTGAACCTCTAACAAATCAAGGATAAATACGAATGTCGGAATTCCGACGATCAGGCCCCAGATTCCGAAGAAATGCTCGGAGAACAGGAGCACGATAAAGGTGTAAAAGATCGGCAGATGCGTCTTGGAAGCCATCAGCCGCGGATTGAGCACATAGGCTTCCAATGCGTGAATCAAGGTAATCGTCACGATCAAATAGATGACATAGACGAAGCCGCCAAGGCTGAACGCAATAGCGCACAGCGGAATCAGCGAGACGAATACGCCGGCGACAGGAATCAAGCCAAGAACGAAGACTAAGAGCGCTAGGCCGAACAGATTGGGAAAGCCCATCACCCATAAGGCGATTGTCGTCAGCACACAGTTGATCAGCGCAATCAGCAGCTGGGTTTCGATTACTTTGCCGAAGGTGAGGACGAATTTTTGGCCGAAGTATTCGATTTCTTCCACCAGCCATCCAATCTTGCTCGCGCGAAGCTTGTGCGTGAACCGGATGACGCTCGATTTGCTGAGCAGTAGAATCAAGCTCATAATGAAGGCCAGAAACCATTCGAAGCCCCAATGGCCGACCCTCTTGATCATATCCAATCCGGGCTTGATGATGCTGTGAAGGTCGAGCTGATGAACGACGGAGACGAGATAGCTCACAATTTCGTTCTGCGGATGCGCGTAGACCTCTTTTACCATCACGATCAATTGGCCTACTTCGTGAACCAGGGAGGGAAACACTTTGAAGCCCCCGGCCACCAGTACGGCGACAAACAAAACGTACAGAATGGAGAGCAGCAGCTTGGAATCGACAGGAATGATCGGTTTAATCCAGCGATGGACCAAGTGATGAAGACGATCCATGAGGAACGTCATCAAGAATGTCAACAAGATGAGGTTCAGCATGCCTCTCAGCCAGAACAACAGGAGGCAGAAGAGCGCGAGAATGCCGAAGCGCCGCACATCTTTTCTTTGAAGAAAGGCCATCATATTCATACGAACATCCTTTCGATGGGAACGCGCCAAGTTTGTCTGCCAACATTATAACGCGTCGTTGTGTACTTCATGTGTCCTATCGGCAAAGAAGGTTCATGTTTTAATTGCTTCCCGGGACACACGAAAAACACAAGACTCATGTATAATGGAACAGGTAATCACGTTACCGGATAAACAGGAGTTGTCATCGTTATGGAACGAAAAGTTCTTCTCATCGAAGATGAGAGCTTGATTCGCGAGATTGTGGCTGATTATTTCGAAAGGGAGCAGTGGACCGTCTACGAGGCGGAGAACGGCAAGCAAGCGCTGGACATGCTGGAAGGTCTGAATGCCGACCTCGTCATTCTGGATATTTTGATGCCGGAGCTGGACGGATGGACCGTATGCAAGCGGATTCGCGCCAAGTCGGCGATTCCGATCATCATCCTGACCGCGAAATCGGAGGAGGACGACAAAATGCTCGGCTTCGAGCTGGGGGCCGACGATTACGTCACCAAGCCGTTCAGCCCGAAGGTGCTCGTCGCCCGCGCCAAGACGCTGATGAAACGCGTCGAAGGGACGGTCGGTAAAGAGGATCATATGCTCAGCTTTGGAAGGGTCACCGTCAACAAACGATCGCACCGCGTCGAAATGGAAGGGCTGGAAGTCGAGCTGACGCCCAAAGAATTCGATCTGCTGCTCTTCCTGTGCAAGCACCGCGGCAAAGTGCTCAGCCGCCAGCAGCTGCTGCACGGCGTCTGGGATTATCATTTCCTTGGCGATACGCGGATCGTCGACGTGCATATCAGCCATTTGCGCGACAAGATCGAGACCAATGCCCGCAACCCTGAATATATCGTAACCATCCGCAACGTCGGTTACAAATTGGCCGAGCCCGCCATGAAAGAATCTTACGCCTAATATCCGATACAACGAGCGCCGCGCAAGCTTGCCACGGCGTTCTTGTTGTATTCGCGCCGTACAAAAAGCAGCCTTCGCTCGGCTTCATGCCGTGGCGAAAGCTGCCGGACGGGTCCGATTACCCGTTGCGTTTTTGGAAATCAACCATAAATTCGGCCAGCGCTGCACAAGCTTCGTAAGGAACCGCATTGTAAGCAGAAGCGCGAATGCCCCCTACGCTGCGGTGACCGGCCAGACCAATGAAGTTGTTCTTCTCCGATTCCTTGACGAAGGCTTTCTCCAGCTCTTCGCTCGGCAGGCGGAACGTAACGTTCATGATCGAACGGCTGTCCGGGGCAATGTTTCCGGTATAGAATCCACCCGATGCATCGATGACATCGTAGAGCAGCTTCGTCTTGGCGACGTTCTGCTTCTCCATCGCCTCTACCCCGCCGTTCTCCTTCACCCATTTCAGCATCAGGTTAACGACATAGATCGAATGTACGGGAGGCGTGTTATACAGCGACTGATTTTTGGCATGCGTCGTATAACGCAGCATGACAGGAACATGCTTCGGCTCTTCCTGGAGCAGATCGTCGCGGATAACCGCAACGGTTACGCCGGCAGGACCAAGGTTTTTTTGAGCCCCTGCATAGATCATCGCAAATTTATGGGCATCGATCGGACGGCTCAAAATGCCGCTGGTCATATCGCCGATCAGCGGAATGTCTCCGGTTTCCGGAATGTCGGACCATTGCGAGCCTTCGATCGTATTATTCGTTGTCATATGCACGTAAGCGGAGTTCGGATCGATCCGAATATCTCCTGCTTTCGGCAGGCTTCTCCAGTTCGTTTCTTTATTGGAGGCGGCGATGACCGCTTCCCCGACAATTTTGGCATCCTGATACGCCTTCTCGGAAAAGCTGCCCGTTACGAGGTAGCTCCCCACCTTGCCAGGCTTCAGGAAGTTGAGCGGAATCATTGAAAATTGCATGCTGGCGCCACCGCCCAGAAACAACACCTGATAGCCGGACGACAAACCGAGCAGTTCGAGCATCAGCTCTTGGGTTTCACGGTTCAGCGCTTCATATTCCTTGCTGCGGTGGGAGATCTCCGTCAGCGACATGCCGATGCCGTTGTAATCGACGAACGTTTCTTGGGCTTTCTGCAGCACTTCGAGCGGGAGCGCAGCCGGGCCGGGATTGAAGTTGTACGCGCGCTTGGACATGTTTAAAACCCCTTCGCTTTTCATATGATATGGCTATGATAGCAAAGGTTGCAGCGCCGCATCAAGTGTAAGTTTCATGAACATCCGAAAGGAGAGAAGATTCCAATGGAACTGTCCGACCGCCTGTTCGTCGCCGTCCCCGCTCCGCCGTCCGTGATCTCCACCGCCGAGTCTTGGGTCCTACGACTAAAGGACCAGCTTACCTTTGCCAAATGGGTCCATCCTCAGGATTTGCATCTTACTTTGCAGTTTTTAGGTGACGTTGAACGGGACCGAATCGAGCGAATTGCGCAAGCGATCGGACAAGCGGCTGCGGGCGCGGCCCCCTTCTCGCTTCATTTTCAAGGCTTGGGAGTGTTCGGCAAACCGAGTGCTCCATCGGTGCTGTGGGCCGGGGTGCAGGGAGAAGTGGAGAAATTAGGGCAGCTTCAAAGCCGGGTAGAGGACGCGATGAAAACGCTGGGGTTCGCTGCGGAAAACCGTCCGTATAAACCGCATTTGACACTGGCAAGAAAATTTACAGGTCCGGCCGGAAGTCATGCCGCAATGCTGGACGTTGCGCTGCCGGACGAATGGCATACGCCTTGGCGGGTCAAGGAAACCGTTCTCTATCGCAGCCGCTTGGGCAGCCGTCCGATGTACGAGCGTCTCGCCTCTTTTCCTCTCGGCTGAAAGAACGCGAACAATCGGTGAGCTTGGCAGAGGCAAGGCAGCAGGACATCGTACCCTGAGGCGGCGCTAGTCGCCAGTTAAGAGAGCGGCCTCGTCCGGCGGAGCCGTCCGTTCGGGCGGAAGGACGATCTCCTCAATGGTCAAAAACTCCATGGCTTTCATCGGATTCATGCCTAGCTGACGCAGCATATCTCGAATATCGAGCAATATGGTTTTGTCCATAGCTACCTCTCTCTCCAATGGTTATCCTCAGGGTCTCCCTTGTTCTATTTCTGTATTGTAACGGAATGGACCGCACTTTTGATAGTCTAAAATGGCTATTTTATCGACTCTAAAGAATTTTTTAGCGGGTCTGTCAAATCACGACAATAGACGCATATATGGAATATTTTGTCACTGTGCCTGGTCGTAAGTCACCGTTTGTCTCATCTTCAGCTGTACGACGATTTTGCGTAGCGATTCCTTGTTCAAGCCGAGCTCGTTCAGCTCCTGAATCAATTGAATCCATTCCTGGTCCAGCGTCTCGGGCTTGTCCCCCTGATCGTGCAAAATAAGTGTTTGTACGTTTACGCCGAGTACGGGCGCGAGCTTCCGAAGAAACTGGATGGACGGATTCGATTGCAAATCCCTTTCGATCGAACTCAAATAAGACTTGGCGACGCCGGCGCGGGCGGCAAGCTCCGTAAGCGACATGCGTTTTTGATGTCGAAGGGACTGAATTCGTGCCCCGATCATGATTAATTCCTCCTTAGTTTTCCCGAAGGCCGAGTTTTATAGTTCTAGTTCTATATTCATACTAATTGTATCATATTTTGATACATTTTGTATCTTTATTTAAAAAATTTTATTATTTTTTGCCTATTGACCGCAACTTTTTTTTGAAATATGGTTCTTCACAAACTTTGCTACGTAATGTATAATCTAGTCAAGCTTGAATTCAACAGATTTCGACAAAAGTGATACTGAGACTAGTACATCGGCAATGTTTTGGAGGGAAATGGAAATGGTCAGAATCGGGGATAAAATCGCTCTGCTCCGCGAAAAGAATGCGCTCACTCAGGAAGAGCTTTCCAGTAAAATCAACATTTCGCGCGCTTCGCTCTCTCATTACGAGAAAAACCGCAGGGAGCCGGACTACGAAACCGTGGTCAAAATTGCAGATTTTTTTAAAGTATCCATCGATTACTTATTGGGAAGAACCGAGGACCCCAGAGTCGTACTTGAGCCGGAAGTACGGGCTTTCGTAGATAGTCTGGAGCTGTCCGACGAAAAGATTATCGACCGATTCTCCTTAACCGTAGACGGCATGAAACTGACTTTTGACGAGGCGAAGCGGTTCATCGCCTTCGTAAGGGCCGAAAGATCGCTCAGATAACGCTGCAAGCCTCCCTCCTGTTAAGCAAGCAGCCTAGCTCGATCCTCATTTCCATACAATCAGGTATACATGCGCCCCGCAATGGCAATAATGGGCAATTGGGCGTCCTGCACGGTTCGCGGCGGATCCTTTATCATGGCTTCGTGCGGCCGGGCGGTACGGACGACTGGGCTGAGGGCAGCTCCCGGACCGGATGATTACGCTCCGGACAACCCTTAACCTCGTCCAAAAAACGGTTGATTTTATCAGGGTGAATCCCAAGCTGCTTCATGGTGATGCGAATATCAAGGGCAACGTTTCTGCTCATGACTCCAAATCTCTCCTGTATAAGGTTTGGGTATGGGAGGCACCCTGCTTCAAATAAGTGGATTTGAAAAATCAGGGATAAGTTGCAACGGCATCTTGTATACTTATTGTATCATAAAACGGATACGAATTGTAACCTCATTTTTCTCTTTTCCTTGTCATTTGGTAACAAAATTCACCCAAAACAAGGAAGAACCATCCTTCACAAATGTCGATACGTAATGTATAATTTAATTACTTCCTAACACAGTCTGGGAGCTTGGCCGATCGTTACGGCCGTTCTTTATAGAAAACAGGCCCCGCTGTGACAAAAGAAGCAAACGCATTCAATTTGTCTGGGAAGTTTGCTCCTGAAACGGTTTACTCCGGATTGTTTTTTCGTTATCGATTAGGCACAACGACTCATTCGCGACAAATGGAAAGACCTAGAACGAAACAATTCGTCCTAGCCGGAGGACTATCGTATACTTAAGATGATCGGGGTGAGAACAGTTGGGGCAAATTGGAAACCGCATCGCTGCATTAAGGGAAAAACAAGGATTGACTCAAGAAGAGCTTTCCTTGAAACTCGATATTTCCCGCGCCTCCCTCTCTCATTATGAGAAGAACCGCCGGGAACCCGACTACGATACCCTGGTGAAAATCGCCAATCATTTCAAAGTATCGATCGACTATTTGCTTGGTCGGACTCAGGACCCGGAGATGGTGCTGGATCAGCAGGTCAGACAATTCGTCGACAGCCTGGAGCTGTCGGACGAACGGATTTTGCAGCATTTTACGCTTACGATTGACGGAAAACAGCTCACGCCGGAGGAAGCCAAGCGGTTCATCGCCTTTGTCCGGGCAGAGCGGTCCTTTTAAGCATTTCGAATAAAGCCCCAGGCTCCTGCCTGGGGCTTCGCTATGTTCCACGCGCCGGCTATTCGTTATCCTGCTTCGGACCCTTTAAAAAATAGTCGGTCACAATCTTGGCCCATATTTCATAGCCCTTATCGTTGGGATGTGTGGCATCGCTCAACACTTGGTCCAGGTTCATTTTATTTTTAGCGAGCGTCTCGTTCATTTCCTTATAAATATCGATATATTCCCAGCCGTTTTTCTCGATAAACGCTTTCGTGCCCTGAATGTATTCCTCGTACGTAAGCCCCGCCTTATTCTTGACTTCCCCGTGTCTTCTGGGGTTAGGAGACAATAAAACAATTCTGCTTTCCGGCAAGCCCTGCTTTAGCCGGTTCACAATCGTTTCAATGTTTTTATTTGTCGTTTCGATCGTTATATTTTGCAGGTAATCGTTCAATAGGCTTGTCTCAAAAAGAACTACGGTCGGCTTTTGACGAATAATACGGTCGGGAATTTGATGATCGATCAAATTTTGGGTGGAAAAACCGTTAATTCCCCCGTTGTTAAATTGTAAGCCGCTTAGCCCCGGCTGCTTTTTCAAAGCCTGCACCAGCTGACTGACCCAATTCTTCTCTTTCTGCGAGGCCCCCATGCCCCCTGTGACGCTGCTCCCCATCGTTGATATAGACAAGGCTTTGTTATGCGCCGCTTCGTATTCCAACGTCTTGACCACGGGAGAAATTTGACGGCAGGCGGTTCGATGGGCCAAAAAATATTCAGGATTGGTGCAGCCCGAGGAGTTACTCAGATCTAACGAGGATATTCCGGCAAACAATAAGATGGTTATACTTTTAATGAAATCCAATAGATTCATTCTGCGACCTCC
Source organism: Paenibacillus sp. A3 (assembly GCF_001399685.1). Taxonomy (GTDB): domain Bacteria; phylum Bacillota; class Bacilli; order Paenibacillales; family NBRC-103111; genus Paenibacillus_G. The sequence goes on from NZ_JTHN01000105.1 coordinate 28,535, forward strand.
ACTTCTCTTGTTGTCCCTTGGATCATGATGGTTCCAGCTCTATACTAAAGTTATCGATTATATGCGAATTCGTATATTCTCCCGTGCTTGCGCTGAAACCGATAGCCTGCAATGGATCCGCTCCATCGACAGCTTCGGAAAGCACCTTCACCCGGTCCAGCAGGACGACCAGCTTTTCTCCGGTAAATTCGATTTCGACGTCGTGCCAATTATAATCTTCCGTCTTCACCGTTTCAAACGAAGCCACTTTATTGGTAACGCTTCGTTTCACCAAGGCGATATAATTGCCTGCCTGATCATTTAATTCGGGATTGTAAAAATTATCGAAAATCACGGCGTAGCCTTCCGCCGGCTCAAAGCCCAAATATCCTCCGGAAGGCACCGCTTCCGACGGTCCCGCCACCCACAAAAAAGCAAGACCGTCCCCTCCCGTGCCTCCCCCGACCTTATAGCGGAAAGAGACCTTCCACCGGTCGGCCACATTCGTCTTGAGCCACGCGGCTCCCGCCGAATTCAGATTGGGGGTCGTTAAAACCAACGTCCCTTCTCCCCGGAAGGCCGTTCCCCAATAGCTCCATAACCCGCTATCTTGCTCAAACGTATCCGTAATCAACGGAATACGCGTACCCGTATTGCTTGCTCCGGGCGAAGCCGGCGAATCGTCGTATTTCAAGAGCGGCACATGGTGTCCGGACTCTTTCTGTGCAAATAATACCATCATTAAAATCGTAATCGGGAACAAAAGGATAAGCTTTCGTCTCAAGTGTGATTTGCTCCCTTCTGGTTGACGATGGCTCAGTTTATTTTTCAGTGGCCATATGCTTGCTCAAAATGTTCTCCCCAGCTTCCTCCGGAATATTTAACAGCTGCAGCAAGTGCTTGGACTCCAGATACAATTTATGCGTGTCCTTGGAAATTCGTAAGCAGGAGCAAACGAGCTCGTAATCGACATTCAAATATTCCGCAAGCCGCTTGTATATTTTCACATCGTAGGTTTTACTATCCTGGCACTCCGTGCAGACAAAGCTAACTGCGTAACTGGTCCCTTTCCCCGATTCCTCGTCCGTTTCAAAGAAAAACACTTTCTTGATCTGATTGCCGCAGGTACAAATCATGTTCCATATCTCCTATGCACAACAATATGCATTGATGTTTACTTAAATGCATAGCCGGACGATCTCCGTCCAGGTCGTGCACAGCTCGACTGTGTTCTCTTCAAAAGCTCCGGCGCCGTTCTGGATTTCGATCAACTCAAGATCGGTCAGCGCGCGAACGCTGTGTCTTGTTCCGGCCGGAATCCGAATGACGTCGCCTGCCTGAATCGGCTGAAGCCGCTCATCGAGGATCATTTCCCCTGTGCCGGAAAGCACGGTCAGCACTTCGTCATGCATGCGATGAACCTGATAACTGTGATGCTTACCGGCCAAGATGCACAGCCTTCGGGTTAACGCCTTGTGGTCGTTCTCGCCCAGAACGCAATCCAAGATTCGGTATTTTCCCCATACTCTTTCCTCATACATGGGGGGTTGCTCGATCGATTTGATGATATCTTTGATCTTCGGCGTCGATTCCTTGCTTGCCACAAGAATTCCGTCCGGACTTGCGGCAACGACTACATCCGGCACATCCAGCACGGTAACGGGAATGTTCAGCTCGTTGACCAAATGCGTATTGTGACTGGCGTCCGTCATGATTCCCGTGCCGATAATCGGCGTACTCATCTCTTCCGTCAGCGTATTCCAGGTGCCCAGATCTTTCCATACTCCATCGTACGACAGCATAGCGATATTTTTCGTTTTCTCGACAACTTCATAATCGAAGCTGATTTTATCCATTTTCCCGTACTGCCGAGCCAATTCTTCATACTGGATGGGCAGGCCTTTTTTAATCAACAGCGTGATGATGAAGTCGAGCTTAAACGCGAAGATCCCGCAATTCCAAAGCGCGGATTGGGCAATCAGCTCCGCCGCTTTGCTTTGTGTCGGCTTTTCTTGGAAGTTGGCCACTCGCATGAACGGTTCGCCGCTGTCCATACTCGGTTCCGGCACGATATAGCCGTATTTTTCGGACGGAAAAGTCGGCTTTACCCCCATGAGCGCCAAGTCCGCCTTCGATTGCCGCAGTACATCCTCCAGCTTTTTAATATGCTCGAAGAACGGATCTTCCACATAAGGATCGACGGGAAGAATCGCTACGCATTCCTCAAGGCTGACGCTTTCCACAGAATACAAATAGACGGCGGCCAGAGCAATCGCCGGAAACGTATCCCGTCTCTCCGGCTCGATGATCAGGGGAACCTGCTCGCCGATCTGGCTTTGCAAAATTTCCCGCTGCACTTTTCCCGTGGCCACGTAGGCGGACTGATCGATATCGGCGTGTTTCAACTGCCGCCATACCCGTTCAACCATCGATTCGAGCTGCCCTTCGTCGTTGCGCAGCACCTTCAAAAATTGCTTCGACCTCGTATCGTTCGATAACGGCCACAGACGCTTGCCCGAGCCGCCGGACAATAGAATGTATTTCATGATAAGCACATCCTTTTCATGGTATCGTTTTGCTCGCCCGCGGTTCGCAGCAGCACCTCGTTCACGTGGTTTGCCGCATGACTCCACGTATATTTGGACAGCACAAAGTTGCGGCAGACCTCTGAAGTAGGCCATGTCTCCCGCTCCCGGTACAGACGAACCAGCCCTTCGGCAATGGCGTCGGCGCTCGTATCCTTGAATAAAAACCGGGAGTCGAACGGCGTCAAAATTTCCTTGTTCCCCCCGATGGGAGTCGCTACCACCGGTACGCCGCTGGCGAGAGCCTCAATGGTAATCAAGCCGAAGCCTTCCAGCGCCTGGGTAGGAACAACGAACAAATCCGAGGATTGATAATACAAGGGGAGTTGCTCCTCCGGCACATATCCGAGCAGACGAACATGATGCTCAAGGCCGTATTCCCGAATTTTCTCCTTCAATTCGTCGGCCAGCGGCCCTCTTCCGCCGATGAGCAAGAGACTGTCCGGCATCTCGCGCACAAACGTCCTCCACGCTTCCAGCAAAGCGAGCAAGCCCATCCGCTTGACCAAGCGTCTCACGGTCAATACGACAAAGCGGTCGGAAGGAATGTTCAGCTCGGCTCTTGTCTTCTGCCGGTCGGAGGCCGGCTTGAAGTTATCGATATTGGTCGCTCCGGGTACAATTTCGATTTTGTCCAGCGGAATTCCATACGACTCGTGTAAAATGTCTTTAAAAAATTGGCTCAGTACAATGAAGCGGTCGCCGAGCTGATATGTGCTCATCTCGATCTTCCGGGCCACCGAGTTTCTCAGCCGGTTGACCAAATCAAGCTTTTCCACGCCCAATTCGTTCGCCCACGGGCCGTGAAAGCTCATCACCACGGGAATATTCCGTTTCTTCGCTTCCAGAGCCGGACCCAGGGCATACGGCGAGAAATGCGTGTAAAGCACATCGATCGGACGGCTGTTCATAATGGCCCCCGCTTTTTTTCGAAAGGCCCATTGCCGCATCAGCATCATCTTATGGGGCTGCGTGGCCTGGATGATTTTGATTCCCTGATGCACCGGCTGTTCCGGGCTGCTCACCATAGCTTCCAGATCATGGATTTCGGAAAGCTTCTCGCATATCGAACGAAAATAAGTATTTAATCCTCCTGGCTGATACACGGGCCATCCCATTCCCGTTGCCAATATTCGTAATATTGACATGCTGATCCCCCTACCTTTATTCGGCAACTCCGCTATTTTGAACCCTCTTTAATTCATACAGCTTGATTTGCGTCAAATATTCGTAATAAGCCCACAGGGTCGCAACCGTGAGACCGGCCAGCCCTTTCTTGAACAGCCCGTGAACAAAATATTTTTGCCCGAAGCGCAGAACCGGGCGGAACAGCAGCCGCATCAGACTGAAATTCTGGTTGGCGGATAGCGCTTTTTGCGCTTCCAAGGCGGTGTATTTATTAAACCGGATGACATGGTCATCGATGCTGCGGTAGCCGTCATGCCATAGAATTCCCGGCATAAATCCGATCTTGCGTCCTTCCGGTTCCGGTCCTTCGTGAACCTCCGTCTCTCGAATGGAGGTGACTTTCCGGTTATACATCCGCGGAAGACTCTCCCCTTTATCGAGCCATTTCCCCATAAAATTGCCGATCCGGTAGATGTTGTAAATATCCGCGTCGGCCGTTTTCCCGGCTTTCCACTGCTTGATGGAATGTTTCAGTTCCTCGTTCGCAAATTCATCCGTGTCGATGAAAAAGATCCAGTCGTGGGTCGCCTTCTCCGCGGCAAAATTGCGTTGTTTGGCAAAGCCGGGCCATGGATTGAAAAATACTTTGCAGCCTAAGCTTTCGGCGATTTCCACCGTCGCATCCTTGCTTCCCCCATCGACAACAACAATCTCATCCGCAAAATCCTGACATGAAACAACGGCTTTGGCGATTCGTTGCTCCTCGTTTTGAGCGATAATCGTAACCGATATGCGCTTGACCTCGGAGTGGTCCATCTCCTGATTGACTCCTTTCTATTTAGGTAGCATTTGATTTGAGCCGTTGCGTGATTTTCTGCTTAAACCATAATAAATCGCCCTGTGTCGGGACAGGACGCGGCATCGGCACCTTCAAGCTGAGCGGGAATTGAAACATAATGAAGCAGAATCGGACAAAGGTTGCCGCTAATAATGCACAAGCCGCTCCCGTCAAGCCGAAGCGCGGAACCAGGATGATAAGCAGCGGAATGCTGATGGAGAGACCTATAGCTTGGAGAAGGGATACTTTGCCGGGCTTTCCCAAAGCCATGAAGGTTTGCGCCAATACCCAGACCGCACCGCTTAATGCCGTCTCAAGAAGCAAGATCCATATAATACCCGTCGCTTCCCTATATTTCTCGCCATACAACAAGATGAGCGCCGTCGGCGAAATGACCATTAAAACCAAGGCAATGATGCAGGTGCCCGTCGAAGCGATCCGGAATACTTTCATCGTGAGTGAAATGGTCTCTTCCTTGCTCATGCCTGCGGCTTTGGGCAGCAGGACAATCGCAATGGCATTTTGAAAAATGCCGACCATCCGCGCAAGGCTTAAAGCGACCAAATAGAGCCCCAGGTCGGTCGGTGTCATTAGCCGCACCATCACCACCTGGTCCATGAACAAAGTTAACGTGGCCACGATATCGATCAAATAGGAAGAAAGGCCATACGTGATAAGCCTCTTGACCGACGAGACGATGCCTTTCAACGAAGTTTTGTACACGCGAAACAGCTGGTATACGGTATAAATCCCAATCGGTACATTGGGAAGAAAATACGATAAGGCTGAGGTGAACGGCGTTAAATGGCCCGTGAGCGCCAGCCCCAACAGCATGATCAGCGTCGCGACAACAGGCAAATATCGTCTTCGGTTAAACCCCTTGAAATCTTCGCGTCCCTGCATGACGGCGTTTAAATAGTTTGTAAAAAGTACGCTTGGCGCAAAAAACATCAAAATTTGTGCCAAAACCACCGTTTCATGCGAATAAGAGCTCAGCCAGACCGGAACAAACCAGATGCCTGCCGCCGTAATGAATACGCTGGTTCCCAGATGAATCAGGCAAGCGGTATAAATAAAGTTTCCGGATTCCTGCGGATTTTTCTTCATGTTGTAGATCACGGAGGTTTGCAGGCCGAGCGTAAACAATTGCCCGAGCAGCGACGGCCAGAGCATGATCGCCGATTGCTCCCCTCTCCCGACGGGGCCTAAGTAACGGGCGCAAATGATCCCCGTTCCGAGGTTCAGAAGAACGATAAACATGCTGGTCATGATGGTTCTTATCGTATTGGCCGCGCTTGATTTTTTACTCAACTTGTTCTGAAGACCGGTCCATAATGGGATGAACCTTTTCAATGCTTTTTCGGGTAGTATAGACATGAGCCGCGACATCCTTTAGTCTCCTTTAGTTGATGGTTCGGAGCCATTCCAGCCCATAGCAACGCAAAACCATATCAATACGCCTAGAATGGAATTGTAGCTGTTGGAGAAAAACAAATTGGTGAATGAAGCGGTCATGACGGCAATGCCGAATCGCGTGTAGCTTCTCTCCCTTAAGCTCATCCCATGTTGGCTGCACAAGCTTTTGAACAAGCTCCAGAGCCCATAGCAAAAAGCGGCAGTTCCAATCAGACCGTAGGTCATCATAATACTGCCTATCCCGCTATCGAATACGCCGGTTTCTTGGCTAAGCTCGCCGCCGTTCTGCAATCGCGTGGCCGTCCCCACGCCGCCCAGTCCCAAGCCCTGCGGATTGCTGAGCAGCATCGGCAGCAGCTGGTTTGTCAAATCCATCCTTTCGTTAAACGAATGATCGTTCTCCATATCCCCAAACGTAGCGAACCGGTTCAGCAGATCCTGTCCTTGCGGTACAACCAGCAAGCATGCGTAAATGAACAGGATAAAGCCGGCGAGAATGCTAAACGATTTCAAACGGTTCATTTCTTTCGAAATCGCGATAAAGACGATTAAGGCAACCGCCGCCAATACCCATCCCGAACGCACCAAGGTCACAATCGAGCCCATGGCTACCAACATGACGCCGGCCCATCCGAAGGCCCCCCGCCATTTTTTGACCAGCAGCATTGCGGCAAGCGCCAACGAAAGATAGCTGCCTGCGGGACCTGGAGAGTTGAGCGTCGAAAATACCCGGATTTCAAACGGGTTGGGCTTGCCGATCGACGTCATTCCCGAATAATCCATCCAAAACGCATCCCATGGCGGAACCACGACAAATTGGATCATTCCATAGAAGGCAATGAAGACGGCGAGATGGACGAAGCTTAGCATCCAGGTATCGCGCTCTTGAACCGTCGGACGGTAAGCTACGATATAAGGCAGCCACAGCAAAGGCACCAGCGTATTGGCCAGGTCAAACAAACTGGCCGATCCGTTACGCGCAAGCCCGATGAGCAGTGCATACCCCATCGCCCCAAGCAGCCACAGCAGACCCTTGCCCACTTGCCCGGGAAAATCGCCCAGCGCGCGGACGATCGGGATGACCATCAGCAGGCTGACGACGAGCGGAAGGACGCTGATCAACGACATCGAGTGGTAAGACTCCGTCAGCCAATCGTAGATTCTTCGCATTTCGGGAGCCGTAACCCAGACAAACAGATTGTAAGGAAGAAACCACAGCGAATTATGCCATGCCAGCAGCAAAGCCGGAAAGACGACAAGCATGACGACAACCAGTTGCATCATGGAATCGCCGCTTTTCAAGCCGATGGCATAGCCTAAATAACCTGCAAGCAACCAAGACAGAATGATTTTTCCTATCCAATGGCCGTATAATTTGCCGCTTATTTTTAAGTATCCTGTTTTATGCAATTGGCCGTTCCTCCTACAGTGTCTTTAAGACAGCGAAACGCCAACGGACTTTCTTTGCTTCGTGCTTTCCAGAAATGCGCGGTATTTCGTTTGCAAATGCTGGTCGAACTCGTTTTTAAACCGGTCGACGTTGAATTTCTCCGCGTGCGCCCGAATCAGCTCCGGGTTCCAGGTCACGCTCTCGCACTGCCTGACGGCATCGGCCAACGAAGCCGCATTCGGCTGGTCGAAATAGACGCCGTTGAGCGGCGGACGGATCGTATCGAGCGCTCCGCCTCCCTTGTAGGCGATAACCGGCCGGCCCGCGGCATTGACTTCAAGCGGCGTAATGCCGAAATCTTCTTCCCCGGGAAAAATAAACGCCCGGCACTGCGACATCAGCTTGGCGACTTCCTCGTCCTCCAACCGGCCCAAAAATTGCACGTTGCTTTTGGCCATGCCGCGAAGCCGCTCCAAATCGGGCCCGCCGCCGACCACGTACAGTTTGGCGCCGATTTGATTGAACGCCTCCACCGCCAGATCGATTCTTTTGTAAGGGATCAGACGCGAGACGATCAAATAAAAATCGTCCACCTGCTCCGAGATCCGGTAACGATCCGTTTCGACCGGGGGGAAGATGACGCTGGACTCCCTGCGGTAGCAATTGTGAATTCGTTCTTTCACGATCGTGGAATTCGCGATGTACTCACTCACCCGGCCAGCCGTTTTCCTGTCCCAGTATTTCAAATATTTCACATAAAACCGCAGCCCGTTTTTGATGAGAGGCGAATAGGATTCCCGCGAGATGTACGTTTCAAAATCCCACGCAAACCTCATCGGGGTATGGCAGTAGCATAGATGGAACGTTTCTTTCGGAACCTTGATTCCTTTCACAAAAGCGAAGCTGGACGAGATGACGACATCGTATTAGCGAAAATCCATCTGCTGAAGAGCAAAGGGATAAAGCGGCAGCAGCTTCTTGAAATTGGCTTCGATCCCGGGAATTTTCTGGGCCCATGTTGTCCGGATGTCGGCGCCCTTCAAGTCGTGCATCATTTTGTCAAAATTGGCGGCTAACGTGTAGATCGGAGCTTCGGGATACATCTGATGCAGAACGGCAAGAACCCGCTCGGCTCCGCCCATCTGCGTCAGCAGATCGTGAACAAGCGCTACTTTCAATTCCGAAGGCCTCCTTTATATTTTTATTCTTCCGCTGATGACTTGAGGATAGAACGACGTAATTTTCTGAACCGTATGTTCGATCAAGAACAGCTCCTTCACCCGGTTCATGGCCTTCTCGCCCATTTCCTTGCGCTCTTCCGGATGCTCGATCATCCATTGAATGGCTTCAATTAACCGCTCTGCTTTTCCCGGCGGAATGAGCAAGCCGGTTTCTTCGTTCAGCACGATCTCCCGGGGCCCTCCCGCATTGGAAGCGATGACCGGGAGCCCGACCGCCATGCCTTCGACGATCACCTGACCGAAAGGCTCCGGAATGACGGACGTGTGAACCAGCAAATCCGCTTGGCTCATCAATTGGGAAATATCGTTCACGTGTCCCAGCATCTTGACGTTAAACAAGCCGTTCTCACGGATGTATTGGATGAGCTGCTGCTTGTAGACCGCATCCGCTTCGAAAAGCGCGTCGCCCGCGATCCAAAACTCGACATTCCGCTTGGCAAAGGACTTCGCGGCTTCCAGCAAGATGTGCTGTCCTTTCCAATCGGCCAGCCTGCCGACCAACAGCACGATAAAGCGGTCGTCCTTATCCTCAAGCTCCGGTTCGTTCTTCCGTCCGATTTGCCCGAAGTAAGAAGGGTAGGCAATGGTTTTTTTCTTGGACGTCGCTTGCGACAAATTCAAAGTAGCCATCGTTGCATTGGAGTTGGCGATGACGCCGTCCGGCAAATATTTCACCAGCAGCTTCATAAAAAAAGCGACGATTTTTCGCAAATACGGCGCCTCGATGATGTCATGAATATGCCAAATGAGCGGTATGCCGGCCGACTTGGCGGCAACGGCACCGTAGATGGCGGATTTCAGAGAATTCGTATGAACGCAGACCACTTTTTCTTCCCTAAGCACTCTGCCGACGGCTTTTCCGTATAAATAAGTTTTAATCGCAGAGCTGAATACTTGGAAATTAATTGTATTGCGATTTCTGTTTCTAACCTTCTCGTCCAAATGGATAATTCGAACATCCATTCCTTTTTCTCTTAAACGTTCAGCGAGCGGTCCGTCCTCTGCCAACACGACTAACGGTTCTACGGTTTGATCAAGATTGGTCAGCAGATTAAACAGCGCCACTTCACCGCCGCTCCATCTGGCAGTATGATCCAAGTAAGCTACGCGGTACATGCGACACATTAACCTCCCTTCTTACCTATAAACTTATAATGAAAGACGACCCCACATCACTGAACCTTCTGCTCCCGGATGACCATCGGATAAAATTCGGTAATCCGTTTCACGGTCGATTCAATCAAAAAGTGTTCCCGCACACGCATCATGCCCATTTCTCCCATGTGTCTTCGTTCCTCGGGATGATCGATCATCCATTGAATGGCTTCGCTCAGCAGATCCGGCTGTCCCGGCTGAATGAGCAGTCCGGTGACGTGCGGCACGACGATCTCGCGCGGCCCCCCTAAATCCGAGGCGATGACTGGCAAGCCATTCGCCATTCCTTCCACAATGACCTGCCCGAACGGCTCCGGCATGATGGACGTATGGACCAACAGATCGGCTTGCTGCAGCAAAGACTGGATATGCTCGACGTGCCCAAGCATCATCACATTCGTTAACCCGTGGTCCTCAATAAACTGCTGCAGCCGCTTTTTGTATCCGTCGTTGCCGAACAAGGCGTCGCCGGCCAGCCAAAACTGGACCTCCGGCTGCTCCTTGAACCGCTTCGCGGCATCGAGCAGGACATGCTGTCCTTTCCATTCGTCCAGCCGGCCTACGAGCAAAATGACAAACTGCTTCCGGTTCGAGGATTGACCGAGCATCGATCCGATCGGGCCGTTGTACGACGAATAGGCAACCAGCGTTTTGACGCTCTGCGCTTCGGACAGATGCAGGGAAGACATGGTCGATTTGGAATTGGCAATAATGCCGTTCGGCAGCAGCTTTGCCATGATGCGGATAAATTTGGCGATGACAGGGCGCAGGTACGGCTCCGCAATGTTATCCCGAATGTGCCAGACGAGAGGAATCATGGCGCTTTTGGCCGCGATTGCCCCATAGATGGCCGATTTCAACGAGTTGGTGTGTACGCACGATACTTTTTCCTTTTTCAGCAATTTGCCGATTTTCAACCCGTACTGGAAAAACTCAAGAATGGAGACGAATAAATGCATGTCCAGCTTGTTCCGATTCCGGTTCCTCGTTTTGTCATTGAGCAGTATGACTCTAACGTCAATACCTTTTTCCCGCAGCTTTTCGGCTAGCGGTCCCTCCTCGGCAAGAATAACCAAAGGATGGACCGTTGAGTCCATATTCGTAAGAAGGTTGTACAGCGCGACTTCTCCTCCACTCCACCTGGCCGTATGATCCAAATAGGCAACCCGAAGCATGGCAATTTTTCCATCCTTTCTCCAGTAATACCACTCCTCTTGAGACCTTCACGCATCATTTGTTTGTTTCGTTACGTGGCTTCCCAGATTCACTTGGCGCAACAACCATCGGATATCGTCACGAGTGATGAGCAGGCGTGGAATTGTAGTTTTTAAAGTAAACTTGTATTGACTCAGTATGAATACAAAGCGAATGCAGGTTGCGGTGAGCAGCGATATTCCCGTAAATAGCAATCCATATCTTGGAACAAGCAGCACCATAAGCACAATACTCACGGAAAGACCGATCACTTGTTGAATCGAGCAAATGCCGGGTTTTCCGACAGACATAAACGCTTGCGACAAGATTAACGTGCCGCCGCCGATGACAACCTCCAGCAGCAGAATCCGAAAGATGCTGACCGCTTCGTGATACTGCGAGCCGTACAACAAATTTAATACCAGAGGTCCGATAAACATAAAAAATAGCGCTACGATCAGGGTGACAAATACGCTGATGCGGAACACTTTTTTGACGAGTTCAATCGCTTCCTCCTTTGGGAGGCCCGACGCTTTGGGAAAGACGACCAAAGCCAGCGAGGTTTGAATCACATTGACCACTTTGGCCAGACTGACCGCGACCAGATACAGCCCCAGATTGGAGGGGGACAGAAGCATGATGACGACGACCTGATCCATGTACATGATCAACGTGCCCATGACATCGACGCCGGAAGACCGGAGGCTGTAGGAAACAAGATGGCGGACGGACTGCTTCATCTGTTTCAAGCGAGGAAGATACCGCCATAGCAACCGCACCGTCAGCCCCAAGGTAACGGGAATGGTCGGCAGCGCATAAGCAACAGCTCCGCTAAAGGGCGTCAGCTTATTCGTGAAGATGAGTACGAGCAGGATCAGTACGGTCCCGATATGGGGTAAAATACGCAATTTATTAAAAAGTGTAAATTCCCCCCTTGCCTGCAAAACCGAGTTATTTATATATTCTAAAAGCAATACGGGCGAAGCTAACATAAACCATTGTGCGTATCGAACCACTTCCGGAGAGTAGCCGTGCAGCCAATAAGGGATACCGGTGAAGCCGATCAACAAAGCGGCGCAGCCGGTCGCCAGACATAACAGCACTCCCGCTACATACAGCCCGGGGGAATCCTCTTGGCGCTTCTTTAGATTAAACAACAGCGCGGAAGGAAGCCCCAGCATAAGCATACCGGCCAAAAAAATAAACCAGAGCGTCATCGCGGAAAGCTCGCCCTTGCCGACCGGGCCGAGATATCTGGCCGTCAGGATGCCGGTGATCAGATTCAACAGAAAGATCAGCATGGTCACAGTAACCGTGCTGATCGAGCTGGCCGTACTGTCTTTTCTGGTAAACAGGCTTTTGACTAAGCCATAGACGTTGGAAATATCCAATCCCTTGCGAAACAAGGACATGAAACTGTTCATTTTCTCTCCTCAATTCGTTCGATAGCCGGAAGAGGCTTGATCCCTAAAGCGGCGACAAACCATACAATGGCTGCTCCAATCCCTGACATTCTATTTTCGAATGTTAAGTAGCATACGGCGCTGACCAAGACGCAAAGCGCCAGACGAACGTATTTTTGATCGGCTGGCCCGGCTGTTTTGTGCAATCGGAACAACTGTTTCGCATACAGCCATATGGCTCTAAAAAACACAATGGCGCCAAAAATTCCGAAGGTTAAAAACAAAGCGAAAAAGCCGTTGTCAAAGTTCCCATACTGCCCCAATTGTCCGCCATTTTCCAATTTCGTCCCTGTTCCTACGCTGCCAAGCCCTTCGCCGAACGGATTCCCAAGCAGCTTGGGAATCATACTTGCCGTGAATTCCATCCGGTCGTTATACGAATAGTCATCGTTGATGTTGCCGAGCGATTGGAACCGCTCAACCAGTTTGTCCCCGCCTGGAACGACCGGGATAAGACCGACGCCCAATAGGGCAATCGCACAGATCAGCAATAAGCCTTGCGCGCGTCTTTTGGCATTGCTCAGTATCAGGTAGAGCAAGATCGCCACCACCATCGTCACCCAGGACGCTCTTACCAACGTAATGATTAATCCCAGAGCCATAACCGGCACACCAAGCCACCCCATGAAGCCCCGCCACTCTTTCTCGACCAGCATGGCCAGCAAGGCGACGGACATGAACATGCCCGCCGGACCGGGCGAGTTCAGGGAAGAAAAGACGCGGATTTCGTAAGGCACAGGCAGCCCGTTTGTCGACATCTCGACTTCGTTCATCCAAAAAGCATCCCAAGGCGGAACGACAAAAAATTGAATGATGCCGTAAACGGCCACAAGCAAAGCGATGTTCACATACGATTTCATCCACAAACGGCGCTCCGCATGTCCGTGAGAGCGGAGTTCGGCATACACTAAAAACAGCAGAGGGACTAAATAATTCGCAAAATCGAACAGGCTGGCAAACCCGTTCCGTATCAATCCGATCGCAAGCCCGTAAATCAAGGCGATTAAAAACAAGATCAGTACGTTTCGGATAACGGGCGTCATCTCCCAGCGTCTCCGCACAATCGGGATGATGACCGTCAAAGTGACCAGCAGCGGCAATACGCTAAACAAAGATACCGGATGATATTCGTTGTGGTACCATTCAAACAACCTGCGTATTTCCGGGTTAACCGCCCATACGAACAAGATATAAGGAATTAACCACTTCGAATCGGTCTCCGCCATAATCAGGGCCGGAAAAAACATGGATAGGATGATCGTTAATTGAACGGCCATCTGTTTCTCAAGGATCGAGCAAAAAAAGCCGACCCCTACCGAAACAACGAAGGCGAGCCACATCCACGCCGGAACTTGCAACCATCCTGCGGTCTTTTGCAAAGGTATCTTCATACTGCTCCTTTTAACACGTGTCTACGTTTCTGATTCCATAAACACAAATCCGATTAAACGAGCGTTCACTTGCTCGTGGTTTTTCTTCCATTTCCGCACTTCGTCCAATTTTACGGTTTTATGCTTGACGACGAGCACCACGCCGTCGCACTGGGCCGCCAGCATCAGGCTGTCCGTCGTCCACTCCGCAGCAGGCGAATCGATAAATACGAGATCGTATTCGCCGGCAAGCTGACGCAAGATCAGCCCAAGCGTTTCCGAGGCCAGCAGCTCCGTCGGATGCAATCCCGTAACTTCTCCCGCCGGAATGACGCTTAGCTCCTCGACATGGGTACGCACGACGGCATTTTTTAGCGGCAGTTGTCCCGTCAAAATGTTGGAAAGCCCTTCTTCGTTGGAGATGTGAAAATAGTTGTGCTGAACCGGTTCGCGAAGGTTGGCATCGATCAACAGGACCCGCTTGCCGGCTTGGGCGAAGGAGACGGCCAGGTTAGCCGTCAACTGCGATTTCCCTTCCTTGGGCTTGATCGAAGAAATCAAAATGATGTTCTTGGTTTCATTCATGCGAAACGAATATTCCAGCTTCGTACGAATGGACTTGTAATCTTCGGATGCTTGTGCCTTAGGATTCGTTAGCGTAATTAAAGCGGTATTAACTGAGCTTGGCATACGTCGGATCACCAACTTTTCGATTCATTGTTTTCGCTTCCCGCCGCTTCCAATCTTTCTTGGTCGTGACGGATACGTTGCCTAAGGGGATCAAGCCGAGCTCGGCTTCCAAGACAGCCGGGTTTTTGATCGTATCGTCAAGTGTTTCTCTTGCGATAATAAAACCTACCGACAGCAGCAGCGATACGACAAACGCCAACAAGACGTTAATCAACAGCTTCGAGGTCGCTTTCGGCGCTTCGCCGTCCGCCGGCCCGTCCGGGAGAATGTAAATGTTGTGCACCTGCATAATGTTCGCAACCTGCGATTGGAACACTTTGGCGACGGCATTTACAATCTGATTGCCGTACTCGTAAGAGCTTTTCGTAATGGAAATAGTCAGCAGCTGAGAGTCCTTGGACGAGCTGACCTTCAGCTTCTTGGACAAATCCTCGACGGACAGCTTCAGATCGGGGTATTCGGATACCGTTTTGTTAAGCACGGTCGGAGATTTAATCAATTCCTTGAACGTGTTAATTAACAAAATATTGGTATTGACCGCACCCAAGTCCAGCTTGTCTCCACTGTTTACGATAAGCCTGACGGACGACTCGTAAGAGGGGGGAAGCACTTTATACGTGACATAGAACGAAGTCAAGCAAGCAATAAGCACAAATGAGACGATCCATAGCAGTTTCCTTCTCACTACCCGGATATAATATACAAAATCCATACCCTACCTCCGAATGTTAGCTCTTATATGACCTCGGACAAGGCTCGGTACTGATGGTGCTCTTGGGAATTTCCGATACCGATGCCCTCGTAATGATAACCAAGCTGGGTCATCATTCCGGCCGACAGGAAGTTTCTGGTATCGAGTACATATTTATGATTCATCCGGCTGCCCATATCGCTCCAGTTCAGCAGGGCGTAATCTTCCCAATGCGTCAGCAGCACAATGGCATCCGATTGGTCCGCCACCTCTTCCGCCGCATGGCAATACGTTACCGCCAAGTTCGGGTTGAAGATATGGAACATCTCCATTCCTTGCGGATCATGCACCTTGACGCTCGCCCCTTGGTTGATCATGCCTCTGATGATGAAGCTAGCTTGCGTATGGCGCGTATCGTCCGTGTTGGGCTTGAACGTAAGACCCAGGACGCCGATCGTCTTGCCGTAGAGCGTTCCTAATTTTTTCTTCACTTTTTCCACAATATACGCGTGCATTTCCAAGTTCGATTCCATGGCGGCTTTCACGACATTAAGCTCGCGCCCGTGCTTCCGGCTCGCAGCCAAAAACTCCGCCGTATCTTTCGGGAAGCAGCTTCCGCTCCAACCGCTGGATACCTGCAAAAATTTGTTGCCGATCCGCGAATCCAAGCCCATGCCTTTGGATACCTCCAGCACGTTGGCTTGCATGGCCTCGCATAAACGGGCGACTTCGTTGATATAGCTGATTTTGACGGCCAAAAAGGCATTGGACGCGTATTTGATCATCTCGGCGCTGCGGGTATCCGTCTCAAAATAAACGGGCAGACCGCCCTCCCGCTGCGGGTTGAAGCCAAGCTGGTGAATAATTTCGTAAGGCTGCTCCATGTCGACAAGCTTGCTGTACAACTCTCTCATGATCGTTCTTGCCCGTTCGTTCAAGGTCCCGATCACGATCCGGTCCGGCAAAAATACGTCTTCTACCGCATAGCCTTCTCTTAAAAATTCAGGATTGCTGATGACGCTGAAGTGGACGTTGCTTTTCAGCCCCGAATGCTCTTCGACGATGGCGCTGACATGCTCGGCCGTTCCGACGGGAACAGTCGATTTATTGACAATGACCGTATAACCGTCAGGCTTTATGGTTTTGGCGATGTTGATAGCCGCTCCTTCGATATATTTCAGATCGGCGCTCCCGTCCGGTCTTGACGGCGTACCTACCCCAATAAACACGACATCCGCTTCCGCTACCGCATCGTACTCGACCGAAGCGTTCAGCGTCACCCCGGCATACGTTTTAATCAGGGTGTCCAAGCCGGGCTCGAAGATCGGGCTCTTGCCTTCGTTAATCGCCTGCACCTTGGATTGATCGATATCAATGACGGTTGTCTGATAACCGAGCGCAGCAAAAGCCGCTCCGGTAACGCTGCCGACATAACCTGCTCCTATGCAAACAACTCTCATGGTTTGCCTCCTTATACGACGTTTTGTTTCATGTCAGCTTCATGTTTCGCCCGATAAGCGTCAATCGTTCGTAATAACCCCTCTTCCAATTCAATGATCGGTTCCCAGTTCAGCAATCGCTTGGCTTTCTCGATATTGGGACGGCGAACTTTCGGATCGTCTACGGGTAGCTGGTGGAACGTAATGTTGCTGTCAGTATTGGCCAATTGCTTTACCAGTTGGGCAACTTCGATAATTTGATACTCTTTCGGATTGCCGATGTTAATAATTTCGCCTGTGGCCAGATCGCTCTCCATCATCATTTGCAGGCCGCGAATATTGTCGTCTACATAACAAAAAGACCGGGTCTGCGTTCCGTCGCCATATACGGTCAGGTCTTCCCCGCGAATGGCCTGGGATACGAAATTCGAAATAACTCTTCCGTCATCGTTCCGCAAACCGGCGGAATACGTATTGAAAATTCTCGCAACCTTCACTTCCACGCCATAGCGTTTATGGTATTCGTAGCAGTAAACCTCGCCGAGTCTCTTCGCCTCGTCGTAGCAAGCGCGGGGACCCCAAGTGTTCACATTGCCCCGGTATTCCTCAGGCTGAGGGTGCACCTCCGGATCGCCGTAGGCTTCGCTGGTGCTCGTGTACAGCATTTTCGCTTTCTTAGCCTTGGCCAGCTCCAGCATATTTTGCGTTCCCAGCGTATTCACTCGCATCGTGCCAATAGGATCGTTTTGGTAGAATTTAGGAGAAGCAGGAGAGGCTAAATGATAAATTTCGTCGACATGTCCGATTTTCTCAAGCTCTTCCGAGACGTCGTTCGAAATGTCCATTAACAAAAACTCGAAATTCGGATGAGTCAACTCCTGATGCAAATTCGAGATTAATCCGGTAGACAATACATCGATGCCGATGACGTGGTGGTTTTGCTCAAGCAAGCTCCGCGTAAGATGAGAGCCGAGAAAGCCGGCCGCCCCGGTGATGACAATTCTTTTCATGACAATTCTCCTATTCTTAATGAGTATTGCTCTTGATCATGACACGCAGCGTGCCGAAAATGATTTTGATATCCAACCAAAACGAAGCGCGTTTAATATAATACAGGTCATGGTGCAAATTTTCGTGAATCGGCTTTTTGCGATCCTCGCTAATTTGCCAGAGCCCCGTAATCCCCGGTTTGACGGAGAAACGCCCGTTTTCTGTGTCGGTATAGTATTGTTCGACGATAGACTTCTGCTCGGGACGCGGACCGATAAAGCTCATGTCCCCTTTTAAAATATTAAACAGCTGCGGCAGCTCGTCGAGACTGGTTTTGCGGATGAATCTTCCGACCTTGGTTATCCGGGGATCCTGATCGTTCTCAGGGGACCTTCCTTCGCGGGCAACATGCGTATACATGGAGCGAAACTTGTAAATGACAAACGGCTTGCCGCCTTTTCCGATGCGGTGCTGCTTGAAAACGACCGGGCCCTCCGACTCTAATTTGATGAGAATGGCAACCATGATCAAGACCGGGAGCAGGAATAGAATTAATGCAATGCTTAAAATCAGATCGATCGCTGTCTTTACATACTTCACATACACATCGGACGATTTGGTTATATCGTCTTCCATCGAGTCTTGATAGGTCGCGGAGTCCAAGTAAGATGCCCTCCTCACTTAAACGACAATCTTTTCAATTTTTAAATCTTTGGCGATGTCCTGCAAATACGTCCCGAACTCTTCCGCCAGCTCTCGGTTTCTTAGCGCGTATTCGACGGTGGCCTTCAAAAAACCAAGCTTGCTTCCCACGTCATAAAGCGTTCCTTCATATATATAGCTGTAAATGGATTCCCGCGCAGTCAACTCTTTTAAAGCGTCTGTCAGTTGGATTTCCCCGCCAACGCCAGGCGCTGTATGTTCCAAAATATCAAAAATGGTCGGACTCAAAATATATCTTCCCGAAATCGCCAGATTCGATGGCGGATCCTGCTTCGGCTTCTCTACGAGATTATGAACTAAATGTACGCGGTCCTCGATGCGTTCCGAGACGACGACCCCGTAATTTTGCACTTCGCTCCAAGGCACCGGTTCGACGGCAATGACCGAACCGCCCGTTTCATCATACACATCGATCATTTGTTTCAAGCAAGGCACCTTATGATCGATGATCATATCGCCGAGCAGCACCGCAAAAGGCTCATCCGCAATAAACTTTCTTGCGCTCCAGATCGCATGGCCAAGGCCTAAAGCTTCTTTTTGCCTTACATAGTGAATATCTACCATATTCGTGATTTCTTTCACGATATGAAGCAGATCGTTCTTTTGTTTGCCTTCGAGAGTGATTTCAAGTTCAAAGTTTTTGTCAAAATGATCCTCGATCGACTTTTTGCTGCGTCCGGTCACGATGATGATATCTTCAATTCCCGACTGGATCGCTTCTTCTACGATATATTGAATGGTAGGCTTGTCGACGATAGGCAGCATTTCCTTGGGCATGGCTTTCGTTGCCGGTAAAAAACGGGTACCCAGGCCGGCAGCCGGAATAACAGCCTTTCTAACTTTTTTCATGAAATCCACTCCATTATTTTTATATTGAAAAAATGTTGCCCGAGGCATCTAACCTCTCCTCACGTCACACTCTCGACGATACACGTCTAAGGTTTAGCCAACCCACAGCATGACCGAGTACCTCCGTTGATAACGGTAAGGAGATATCACCGAAAATGAAAGCGTTGAAAATATTGATACGTATTGTAACATTTATGGTTCTAATTTATAATACATTTTGTATCAAGTCAATTGTTATTTTTTCACCATTTTCATGTTTTTATTTTGTTGAGGAGTGATTTCGATGCAATACGACACCAGGATTGCGGCTTTGCGGGATAAGAGCGGGTTCACGCAAGAGGAGCTGGCGGACCTGCTTGGAATATCGCGGGCGTCCTTGTCACACTATGAAAAAAACCGCAGAAAACCGGACTTTCAAACCTTGACAAGACTAGCGGATTTTTTTAAAGTAACAATAGATTACTTAATTGGGCGACCTCCCCAGTGGTTTTTTCAAACTGAAATTCGGGAATTTGTCGATTTGGATCAGCTTGATAACGAAGAGATGTTTCGCTTGTTCGATCTGCGTTGGGATGGCCATCTTTTAACCGAAGCCGAGACCAAAAAAATGATAGACCTCGCGCTGCAACCGCGAGTCTTGAAGCAATGATACCGGCCATTCTGTTACACTTGTCGTCCATGTCCAACTCCATAAAAAAAAGGACGGGGAATATGTATCTACTAGCCGCTAAGACGATGATTCCGTTCTTGTTACTCACTGGTCTGGTTACGAATTCTGAATTAAACTCTCCTCCGATTATCGAAAAGCCCGCGCCGGAGCGAAAAGTCGCTTCCCTGTTGGGGGGCGGTAATTTCACCAACGAGGCGGCGCATTCGACGAACGACCTGACTTACATGCGCAAATTAAACATAAGCTGGGCACGGCTTAATCTATACCCTCAGTACTATTACAGCAAGCAGACCCCCAAGACCGACTCGATCGAGAAAGTCATGTCGGATATGTACAGCCATAAGATCACGCCCATGATTTTGTTCGAATATTACGGAAGCTATGAGAAAAAAGGCATTCCCATCGGGGATTATTCGAAATGGTATTCCATTGGACAAGCCTATGCGGAAACGTACCGGCCGGGAGGAACATGGGCTGCTGAGCGTGGCATCAAAGATTGGGGAGTTACGGTATTTTCTGCTTTTAACGAACCCGATGTCGAAAGAACCATTCCCTTTGAGAAATACTATCAGGCTTTAAAGGGATTAGCCGACGGCGTGCATTCCGTCGATCCCAAGCTCAAGGTCATTCCGGGCGGGTTCAGCTCTCAGAACGCCTTCTCCGACTGGTCCTTGAAAGGCTATGGTCCTGCCATCGCCGAGCTATTGAATAACGGGACCTTGGACGGACTCGACCTGCATACGTACTATGACGATAAATACGCTCCGATTCCGGGAACTTACAAGAACTCGGCGCAAAACAATTTTGACCAAATCAAAAAAAGGCTGGGCCTGACCCGGGATATTCACTTTTATTCGACGGAGTTCAATGTCAAGCAAAGCAAGCCGCCGCACACCGCGCAAACGGAAGAATATTTGGCCAAGCAGTTTTTAACCGCCATTTGGGACAACCTTGGGGTTGTGAAGAACGACGGTCATACGCCCGCCACTCAATTCGCCATGCCGTGGAGTCTGCTGCAGACCGGCAAAGAAGACAAGCTCTACGGGATGCGGACGGAGCACGAAGGGAGCGCTTCTCAGACCGTTTCCCGGACGAAGGTGCTGCAGTTGGTGACGGAAGTGACGGCAGATGCCTCGTTTGAATATCTCGATCCGAAGAAAAAGGGAGAATATATTCTCACGAGCCCCGGCAAAAAAATATGGGTCTGGCAAAACGTGAAAGGCTGGAGCAACCGTACGGGACATACATATCAAATCGATAATATCCCCAGCGGAGCCAAAGAACTGGCCGTCTACCGGTGGAACGGGTTGAACGAAGTCATCCCTCTTGATGCAAGCAAGCGCACGGTCACGTTGAACAATTTGAACCAAGACGAAACGTATATGTTTGTTGCGCGATAACCGCTTCATGAATAAGAAAAGCTTCTTATCGAAGCCTATTCGAGGAAGATAAATTCGTGTTTTAGAGGAAGCTTTTCTTGCGATATAGAATTCAATCAGCTCCGCTGATAACTTATCAATTCTATATCTAAAAAACAGACGTCCTGAAAATCGCTATCCTCATTTCAGAACGTCTGTTTTTACTTTTCCTCAATCGACCGGCTTCCGGCTCAAAATATATTGCACCGAGTCTCCGGCGGGCAAATTCACCTGAAATTCGGCCCAAGGCGAAGCTTTAAGCTTCACCTGCTGAACGGCGTCGCGGTACGTCTCTCCCGGACCGATCCGTTCCCCGTGATAGTCGCCTTTCAAGGGCATCTTCACCCGGACGCGCACCGTTTGCGGCGAATCCTCAAAGTTGACGAAATTGACAAGAAGCTTGTCGGAGGTTGCTCCCGAACCGGGAAGCGGCGCCAAATAGCTGGTATCTACCGCACGGACATACACTTTTTTATCATTGGTTTCGGAACGGTTCATGATTTCAAAGCTGAGCGGTTTACCGTGCGTCGCATAAGCCAAAGCCAACCGTCTGAAAATCTTGACCCTGCTGTCCTGATTGCCGGGAAACGAATAGCTGCGCGTAGTTGCCGGGTCGTGTGACTTGAAGTCAAAATCATGGCGGAACAGTTCATAGTTCTTATAGAATGCGGCGTGCTGGATAAAAATATCGCTGAAGCCGATATGGGCTCTTAAAATGCGGTCGAAGACAGCCGATTGCTTCTGGCTGGCGCCGTAGGCGGGAGGGTCCAAATGGGTGTTGGTCGTTCCGACTTCCGTATTTAGCATTTTTTTCGGAAGGCCGTCCTCATCCGATCCTAGCGTCCGCAGGTTTTCAACAAAGCTTCCTCCTTCGTTATCGGCATAAGACGTTCCGTAAGCATGACCGTTTGTAAGATCGGTAAGGTCTTCCAACTCTTTTCTTTGCAGCGAGTCCCGCTCCCAGCCGTACGGTTCGCCTCCCGTAGATTTATAAGACCATCCCGGGGAAACAATCTGCAGATGCGGGCTATAGATCGGCCGGTGTTCGGACAGCCATTGGGCCACGGCGACATTGACTGCTTTGGAACGCTCAAACAGACCGGGCTCATTATCTACTTCATAATATTGGATGTACCGGCCATATTGCTTGAGAAAGTCCGTCAGCTTCGCTCTGGCGTCAGCAGGTAAACCTCCATCCGGATCGAGCGTTATATTTTTGGTATAGAGATACAACGCAACGGCACCTGTGTTGTACTCCTTTAACGCAGCATAGTAATTTTTCATGTCCGAACAAGAATTTCCGACATTCGAAAAACATCCTGCGCGAACGATGTTTCCACTATATGCAATACCCAACCATTTCAGAACATATGGCAAATGCCGCGTGGCCGCCGTATCGAAGTAATAATCGTTCGAAGCGCCCCCGGTCCCCATTTGGATATAGCGGCCGTGCACTGGTTCCTCGGAAGGGTATGGCAGCGCTTCCAGTTCCAAATAGTCCCACGACCACGATAAATGAGGATCTTCTTTATCGGAGCAATAGAGACAACGCTCGGCCCCCAGCTTGAGCTCATTGTGCCCCTGCTTCAGCTGTTCCTTGGGAATATACAGCACATAGAGCTTTTTATACTTATAGGGACTATTCTCGCCGATTCCGGCAATCTGAATCATACCGGACAACGTCCCGTTCGAGAAAACCGACATTTGAGGGACGGCTTTGGAGGCGGACAGAACCCGGACTTTGAAATTTACGCCATGCTCAGGAACTTTGTTTAACGAATAACGAATGGATAAATTGCGTGTGATCGAGGCGTCCAACCCTGCAGGGAAATCGCCCCATACCGCTTGAGACGTTCCTTGTTTCACTTGGTACTGGAGCTTATCTGCGGTTAGATTGACCGCGAACTCCTGCTTCGAGTCGTCTTCCACCCCGATTCTCCAAATGCGGGGGTCTTGCTCGGGCAATTGCAGCGTAAATCCGGACAGTAGCAGCAATCCTGCAAGGATAAACATGATGCCTGCTTTTTTTAACATGTATCCCTCCGTACCGGTCCAAATTCGGTTTATAACTGAATATCAATATGCGCCGAGCCCATCGGGGCTTCGAAGAGATGATAGCTCTCGCGAACCTTCCGGCAGTCTGCCACATGCTTGATCAGCCATTTCCATGCGGATTCGGTCTCGGGCTCCAGATGAAGCTCCACATTATAGACAAGCTCCGAATCGTTCAACCGGTTCACGCCATACACGCGGCCTTCCAAAGCAATCACGTGATCCGATGTCGAAAGCTCTATTCCGATCACCAGCTCCGTTTGCAGAGGCAGCAGCAAGGTCGAAGCGAACGAAATTCGGTATTCCTCCATAACAATAATACGAATAGGAGCAAACTTTGTGATAACCGGCGTGCGGTTCAATTGTTTAATGGTCATTAAAGCGTGGCCTGCAAATGACAGATCCATTTCACTAGCCGGATCGGCAAGTTCATAAGTGGTGATCAATTCGGGCCCTCCTTTGCTTCTTGTGTTGAGTGATACAATTCGGACGAAATTTCAAGGTAATGTTTATATAATTAAATTTATGTTACAATATGTATCGTTGTCAAGTTGATATTAAAAAAACTGCCGAAGATTTTTCCCGGCAGCTCATCACCTCACAACGTTTGCACAACTTTCCATGTTTTTCCCCAATCCGTTGAAATTTGCAGTTGATTGTTCTGCGAACGAAGCAATACATTTCCCAGTACAATTTTAGAGGAGTAATTGGATCGGCCGATTGCCGTCCCCAGTCGTAATTGCGATATCTCCAGCATAGTCAAGCCGGTGTCGATAGACGGATAATTTAAGAACGAAGCACGGTTCATTTCGGTACCCAGTTCATAGATGGAAAATGCGCTGTACTCTCCTTCAATAACAATCGGCGGCCCGGAATGCTTCCCGCGGATCGTGTTATTTTCGAATGTAAATTGACTGGATTGCGCTCTTTGCTGCTTCAAAATCCCAAGCGCATCCGTGCCTGAGTTGGCCAGAAAAGAACTGCCTCTGACTGCCATGTTCGTTTTATCGAAAGCACGGAGTGCCCACACATGTTTATAGCCCTCAAAATCGATTCCATCGAAGATGATGTTCGCCGTCCCGCCGATGGCGCCGGTTACCAGATCTTTACCTATAACCACGATTCCCAAGTTGTCGTCGGGTGCGCTCAACCCGAAGCCGGCCGATAATTGTCCGCCCCAAAAGTGGAACCCGCCCGAAGCCGGAGAAATATGGACAGCCGCTTTCGTTCCGCCTAACCAGCAGTTATAGAATTGAAGATCGTTGCCGCTTTGAAAACCCGATCTCAAATTCAAAGCAACGGTGTTCCAGTTATACTGTGCCCGCAGATTGAAAAAGACCGAGCCAAAGCAGTTGTTGATCAAATCAAAGGCAATGGGAAATCCGTCTGATTGCACGTTGCGCACCTCAAATTGACGGATCCCGTTTAATTTCACGCCGGCGGTTATCCCTTGCGGCTGTTTCACAGGCCCCAGAAAATAGATGTCCCGGAGAAAGCCCCCCAAACTTTGGTTATTCGTATTGGCTCCGGGTCCTATTAAAATGCAGTCATAATCCGTACTTAACGTTTTAATGACGGTATTGGTCCCTCCGGCTCCGTAGATCATGACGTTGCTTCCCTTTGCGATCAGCGGCCCCGAGGTCTGATAAGTTCCCGGAGGAACATAGCAGGGAAGCTTTTTCTGGATGGCTGCCGCAAACGCCGCATTGAGCGCGTTGGTCGAATCGTAGTTCGCACTTTCTTCTATCGGAATTGCACAATAATCTCTCGCATTCACGATCATTGTCGTTAGATCACCCACAGTCTGCTCCGCTCCTTGTTTTTTTATTTTCATTCCCGTCTATAGTATTCTTCCCGCGGTCTTTTGGCTTGGACGATGCACTAGACCAGGCCGTCAAATCCGATGACAAAAAGGAGCTGATCCCAAGTCATTGCAGACCTTGAGGAACAGCCCCTGAAGGGTGGTTACTTATAAACATTGAACTCATGGATCGACCAGAAAACGCCGGCTTGCCCGGTTTGAACGATTCTCACATATCTCGCGGTTTGCGGCGGGAAGCGAACGGTCGTTACGATGCTGCCTGCACCGGAGGCTATAGGCGCCCCCCACCGTTCTCCGTCATTGGAAACGTACACCTCGTAGCCTCTGGGGAAGTCGAGCGCGGAGTTTCCGGCATCCAACACGATTCTGGAAAATGTTTTCCGGGCTCCCATATCCACTTGAAAACTTTCGCCGCCCGCCTGACGCGTTCCCGTATCCCAACGGGTGAACATCTTATTGTCAATAGCAAAAGGGTGATTCGCGCCGGTTCCCGAGCTCTTCCAGCCTTCCTTATCCAGCGAATCGCAAAATACGTAAAGATCGTCGACGCTCCACGGACTTCCGCCCGTATTGACGATTTTGATGTACCTCGCCTTTTGTTGAGGCATCGTTATGGTCGTGATTGGGCCGCCTGTGCCCGATTGAACAGGATTCCCCCAAGCCGCGCCATCCGTTGAGACGTACAAGCTGTAATGTTGCGGGTAAGCATTCGGCCCGCGGGAAGCGTCCAGCACGATTCGGTCAAACTTTTGCAGTTCCCCCATGTCTGCCACAATCGTTTGGGTTCCGGCGAATTCCAGGCTGTCGCTTTGCTCATGCAAGCCGGTCAACGCTTTTCGTCCGGCATTGACCCCCGAGATGGTCCAGCCCGTTCGGTCCAGCGAACTGCTGTACACATTCAACTCGTGCACGGACCAGAACGTGGGACCTCTGCCGGTTTGGACGACTTTTAGGTACCTGGCCGTCTGCGGATAAGCAAGCTCCATCGTTGTCGTAACGCTTCCCGCCCCTTGGGATACGGGTTCCGCCCAATTCCTTCCATCGCTCGAAACATACATTTCGTATTGGCGCGGATAGTCATGAGGGGAGGCTTCGGTGTCCAGCACCACTTTATCGAACGTCCGATTCGACTGCATATCGATAATGAAGTATTGTCCCTCTTCCTGAGGCGCTCCCGTATCAAACCGCGTCGCGGGCGAGCCGTCCAGCATCTCCTGTCCGCCTGGCTTCCCTGTCGAAGCCGTAACCGTCCAACCGCTTCGGTCCAAAAGCACCGAAGACGAAGGAATGATTTCCATAGGTCCGGAGCGTCCGCCGGCGCCATTCGTTCCGACAGCTTGAACGGCGTAATAATACACGGTATCGTTTTTCACCGTGATATCCTCGAAGGAATTGGCAGTCAGCCGGGCTGCGACAGCTTCGTAAGGTCCCTCCGGGGTTGTCGAACGAAGCACGTTGTAAGAAACGGCCCCTTCCGATTCCAGCCAAGTCAGCTCAACGCTTTTGTAGCCGACCGCTTGGTTTAACATGACGGGAGCTTCAGGAAGCGAGCTTCCTTTTTCCTCCAAAATATACTGCACCGATTCGCCGGGACCCAAATGGATCGACAAGCTTAAGGCGGGGTTCGCAGCTAGGCCGGTAACATAAGTTCTGGCGGCTTCGTATGTATCTCCGGCGCCGATGCGATCGCCTTCGTATACGGCTTGCTTGGGCATCACAATTCGCGCGCTGACGGTCTGCGGCGACGATTCGAAGTTGACGAAATTCAATAATATTTTGTTTGAGGTTGCGCCGCTTCCGGGGAGCGGCTTTAACGTCGACGTATCCACTGCCCTGACATACACTTTTTTTCCTTTGAGCGACTCGCGGTTGTTGAGCGTATAGGACAGCGGCTTTCCGTGCGTAGCGTAGGCGAGCGCGATTCTCCGCATCGTTTTCACACGGGAATCCTGCCCCTCGTCAACATAAAAAATTCCCGTCTTCGCGGGGTTATGCATCTTCATGCTGGAAAAGTCCGCCTTAAACAAGGAGTAATCCTGGAAAAACGCCGCATGCTGCGTGAAATAGTCGGCGAATCCGACGTGGGCTCTGGCATTGCGGTCAAACACGGCCGCTTTGCTGGCCGCTCCTTCTCCGACCACGGGGTCGGTCAAATCGTCCTTCGTGCCAAATTCGGTAGCGAACATCGGCTTCGCAAGGCCGCTGGCCCCGACGCCGACCGATTTGATATTTTCCACGAGACTGCCGCCCATGTTATTGGCATAAGAGGTCCCATAGGCATGGCCGTTCGTGAAGTCAGTCAAGTCTTCGACGGCTTTTCTTTGCTTCGGGTCCCGCTCCCATCCGGCGGGAATGCCGCGCTTATCATCGTAGGCCCATCCGGGAGACACGATTTTCAGATGCGGGGCGAGCGCAGCGCGATGATCCTTTAACCACCGGGCAACCGCGATATCGACATCTCGGGAACGGTTAAATAATCCCGGTTCGTTGTCGACCTCGTAGAACTGGATTTTCGAGCCGTAGCTTTTGAGATAGTCGGACAGGATGTTTTGCGCCTCCAATGGAAGACTTCCGTCCGGATTGAGCGTAATATTGCCGGTATAGAGATGAAGCGCAATCGCCCCGGTATTCAACTGGCGGAGCTTGTCCAAGTAGTCGGACATCGCCGAACAGGAATTGCCGACGTTCGAGGCGCAAACCGTTCGAACGTAGTTGCCGCTATAAGCGATTCCCAGCCATTTGAGAATATAAGGCAGGTGATTGACCGCACCTTGGTCGTAATAAGCCTGATTATTTTTCACATTCGTGCCGAGGTGAACGTACGAGCCGTGAATCGGCTCTGCAGCCGGCGCTTCCAGCGCTTCCAGCTTCATGTAATCCCATACCCACCACAAATAAGGATCTTCGTTGGCCGAACAGTACAGACACCGGCTGGCCTCCAGGGTAATCGTATTGTTCCCGGGCTGAAGCATCTCCTTCGGGATATACAATTCATAGACTTTACTGTAGGAGACGGCGCTCGTCGTCCCTCCTACCCCTGCAATTTGAATCATTCCGGCAAACATTTGATTGGAGTAAACAGCCAACTGCGGAACATATTTATGGGCATCCAAAATTTTAACGGAAAATTTAACACCGTTGGGAGGAATTTGGGCCAGTGGATAGGCCAGCGTCATGACGGGGTTTTGGCTGCGGTTCAAGCCTTTCGGTACGGCGCTCCAATCCGTTCTGCTCCGCCAGTCTTCCGGAACCGGAACTTCCTTGGCGCTGCCCGCTTGATAGCCGGCAAATTCGGCGCTGGATTGATCCGCCTTTCCTATCATCCATAAGACCGAGTCAGCCGCACGGGCGACACCGCTTTCATGGGGCCCGAGGTACCACAAAAACAGTGCAAAAAACAACAGGATCGGGAGTTTAATACGGTAAAAGTCCACCCCAAATTACCTCATTCCGATGTCATATTTTGTCGGTTTTCGCCTCCAATGGTTTCCATTTTACCATGTGGCTGGCAGCTGACAACATCCGACAATATGCATAGGAACAAGCTGTAAATGCATGACTTTACTCCTATCCGATCGTTTACAAACTGCGGCTTACAGCATAGAAACGTCGATAAAAAAATCCTCGGATTCTCCAAGTCCGGAAAATCCGAGGAAGGGATTACAAATGCCAATCGACATCGGTTTTAATGACTTTCGCCGGTACGCCGGCTACAAGTGAGCGCGGAGGCACATCGTGAGCGACAACGGAACCGGCGGCTACAATCGCGCCGTCGCCAATCGTAACGCCCTTCAAGATCGTGGCTTTGCAGCCGATCCAGACATGATCGCCGATGATGACCGGCTTCGTATTCGGTCGCCCGTCCATTATCGTATGGTAATCCGTGTCCATGATCGACACGTCCCAGGAGATGGCGCAATGACTGCCGACACGGATATGTTGCTTGCACATGAATTCGGTTCTCCGGTTGACAAACGTTTTGTCGCCAATTTCAACCGTCGCTCCGGCAGCATCCAGGTAAAAGCCGACCCCCGCATGCAGCAGCACATGATCGCCTATGACGAGATTCGTATTTTTTAATTCCGAGCGGTGCACCTTTCCGCATACCCTGAACATTTTCCCGCATTTTTGCACATGTCTGCGAAACAATAATCCTAGAAAAAGTCTGTAGGCATATCGTACATACTCGTAAAATGCCCGTTTTTGCTTGACATTCCCCATCGAATCAGTTCCCCGTGTTATAAAATTTGTTTTGCTGCATAATGATACTTTTTGTATATTATATTATATTTTTGTTCCAAATTGTAGAGTTAATTTCGCCACATCTTGGCAGCGCAAAAAAGGACCGGCTGCGTTCGTAGCGGTCCCTTGTTCCTATCCTGTGCCGGGCAAAGTTACACAAACCCGAGCCGTTCGTACGTTTTTCCGAGCGCGCCCGCCGCGTCGCCTTTGAGCCATTGGTCGATGACGGTGTAGTACACGGAGCGGAAATCGACCTGGTATTTTAGGTCGCCGTTATCGAGGTTCGTCAGACTCGGCATCACGCCATACAGTCCTCCCTTGATTTTGCCGCCGAGCACAAAGACGGGAGCTGCGGCTCCATGGTCCGTGCCTCCGTTGCCGTTCTCTTTCACCCGCCGTCCGAACTCCGAAAAAGCCATGGTCGCGACGCGATTCTCAAGACCTTGCGCCTCCAGGTCCTCATAGAAGGCGCCGAGCGCTTCGTCAAGCTGCTTCAGCAGCCTCGCATGCAGCTCTTTCTCCTGGACGTGATCGTCGAAGCCGCCGAGCTGCAAATAAAAGACGCGCGTGCCGGACTTGCCCGCGAGCATTTTGACGACAAGCTGAAGGTCTCTGGCTATCGCCGTCTTCGGATACTCCACCTTCGCCTGGTATCCGCCCCCCAGCTGATGCACCGCTTCGACGCTGTCATAAGCGTCCCGGCCACGCTCGCAGGTTACGCGGATGACGGTACCTTGCCGCTTCGGATCGTACATATCGAGGAACGCCTTGGCGAGCCGATTTTGCTCGGTCTTCGGCATTTTCGCGTCCAGGAACGAGTACGTCTCCAGCGACTGAATGACCGGCACATTGACCGTTTCCGCTTGAAACGCCAGCCCGCCGGCGGCACTGCCGATCTGCAGCGCCTTCAGCGGATTGCCGTTCCGGCTTAGCGACGCTGCCGCATACCGGCCGAGCCAGCCGGTGCGTCCCATCTTCTCCGGCTCCGCGGTCTGCCATATTTCCATCGAGCGGAAATGGGAACGGTCCGGCTTCGGGTAGCCGACGCCTTGGACGATCGCCAGCTTGCCTCTTTGGTACAAGGCGTGCAGCCGGGTCAGACTCGGATGCAGCCCGACCTGGTTGTCGATGGCCAGCACTTCGCTCTGCGTCAATCTCAGCGTTGGCCGCGCGTCGAAATAGCCGCCCACCCCATAGGGGATAAGCGTATTGAGCCCGTCGTTGCCGCCCGACAGCTGAATGACGACGAGCGCAGACGAATCGGAGTCGCCGTTATCCGTCTCTTGCGACCGGAGCGGCGAGCCGTTCTCGGCGAAGATCATCGGCCCCCCGAGTCCGAGCGTCGCCAGCAGGGCCGTGCCCTTGATTAGAAAGTCTCTTCTCGTCAGCTTCATCGGCGTCTACCCTCCTATTTCATCTGCGCTTCCGGACTGATCAGCACAAGCTGGAGCAGGCCGCGCATCCCGTTCGTCTTCTGGGCGGCATGGATGAACGTTTCATCCGCATAATTGGCCAGCACCGCAGCCGTCTGCTCTCCCAGCTCCCGGACCCCGACGTTCAGCCCGAACTGTTTCACCCATTGCTGGGGAGAGGCGGAAGCCTCCTGCATGTAGTCCTTCGCGCTAAAGTGGCCCTGGTTCAGCCGCTTGACGGCCGATTCCGCAAACTTGCAGCGCGCCAGCAGGTTGGCGGTCGTCAGCCAGGCCGTCCCGCCGCGCCAGCCGGCGACATTGGGCGGAAGGTAAAGCTCCTGCCCCATCTTGCGCAGCGCCTGCGCGTAGCCTCTGGCGACCGGCAGCTCCAACGCTTTGGCGATGCCGGCAACGTATTCCGCCGGCGACTTGACCAGACTCCCCCGCAGCTCCGGCGCGTAGAAGGCATCGGAGACAAATAGCGACCGCAGCGTGTCGCCGATGTGGAAGTTTTTCGCGAACACCGCCGCCAGCCCGGTCACCCACTCCTCCGACGGCTCGGCCGCCGCGAACCAAGTGAGCAGCTTTCGCGCCACCCAGCGCGGGAGCGCGTCCTGCTTGAACAGCACGTCCACGAAGCCATCCGCATCGAGAGGGCCGGTATGTCCGAGCACCGTCTTGCTGCCGCCGTCATGCTGCTTGGCGTTGAAGTTGACTTGGTCCGTCTTTTTATCATATCCCCATCCGGTCAGCGCGCGCGCCGCTTCCTTGACGTCCTCTTCCGTATAATTTCCGATCCCGAGGGTGAACAGCTCCATCGCCTCTCGGGCGTAGTTTTCGTTCGGCTTGCCCTTGCGGCTGTAATTCGTATCCAAATACACCATCATCGCCGGATCTTTGCCGATCTCCCGCACCAGATCGCGAAAGCTGCCAAGCGCGTGACTGCGCAGCAGCTCGTTTTGCCGCACAATTAACGGCATCTCTCTAACCTTCTGGTACGAGGTGGTGAAATGGCCGTGCCAGAACAGCGTCATTTTTTCGATTAAAGGAGCTTGCGTGTTGATCATCCGGTACAGCCAATAGGTCTGCTGATCGATGATCGGCTCTTTGTCCAGCGCTTTGCCGTCGGCGGTGATCCGCTCGATCGGCTCCGGCGAGAACGCTCGGCCTGTCAACGACTCCCCGGCGACGAGCCGCCGCACGGTTTCCTCCTTCCCGAGCTGAAGCGCCGCATTCACTTCCTCCCTCCCGGGAAAAAACGTCGCCCGGTTGAGCAAATGCGCCGCTTCCTTTTCCGTCCATTGTGTACTCATCCGCAGCACCGCCCTGCATGTCTTTATTCCTAATATATTGTTATTATATAGGACAAATGTTACAAAAGTATTTGCCTGATCATTCCAAATGAAAAAAAGAGCAAACAAAAAAACGCTTCAAATCGAAGCGTCCGTTCGGTACAATATAATGAAGTTTCGAATCCGCTTCAACTTCAAAGCGACTGTCGGATTCGGCTGCAGCCAAGAGGTGATTCGCATGCGCTCTGATCTGATCATACGGGAACTGCCCATTGTCAAACAAGTGTTTCCTTATAAAGTACTGCCGCAAAAAAGTCCTTCCCAGTTTTATTCCCATTATCACGACGACGTGTTCGAGATTCTTCTGGTGCAGCAGGGGAGCGCCGAATTCCGTATTGGCGGGCAACGGCTGACGGCCGTGCCCGGCGATATTTTCCTGATCAACGAGGGAGAAATTCACGAAGGCGGCACGCTGGACGACGAGGCGGAATACTGCGCGTTTCTGTTCGATCGGACCCGGATCGTTCATTCGCACGTCGCCCATTCGGATTACGCCGCCTCCTTGACCGAGCCGTTGTCCGTACCGGTGCATCTGAGCCCCGCCGACGAGCATTACGAATCCATCGCGGCCCTGCTTCGACGCATTGCGGACGAGTATGACCGCAAGGAAACCGGCTTCGAGGTCGTCATCCAATCGTACATCACCGTGCTGATTACCGTACTGACCCGTCTCTACGCAAGCCCCGGCCGCAGCGATCAAGGAGAGGCCGCAGGCAAACGCAAGCTGGAGAAGCTGAAGGAAGTGCTCACTTTCGTCGAAACGCATTACCGGGAAAAATTAACGATCGAACGCGCCGCGCAAGTGGCCAACATGAGCAATCATCACTTTTGCCGCGTGTTCCGCGCAGCCGTCGGGAGAACGTTCATGGAATATGTCCACCTGCTGCGCATTAACAAAGCGGAAGAGCTCATCCGCGATACAGACTGGTCCATGACGACGATCGCTGAGGAAGTTGGCATTTGCGATGTGAATTATTTCGGGAGGCTATTTCGCAAATACAAGCGCTGCAGTCCGGCCCAGCTCCGCAAAAACCGTTACGCCGGTCAGCCGCCGGGTTGACCGGCCGGAGCCTTCCAGCCGTTTATCACGATAAACGAAACTGCTCCAAGCCGGTGATATAGGCGGGAATTCGCTCCTCCACCGCAGCTTGGTCGCCATAGCGCAGCACCGTTTCCTCCGTCATCTCGTGCTCCAACAGCCCGATATGGTCGCAGGTCAGGTCCAGCAGCATCAGAAATTGTTCTACGCGCAGTGCGTAGAGCATCTCGGGATCGCCCTGCGCATACCCTTCGAGAAACCCGTCGGCGAACGCCCGGAGCAAAGGCTGGTACCGGTCGAACCGGTGACGCTCATACCGCGGAGAGCGGTGAAACGACGGAAACAACGTATTGAAATTGTTCAACACGTTGCCGGCAAACGCGAGACCGTCATAGATGACCGGCACCGGATCGATCAAGCGGACTTCCGTTTCGCAGATAATGAGGTTTTCCGGCGATACGTCCCGGTTCGTCAAGCTTAACCCGGGCGTACGCCGCAAGCGGAACGGGACGATTTCGTCCAGCATTCGCTTCACGCCCGCGGCTTCGCTGCCATATCCCGCACGCTCCAGCCGTTCCCACGACTCCAGGTAACCCTCGGTATCCTCTACCC
Source organism: Paenibacillus sp. A3 (assembly GCF_001399685.1). GTDB lineage: Bacteria > Bacillota > Bacilli > Paenibacillales > NBRC-103111 > Paenibacillus_G. The sequence goes on from NZ_JTHN01000105.1 coordinate 62,295, forward strand.
AATACACGCGAAAATCCTGCTGATGATCGCCGGCAAGGTTTCCGTCCTTCCAGTCCAGAAACCCGAACCCTTCCAGTTCGACGCTCGTCCGGTCCATGTGCCGGAAAAATCGTCCGCACTGCGCTCCCCACCGGGCCGCTTCGGCTTCGTCCGCTGCCGCGAGCGACATGACGGGCCCGCTGTAGGTTTCGATCGTAAAGCTCAGCTCCGGACTGATGTAGTATGTATAATACGGAGGGCAGATGCCTTCGCTCACCCCGTTCGCCAGCCGGTAATACAATCCTCGGCCGCCATATTCGGCCTTCAGCTCCCGTTCGTTATACACAAACGGCTTCCCGTATGAAAAAAGCTTCGGAAACCGCGCCACCAAAGGCCCGGTTTCCGTCGTAGAAATCAGGTAAGCTTCGTGCCATGCGCCTTCCGCCAAATACGAGACCTGCAGCCCGTTTTTTCCGAGCCCGGCCAGCTCAAGCGCAGCTTCGATTCTTGCCTTGATTTTCGCTTCCAATGCAGCTCCTCCTTACAGCCGGACTGGCTGCCCTTGCGCTGCGGACTCGTAGGCGGCAAGGGCAACAGCCGCGGCCTTCATCCCGTCTTCGCCCGTAATCGGGACCGACGTGCCGTGGATTAGCGCCTCGACGAACGATCGAACCAAATACTCGTCCATATTGTCGCCCCAATAGCTCCACTCCCCTTTGCCCGCCTGAACGCTATACACATCGTTCTTTTGGGCAAACGCATCGACGGAGAGCACTCCGCGCGTGCCGACGATTTCCATCGTCACATCCCCCCAGGTCGGGAAGCTCCGGTTGCGCGACCAGCTCGGGTCCAGAACGGCAAAAACGCCGTTATCGAATTTGACGTGCACCATGCCGGCGTCGTCAATATCCTGCTCCTGAAACACCGTCGTCGCATAGGCATATACTTCCTGCACTTCCGCGCCGAGAAACCAATGCATCAAGTCCATGACATGCACCGTATGGTCCAGCACCGCACCACCGCCGGACAGCGCCTTATCGGCGAACCATCCGCCCGGAAAGCTGCCGCGGTTCGTGCCTTTGATCGCCACGATCTCGCCGATCTCGCCTCGCTCGACCGCTTGCTTCGCTTGCACGACCGCAGGCAAATAGCGGCATGGAAAAGCGGTCATCAGCTGCACGCCGTTTTCCTTGCAGGCCGCGATCATCTCTTCCATCTCCCGCTTGGAGACGCCAAGCGGCTTCTCGCACAGGACGTGCTTCCCGGCTTGCGCCGCAGCGATGGTCAGCTCCGCATGCCGGACATTCTCCGAGCAGATGACGACGGCATCGATATCCTTCGAGAGCAGCTCCCGATAATCTTCAAAATATGGGATACCGTGCTTCTCCGCCACGGCCTCCACGCGGGATTTCACTTCGTCTGCAATTCCTGCCACTTCGACCTCGGGCATGGCAACGAGCGAGTTCAAGTAGCTGAACGCATGACCATGCGCGAAGCTGATCATTCCTATTTTTATTTTGTTCATCGTAGCGTTCCTCCTCACGTGGAATTAGAGATGCACGGCAGTGCCCGTTTTGGCCGATTTAATGGCGGCAAGCGCAATTTCAACCGCCTTGTACGCATCGGCCGGCGTCACGATCGACTCGCGGTTTTCGCGGATGCACCGGACAAAATGGCGCAGCTCGTAATAATACGGATCGTGATAGCCCGGGCTGCCCGGCACTTCCACGGCGGCAGGGCCGTCCTGGCCCTCGGATACCCGGACCATTTGCAGCGACTGCGCCTCCAGGCTGCTGTTGCGCACGATTCCATCCCGCCCGGCGATTTCCGCCTTCGTATGGAACGGTCCGGGATACCCCCAGAACGCTTCCAGATTGGCGACGGCCCCTTGCTCGAACACGAGCGTCGCCAGCGCATAATCCATCTCTTGATCGCGCCGGTTAAGCGCATACACCGATTTCACTTCGCCGAGCGCCCAGCGCATAAAATCGATATCGTGAACCATCAGGTCGAGGATCACGCCGCCGCTTTGCTCGAAATTGCCGAACCATTCTTTCACCTTCGCCGGATGGCTGCCGGACCGTTTCGCGTGCGCTACCCCGAGCTTGCCCAATTCCCCGGCCTCGACCTTCCGTTTGATATCGGCATACTCCGGGAAGAAGCGGACGACATGGCCGACGAACAAACGGACACCCGCCTGCTCGCAAGCGCGGATCATCTCCGCCGCATCCTCCAGCGTCAGAGCCATCGGCTTCTCGCACACGACGTGCGCGCCAAGCGCCGCTGTCTTCACCGTGTATTCTTTATGTAAATAAGTAGGCAGCGCAATGCTGACCAGATCGGGCTTAATGGCGGACATCATTTCTTCATAGGAAGCAAAAGCGCGGCAATTCGTTTCATTCGCCAACCGCTCGGCCAGATGAACCTCGATATCGCATACTCCGACCAGCTCAACTTCAGGCATGGACGCATAATGGATAGCGTGAATCCGCCCCATTCCCCCGCAACCAACTACGACGACTTTCATGAGTAACCCTCCTTGACGGTATTCCGAAGCTGTTCGGATGCTTCCGATTATAACCTACGGGAAGCGTGCCGTCTCGGCATGGAATTGCTCATTTTTAGCACGATATTGATCGTTTCTCTCAAAACAGCTGTACAGAGATCATGAAGTCCGCTTCTCTTTTATATTTTTTGATAAGTCGAAATGACGAGCTTGATCTGCTGAATCACGAACCCGATGTGCTTGTTGTTCCGAGTTAACCGGCTTGCCATGACCCCGCCTTCTAACGAAGAAACGACAAATGAAGCGAAGGCTTCCGTATCAAGAGCTGAGGACAGCTCCCCAGTGGTGACCCCCTCGTTTAATATGCTTTGAATAAACGCAGTGAATTTACCATGCGCAGCTACCGCTTTCTCTCTGAGCGGGAGGTATCCATCATCTGCCTCCACCGCAGTGTTAAGCAAGGGACAGCCACCCTCAATCGGAGGATGGTTGACAGGATCTTCGTAAACCGTGCATACCGCCATGACCTTGTCGATCGCCGTCTCCGCCTTTTCGGTAGCCTTCAAGAATTTCTCAATCAGAATCCGCGAGGCATAATCGAACGCTTCGAGCGCGATTTCGTCTTTCCCGGAAAATGTCCGATACACGCCGCCTTTGGTCAATCCGGTGACTTGTATGATGTCTTGTATCGAAGAGCCGGCGTACCCTTTTCGATTAAACAGCTCGGCTGATTTTTCAATAATATGCTGGCGTGTCTTTTCGCCCTTGCGCATGAAAGCAGCCCCCCGTAAACGGTATAATAATTGTATTCATTTTAACATTTCTCTCGCATATTCGAGAAATATTTGTTATCCTATAAAAAACCGAACCGTTCGGTATTTTTTATGAGGGGTGACTCGCTTATGAAGAAAGTTAAAATTATCCGCATTCCCATTCTTCCGATGCACATGGTGAACGCCCATTTGCTGCTTGGACCGGACGGTTGCGTCTTGGTCGATGCCGGTATACCGGGATCCGAGCGAAAAATAGGAAGAGCTCTCGCGAAAGAGAAGCTGACCTTCAAGGACATCAAGCTCATCATCATCACCCATGCGCATGTCGACCATGCCGGCAGTGCGGCAAGATTGAGGGAACTTACGGGAGCTCCTATACTCGCCCATGAGGGCGACGCCAAGCATTACAGCAGGGAGGAGGAGATGACGTTCTGCCCGACGGGACGGTTTGCCCGTCTGTTCTACAAAACGGGTTTCATACTTCAGCCTTATGAGGGATTTACACCGGATTTGTTGGTATCCGGAAAACAGGCCATCGATTTGCGGAGTTTTGGCGTACCTGGCACGGTTACCCATACGCCTGGGCATACATCGGGATCTATTTCGGTTGAACTGGAGTCAAAAGATGCTATGGTGGGTGATCTTTTGGCCTCGGGTATTCTGCTCGGCGGCATCATGAGGAAAAACCACGCCATACGACCGCCTTTCGAAGACGATCCACATCAGGTAGCCGAGGAGCTTCTGCGTTTAATCTCATCCGGCCATCGCACATTTTATTTGGGTCACGGCGGCCCGCTGGGGGTGAATGAAGTTCGCCGCCATGCCGAATATCTGAAAGGTCTACCGGCCGTTTAACCAAAAAGGCTGAGCATCAGAGCCCCTATCTCTGAACTCAATACAACAGCAGCAGCCTATCTTGAAAATATCTCTCGATGGAAGACCTGAAAAGACAATACGAAACTGACCCTTGGACCGACAAAAAACGGCCAGGGCGATCAGCAGTGTATTACCAAAAAACAGCGACAATCAGGAGGCAGCCGCATTAACGGTGACCGAAACGCCTAATGACTCCAGCTTCCTTATGGACTGTCTGATGATCACTTCGCGTTTTCGTTTTCCGGCGCTTTCGTTCTGACCTGGACACAGCCCCGCCCAAGAACATAAGTGGGCAGCGGATGGATACGGATCCATATTCGTACCAATTTCGGCCAATATGGTCTCTTCTGTCCGTCTCGCCACGCCGGGGATCGTGTCTAGCAGTTCCAGGTCTTCCTCCGCCTTCGTCTAACCGGCCAATTTCTTCGTCCAAATAATCGATGTGCCGGAGCTGAGCGCCCAGCATCAGTTTCTGATAGGCTTCGTTCTTATATACGTCGGCGGGTGAACCTTGTCGATCAGCAGCAAACCGTCGAATTGTTCCCGCGGAATCATGCTTTCCGGCAACATCCCCCAATCGAGCGAGATGCGAGGCTGGAACATCCACGAGGTGCCCTTCTTGTTCTTCCAATATTTCAAATCGACAAACGTATACGGATATCCGGCTTGCTTCAAAATGTGTTCCATGCTGCCGGGCTCGTGCGTACCGATCTTGTACGTTTGTGCCATATTGTTGGCTGCCTCGCCTTCATACATGTACAGGCCGATCGCATAGCTTTGCTTCTTCAGCCTGTCAGGCATGAGCTCGCCCATCAGCTTCACTCCGGAGTACGGAGAGTTCATGGCCTGCGAATTGTTTTTGCGGATGTGGTCGTTATGGCCCCAGACGATGATTTTCTTGTTCGGATATATATGATCTGCGAGCCAAGTCAAGTTGTCTGCCATCATTTCGTCGCGAATGCGCATCGTTTGCAGAAAAGGTTCGTAATCCCCTTGCTCCGTAGCGGTGTTGCTGCGAATGACGACCTCCGTGTACTCCTTCACGACACGAATCCGGTCGTCCATGACCCGCTGCGTCATTTCGATCAAGTGCTTGTTTTTCGGATACTGCGCTTGCAGCTCGGCCGCATGGTTCCCCAGAAAAGCTTTCATGTCTTCGTAGGTTTTGAACAGTTGAGGCTTCGCTTGGGCATAAGCGGCGGCATCCTTACTATCGCTCCAGTCGGCAAGCTCCTCCTCGGCCTTGACAAACGCATCGGCCAGCCCGGCATCCTTCGTTCCGATCCATTCCTTCATAAACGAAGCGTAAGGGAATTGAACCTGCATATCAAAGCCGCTGACCGCAAGCGGACGCTCCGTACCCGCGCTTTGCTTGATATAGTCGAATAAAGGCAGCGTCTCCTTGCTCCACCATACCCCAAAGATCGCATCCTTCATCAGTTCTTCCGGCGTACGGGACTCGACGCGGGCATAGGCGCCTGCCGCATTCCCCATCCCCGATTCAAAGGCGATCACATCAAAGCCGAGCTCCTCGTGCAAATATTGAATCAGCCTGGTTTTCACCTGATTGTACTCCGCGACGCCGTGGGAATTCCCCTAAATAGACGATCCGCTTATCCATCAAAAGCGGCTTTAGAAAGGATAAATCTTTAAATTTCTCTTTCTCAATCGAACCGTTCGATACCGTTTCCGGCTCAATCGATTCGAGCGCATACGCATGGGACTTCATCCAGTTCCCCCATGCGAGATGATAGTCTTCTACCGAGCCCTTAAGCGGAGCTTTCGCTTCCGTCGCTTCCTTGACTTCGGCAAACGCTGCCTGAGGAATCAAGCAGGTCGCTGCCACCGCCGCAATAACGGCTTGCTTCACTGTCCATTTCAGCTTGTGCATCATTCGTTCTCCTTTTGTCCGGTACGTTGGTGTAGAAACCGCCATTCGCCTTATGCGGTCACTCGGCTTCCATCCTATCAACCACAGGTTAAATTCGGAGAACGATTTCGTTTAAATTTTGGTTAAAACCGATGCATCCAAGCAAAAAAGAAGCTCCCTGCTTGGAGCAAGGAGCATGTTCAGACGGAACTATAGAGGTGTACGAGGGGGTGGGGTATCCACTTCCGACAGCTCTTGTCCTCGGAAAATTTGATTGAAGCCGCTTAGTAGCGGACATTTCCCGAAGACAAAGGCGGCCGCTATCGCTTCTCCAGTGGATACCCCACCTCCGTTTGCATCTCTATTTTTGTAAAAGCCCACTTTCTCAACGCACAGAAGCTCCCTGCTTGAGGCAAGGAGCTTCTGCGTTTGAATCTATGCATGAGGCCGAGGCTTACAGATCGAAGTACAAGGAGTACTCGTGCGGATGAATGCGGATCGATACCGCTTTGGCTTCATCGCGCTTCAGCGCAACGTAGTTGTCGATGAAGTCTTTGGAGAATACGCCGCCTTCGGTCAGGAACTCGTAGTCCGCTTCCAGAGCGTCGAGCGCTTCGTCCAGCGTACCCGGTACGCTGCGGATCTCTTTCTTCTCTTCTTCCGGCAGCTCGTAGATGTTCTTGTCGAGCGGGCCGTAGCCGAGTGCGCTCGGATCGATTTTTTTCTTGATGCCGTCCAGACCGGCGAGCAGCATCGCTGCGAAGGCCAGGTACGGGTTAGCAGTGGAATCCGGCGTACGGAACTCGATGCGGCAGCCTTTCGGCGTTACGGCAGCAACCGGAATACGAACGGCTGCGGAACGGTTGCCCTTGGAGAACACGAGGTTAACCGGCGCTTCGTAGCCAGGAACCAGACGCTTGAACGAGTTCGTGCTCGGGTTGGTCAAAGCGATCAATGCCGGAGCATGGTACAGAATACCGCCGATGTAGTGCAGCGCCATTTCGCTCAGGTTGGCATAGCCGCCTTTTTCATAGAACAGCGGAGTGTCGCCGTTGAAGATCGATTGGTGAACGTGCATCCCGCTGCCGTTGTCGCCAAACAGCGGCTTCGGCATGAAGGTCGCCACTTTGCCGTATTGACGGGCGGTGTTTTGCACGATGTATTTGTATTTCATCAGGTTGTCGGCTGTTTTGGTTAGCGTGTCGAAACGGAAGTTGATCTCGCCTTGGCCTGCGGTAGCCACCTCATGGTGATGGCGCTCGATGCGGAGGCCGGATTCGATCAGCAGTCGGCACATTTCACTGCGGATGTCTTGCTGCGTATCCGTCGGACCAACCGGCACATAGCCGCCTTTATGGCCGACTTTGAAGCCCAGATTGCCGCCTTCTTCCTTGCGGTTTGTGTTCCAGTGCGCTTCTTCGGAATCTACAAAGTACGAAGAAGAGTTTTGCTTGCTTTCGAAGCGAACTTCATCGAAGATGAAAAATTCGGATTCCGGTGCGAAGAACGCAGTCGTACCTACGCCGGACGTTTGCAAATATTCTTCAGCCTTCTGGGCGATGCTGCGCGGATCGCGCTCGTAACGTTCGCCGTCAGGCGTATGGATGTTGCTCATGATAACCAGCGTCGGATGAGCGGTGAACGGATCAATGTAGCTGGTCTCCGTGTCCGGCATCATGACCATGTCGGACTCTTCAATGCCTCTGAAACCGGGGATGGAAGAACCGTCGAACGCTACGCCGTTCACGAAAGTTTCTTCTTCTACCTCGGATGCCGGTAAAGAAATGTGATGTGCTCTGCCGTTCAGATCGACAAAACGGAAATCTACCCACTCGATGCCTTTTTCCTTGATGGTGTTTAATACGTTTTGTACTGACATTGACTCGCCAACCTCCTAATTTCCGAACATTTTCATCATTTTGTTCGCTCATTGTTCAAGTTTTCGTTGATCATGGACTTATTATAAATCGACATCGCAATAATCGTCAATACTTATGTCAGGTATTTTTTACGAGAGTGTAAGGTATGCTTACACAGGGTCGATTTTTGTCACAAATTGGACAAGAAGAAGGCTTGATTTCCTGAAAAACAGGAGAACCAAGCCTTTTCCGAAAAGGAACCTACCTTAAAAACACGATCATTACCGCGCCAGAACCGCTTCTTTCTTCGTATCGAACCGTTTTCCGCACAGCGGCGCCAATTGCTCCAAATCTAACATGAGTTTGGCGAATTGGTCCGGGAACAGCGATTGCACACCGTCTCCGGTCATCGAGTTGTCGGGGTCCGTGTGCATTTCGACAATCAGACCATTTGCACCGGCGGCGATGGAAGCTTTGCACATCGGCTCTACCAGTTCGCGGCGTCCCGTGCCGTGGCTCGGGTCGGAAATGACCGGCAAATGGCTGAGCGTCTGCAGCGCCGGAATGGCCGCCAGGTCGAGCGTATTTCTCGTGTAAGGTTCGAATGTTCGGATTCCGCGTTCGCAGAGCATGACGTTCGGATTGCCTCCCGCCAAAATGTATTCCGCCGCATTCAAAAATTCGTCGTACGTCGAACTGAATCCGCGCTTGAGGAGCACCGGCGTTTGAATCGTGCCAAGCTTCCGGAGCAGATCGAAATTCTGCATGTTCCGGGTGCCGACCTGCAAAATATCGGCGTACTCGGCGCACACGTCGACGTACTCTGGCGTCATCACTTCCGTGATGGTCAGCAGTCCGTGCTTTTTGCCGGCTTCCGCCATCATTACCAGTCCCTCAACGCCGACGCCCTGGAAGCTGTAAGGGCCGGTTCTCGGCTTGAAGGCGCCGCCGCGCAGCACCTGGGCGCCGGAGGCTTTGACCAAGCGGGCGATTTCGTCGATTTGCTCCGGCGACTCGACCGCGCAAGGTCCGCCCATAATGACCAGTTCGTCGCCGCCGATCGATACGTCGCCGATTCGGATCACCGTATTGTCCGGGTGAAAATCGCGGCTTGCGAGTTTATACGATTTGGAGATTTTGACGACCTGCTCTACGCCGGACAACTGGCGAAGCTGCTCGGCCAGTGCCGGGCTCGCTTTGCCGATAATGCCGACGACCGTGCGGTCTACGCCTTTGGACACATGAGCCGCTACCTCGTGCTTCTCGATATGATGAACGATTTCGGCAATGCGCTCTTCGGTAATTTTGTTGGATAAAATAACGATCATGACAATCCACGCTCCTCAAGGACATGTTCATACTTAGACGCTTCGACGCTTATACGCTTTTAAGTGTTAAAGTAACTATACAACGAGGAGCCGCTCCTCGTCAAGAACGAAGCGAAAGATTATTTCTTCAGCCTTCGGACCCCGAGGAGAGCAGCACCTGCTCCTTGCGCCTTCTCCGCTTTTCCTTGCGCTTGCCGTCATACCATTCCAGCAGCCATTTGATCGGATAAAAGGCGATAAGCCCCAAGACGGCCCCGTCGATGACCCCGCCGACAAACAGCTTCAAGTTGAATTTGATAAACGTATCGAGCCAATCCGGCAGCACGGACAATAAATGCCCCTTGATGCCGCGCGGAAGCACCCAGCCTCCCACTTGCCGGTTCAGGAAGGACATCGGGATGTAGATCACTTTGCCGAATACGAATCCGATCAAAGCCGCGGCCATGCTGGCCCGGAATACGTAGACCAACGGAAAGATCAGAAAAAAAGCAAGCCCCGCCGTAGGCAGGGTAAACATTTCTACAAACAGACCGACGGAGAAGCCAAGTGCGACGATGACCGGCCCTCCTTTGACTCTTGTCAGCTGCAAATACTTGTATTTAAACCAACGGCCAACATTACGAAGTTGAAAAGGTTTTTTGCTAGTTGTCGTTTTGCCCATGACTGTACGTCCCTTTCCTTCCGTGAGCAGCCTACTCCGCGCTTGCTTTTTGCTTGGCGACCGGGATTAAGCGGTCCATATTGACCGTGCGCCGCAGCTCCCAAGTCGCGGGATCGGCAGCATCGTATTGTTCCAGATACGCGATGACTTCCTTGGTGATCGGCGTGGGCGTCGAAGCCCCGGAGGTGACGCCTACGCGGCGCACCGGCTTCAGCCACTCGGGGTTCAGCTCGGAAAGATCGGCGATGCGGTACGCCTTGACTCCCGCGATCTCCTCGGACACTTGCGCAAGACGGTTCGAGTTGTTGCTTCGCGGGTCGCCGACGACGATGACGAGATCGGCCTCCTTCGCCTGCTCCGCGACCGCTTCCTGCCTGACTTGGGTGGCAAGGCAAATCTCGTTATGAATTTCCGCTTGCGGGAACTTTTCCAGCAACCGGTTCATAATGTGCTTGATATCCCACTGGCTCATCGTCGTCTGGTTCGTAATCAGGATACGCTCCGACGCAACGTCAAGCTTGTCGATTTCTTCCGTATTCTCGATCAGATGCACGCGATCCGGCGCGACGCCCACGGCGCCTTCCGGCTCGGGATGGCCTTTCTTGCCGATATAAATGATCGTATAGCCCTCGGCCGTCTTCTCGCGGATCAAATCGTGCGTCTTCGTCACGTCGGGGCACGTCGCGTCCACGACGGTCAAGCCCTTGTCGCGTGCTTTGCGGCGAACCTCGGGAGATACCCCGTGGGCGGTGAAAATCACCGTGCCCTTGTCCACCTGCTCCAAAATTTCCAGACGGTTCGGACCGTCGAGCGTAATGACGCCTTCTTTTTCAAAATAGTCGGTGACATGCGCATTGTGCACGATCATGCCTAAAATATATATGGGTCTCGGCAGATCCAAATTTTTGGCGGTCTGCATCGCCAGCGCCATCGCGTCGACGACGCCGTAGCAATAGCCGCGGGGTGATATTTTGATAACGTCCATGCTGCACCTGCCTGTCGAATTTTCACTTATTCTTTCATTATACCTGATTCTTCGGGCGGAGGGAATTATCCTCGGCTTGCGGCGTTCGTCTGCTTAGTTCCGCTGCGATCGGGAACCAGATGATGAAGGTCGTTCCCTCGTCTTTCCGCGTCTTGACCTCGACGGAACCCTTATGCTCGTCGATAATCCATTTGGCGATGGACAGGCCCAGCCCCGTTCCGGACTTGCGGCCCCGCGACGGGTCCGCCCGGTAGAACCGCTCGAAAATATGCGGAATCTCGGATTTGTCCATCCCGATGCCCGTATCCTCGATCCGGATGCCGATCTGTCCGCCGTGCCGCATCGTATCGAGCCGGACATAGCCCTGCTCGGTATACTTGAACGCATTTTCGAGGAAAATGAACAGCAGCTGTCTTAAATAATCTTCGTTGCCGTAGACGTATACGCCCTCGGCCGCCTTCGTCTGTCCGACGATCCATTTAGCCGTTTTCGGCAGCAGCTGCGCTTTCCGCGCGATCTCATCGAGCAGCGGCTGCAGCTCGACTTCGTCCTTGGTCATCTGGAACCCGGCGTCGGCGCGAGCCAGCGACAGCAGGTCGTTCACGAGCCGCGACATGCGCTCCGCTTCGCCGGAAATATCGTGCATCGCCTCCAACGTCAGCTCCATCTTCGCATGGTCCTGCTCTCCGGTGGTGAGCGCCGTTTGCTTCCACATTTTTTCCAGAAGTTCCATATTGCCGCGTATCGTCGTCAGAGGGGTGCGCAGCTCGTGCGACGCATCCGACACGAACCGGCGCTGCGCGCCGTAAGCCTCTTCCAGCTCGGTATAAGCGTTCTGCAGCCGTCCGAGCATGCCGTTAATCGTCTGCGTCAGCTCGCCGATCTCATCGTTCGGGCCGGTGTATTCGATCCGCTTGTCGAGGTCCACCCCTTTTTCGATCCGGTTCGTGGCCGCAATGACCTGCTCGATCGGCCGAAGCGCCTTGCGCGCAAGAAACCAGCCGACTGAAGCGGCGATCAGCACGCTGATCAGCCCGATCACCGTCAAAATGAGACGCAGGAGCGCCAGCAAGCTCTCATACTGCTCAATCGAGTAAGCGGCCTGCATAATCCCCAATACGTTGCCGGTGTACTGCTGAACGAGAGGCACATAATATACCATGAACGAGTAGCCCTGGATACTCATCCTCTCGAACTGACACTGTCCGTTCAGTATGCATTTGACCTTATCCTCGGACATATTGGGAATTTTGATCCCTGTCTGTTCGGAGTCGGGCAACTCGATGACCTGCCACGTACTCAAACTTGTCACTTGGTAAAAGACGTTGTTCGTTTTCGGCAAGTCGCGAATGTTCGGAATGAGAACGAACTCCCCGTTTACGATCTGAGGCTTGATGCGGGAGGCTACGCCCCCTGCTTGCTGTTGGATTTCGGTCTTTAGATTATCGTAGTAAATATAATGCAAAAACAAGTAAAGTCCCAGCCCCAGCAGCAGCAGGGTTGCGGATAATATCGCCGTATACCAAAGGGTCAGGCGCAAGCGGATGGACATGTCAGCCTTCCCCTCTCAGCACATAACCGGCGCCGCGAACGGTTTGAATCATCCGTTTGTGCCCATGCTCCTCCGTTTTTTGGCGTAAAAGAGCGATATAAACCTCCAGCACGTTCGATTCACCGCTGTAATCGTAGCCCCAAATTTTTTCCATAATTACGTCCCGCGAAAGCACCCTTCTCGGATTCTGCAAAAACAGATGCAGCAGCTCGAATTCCTTGGTCGTCAGCTCGATGAGCTGCCCGCCGCGGTATACCTCGCGCGTATCCAGATCCATAAAGATATCCTGGTACTGCAGCTTGTTGGAAGACTGCTCCGTTTTGTCCGCCGCTTTGCGGCGCAGCAGAACGCGCACCCGGGCAAGCAGCTCCTCCAGTGCAAACGGCTTCACAAGATAGTCGTCCGCGCCCAGATCAAGCCCCTTCACCCGGTCGGACACTTCGTCCTTGGCCGTCAGCATGAGCACCGGCACGTCCGAGCCGCCTTCGCGGATACGGCGCACGACCTCCCAGCCGTCGAGCTGCGGCATCATCACATCCAGGACGACCGTATCCGGCTCGTTCTCAAGAATTTGCTTTAACCCGTCCATCCCGTGGTTCGCCGTAAATACGGTGTATCCTTCGAACGCCAAGCTCCGGCGCAGCATGGAAGTAATTTTCTCATCGTCGTCTATCACTAGTATTTTCTCTCTCATAAAATCGTATCCACCCGCCCTTCCTATTTCCATTGTACCAAAATAATGAGGATTGCAAAAAAAAGAAGCGGAGCTTTCGCTTGTCGTCCGCTCTACTTCTTTTTTCTTTATGGCATTACTGTTGCTTCTGCGGGTCGATCGTGTTGCGGTCGCCGATCGTAATGTCAATGTTCTGCTTCTTGCCGTCACGCATGATGCCAAGCGTTACTTTATCGCCAGCCTTCAATTTCTTGATGGCTGCGACGACCTCTTCGGAAGTTTTCATCTTGGTGCCGTTGACTTCGGTGATCACATCGTAAGGACGGATACCTGCTTTGAAGGCCGGGCTTTTGCGCTCGACTTCGGCAACGATCGCACCTTCCGTATTTTCAAGCTTGAGCTCCGAGATCCAATCCTTATCGATATTTTGCATTTGCACGCCGATATACGGAATCGGCTCTTTCGGAATTTTCACGTTGTTTTTCAGGTTATCCAGCACCGCAGATATCGTGCTTGTCGGAATTGCGAAGCCAATACCTTGCGCTTGCGCGCTGACGGCCGTATTGATGCCGATGACCTCGCCGTTCAGATTCAGCAGCGGACCGCCGGAGTTCCCCGGGTTAATCGAAGCGTCCGTTTGCAGCAAATGCTTGTATTGGCGCGTTCCGTTCTTATCCGGGATATCGATCGGACGCTCTTTGGCGCTCAGCACCCCAACGGTTACCGTATGATCAAATCCGTACGGGTTCCCGATGGCCACGACCCAATCGCCCACGCTCAAGCTGTCTGCACTGCCGATCGGCAGTG
>NZ_JTHN01000106.1 GCF_001399685.1 Paenibacillus sp. A3
GCGGGCGACTCCTCGGGTCGTGGAGCTGGACCGGCAGGGCACCGCCTTCGTGCGGGGCAAGCAGGAATGCGGGGCAGGGTTTGCAGCGGGGGGCTACGCCTTGGAAGGCGGGCGGCTGGGCGCGGCGCTGGGCACGGCGGGGCCGGGCGGCGTCAACATGCTGACCGCCGCAGGACAAGCGAAGGCGACGGGCGTTCCCGTCCTGTTCTTGACCGGGCAGCCGCCGATCAAAGAGATCGGCAAGGTGCTCGGGCAGGACAGCACGCTGTTCGGCACCGACCTCGTCAAGATGTTCGAGCCGGTGACGAAATTCAGCGCGCGCATCGAGCGCGGCGAGCTGTTGGAGACGTACCTGCGCCATGCGATCGAACAAGCCTGCACTGGGGTGAAAGGCCCCGTCCATCTCTCCATCCCCTTGGACGTTCTGACAGAGGAAGTCCGACCTTTTCAAATTCCGCTGCCGACGCATTATCCGGCCGTTCTTTCCGCCAACCTCGATCAAGTGATCGGATGGCTTGATGCAGCAAGGCGTCCGGTGCTGTTCGTGGGCGGCGGCGTGCACGCTTGCCGGGCTTACGAAGAGCTCCGGCAGCTGGCCGAACGATGGAGTATTCCCGTAATGACGATGCCGGGAGGCAAGGGTGCGTTCGTATCCGGACATCCGCTGTCGCTCGGACCGTTCGGTCTTGGCGGCAACGAGACGTCTAAAGCGTATATGAGCGAAGGTGTCGACGTGATGATTGTCGTGGGCAGCCAGCTCAGCGACTTGGAGCTGCCCGGACTGACACCGGACATGTACCCGCAGCGGATGATCCATTTCGACTACGAGCCGAAGTTTATCGGCAAAGCGGTACCCGTGCCGGTGCTTCCGGTGCTCGGGGATTTGAAGCGAAATCTTCAGGCTTTGCTTCGCTTGACGGATGGCCGTCAGGTAGAGCTGACAAGCTTTTACGCCGAGGCCGCAGCCGCATCGGAAAGGGCCGCCGAAACGGAGGCAGTCGAAACGGAGGAGCCGGCGGAGAGTCGCGGACTGACCGGTCGGCAGACGATGCATGTCCTGCGGTCGGCGCTGCCGAAGGAGGCCGTGGTGTACGGCGATGCGGGCAGCCATTCCTTTTATGCGGTGAAGCACTTTAACATCGAAGTGCCCGGGACGTTCTACTTCGAAGAAGTGTATGCGACGATGGGCCGCGCCATCGGGTACGCCGTTGGCGCCCAGCTCGCGGAGCCGGACAAAACGATCGTGTGCCTGACCGGGGACGGGTGCCTGTTCATGAACGGCACGGAAATATCGACGGCGGTGAATGCCGGCGCTCCGGTCATTTTCGTTGTGATGAACAACGGCAGTCTGGATATGGTGGAGAAAGGGATGGCCCGGCATCTGGGCCGCGCGATCGGGACGCATTACACGGTGCCGGTGCACGCCGCCAAGTTCGGGGAAGCGATGGGAGCGGAAGCGTTCCGCTGCTCGACCGAAGCCGAACTGTACGCTGCGGTGAAGCAGGCGCTGGCGATGAGGCGTACGGCCGTGATCGAAGTGATGGCCGACCCGCTGGAAATTCCGCCGACGATGGCGCGCGGGTAACCGGAGAGGGTCATGAATACATAAGCAGAGGTGAGTACGATGGGAAGCGAAGACCGGTTGACGAATGCCGAGCGGTATGAACGGGGCATGAAGACGTTAGTGGAGATGGTCGGAGAGGAAGGGGCGCAGACGATCGGGAATATCGGCGCTTTTTTTCCGGATATGGCCCATCAGATCGTTTCCTTCGGATTCGGCGATTTATATTCGCGCAAGACGCTGGATCTGAAGCAGCGGGAGATCATTACGATCACCTCGCTCATCACGCAGGGGGCGACGGAGCAGCTGCCGTTCCATGTGCATGCGGCGCTGAACGTCGGCTTGACGCCGGAGGAAATTTTGGAGATCGTCCTGCACTGCGCAGGCTACGCTGGGTTCCCGAAAGCATGCGGGGCCTTGAGTGTGGTCAGCGAAGTGTTCAAAGCACGGAACATTACACCGGTTACGGCGTAGAAAACATAGCGGTACCGGAAGGGAACGGTCCAAGCGCGCTCAGGGAAAGCGCAGCTTGGGCTTTTTTAATAATACCAATGATTATTCCCTGACTCGAAAGCCCGTTGTCTTGCAACGAAGCCAAATGCACTAGATCCAAACATCATTGGCTGCTGTTAAGTGTGACTCAGTCGCGCCAGTGTTTACTACACCTCTAGGCTCCACTAGCAGGATACGGCACTCCTTGTTGGCGAATGGTTTATGTTCAACTCCTCGTGGGACAATAAACATCTCGCCCTGGGAAATTTTCACCTGACCATCCCGAAAATCAATGAACATCTCCCCTTCGAGTACGATAAAAACCTCGTCGGTATCTGGATGATCATGCCATACAAAATCTCCCATAATCTTGACCAATTTAAATTGATAGTCATTCATTTCGCCAATGTCGTGCCAACGCCTAAATTGCCGATAGAATAGCCGAAGCCGCAATAAGAAAAAGGATTAGGCCGCGAATTTTTCGCGCCTAATCCTTTGGTTTATTTAAGCCTGAATATAAAAGTTTAAATCCTGCCCGTTTTTGACAGGTTCCTGCGCGAGCGTATAGCCGTGCTTGACGACTTCTTCCGGGACGTTGCGGAAAGCCGCCGGACAGTCGACAATCACATGAAGCAGCTGCCCCTTCTTCATGTCCCGCAACGTTTCCAGTGTATAAATAACAGGGTATGGACAAGATTCCCCTCTAAGATCCAACGTGAAATCAACTTCAACCGACATTGTTACAGTCCCCTTTCTTGAATCCAACGCCGAAGCGGTAGTTTTTTTGCCAGTATGCGGCTACGGCATATCCGATGCCCAGCAAGATCAATGTCACCAGCAGCGCGCCAGCCGGTCCCATGATCGTGAGCAGATTGATTTTGGAGCCGCTTTGCACCAGAACGTTGTAGACACCAAGATGATCCCAAGCGTAGGCGAGGGCCGTGGCCCCGATAATGTTGCCGATAAATACGGGCAAGAACACGATTTGTCCTTCCATCAACCGGTACATCATGCCTGTCTCGCAGCCGCCAGCCAGTACGATGCCGATGCCGAACAGCACGCCGCCGACAAATGTGCTTGGCGCGGCGATCTTGGTAATCGGGTCCAAGCCATAAATCAGGATGATTAGCAGTGTCGCCACGGAACTAAAAGCCATGCCGACCGTGATTGCTTTTGTCATGGTGGCCCGCCCGCTGATCCATAGATCGCGGAACGCAGATGTAAAGCAAATTTGCCCTCTTTCAATCAAAATGCCGAATGCGGCCCCGAATAGAGCAGCTACGCCCAACATCGTGCGGCCCGAGATAAAAAAGTAAACGATAAGACCTGTATATAACAAAGCAATGACGGTCCCTGCAATGGGTTGAATTTTTCTGGCCTTGGCAGCGCTTTGGGCCATATTGCCTTTTTGCAGGACGGGCTTGCCTTTCCACCATCTTGTATTGACGATTTTAACGCCCGCATAAGTGCCGATTGCGGTGGCGATCATAAATATCCAAGCATGAAATGAAAACTGAGGCACGCCGGTAAAAAGAGCAGCCAGATTGCAGCCTAGAGCCAAACGGGCGCCAACACCCGCGATGAATCCGCCAATCAGCCCTTGCAGCAAGCGGCGCTTTTGCTTCGGAACTCTTACCTTAAAATTATTGCTGAGCAAAATCATAATCAAGGCGCCAATGAACATGCCCCACACGATCCAGCCGTCTGTTCTGCTGAAGGTCGTTCCATTCATATGAATCAAGCCGTAATAGGCCCAATCGGAAATATCCACGCCGAAAAGCTGTAAAACGTGCCCTCCCAAACGAGTGAATTCGCCGGTTACCGCCCATACGGTTCCGGTAATTCCGAAGTAGAGCGCGCTCAGAATGCCTGCAATTCCCATCGCGGCATAGGGGCTCCAGTAATTGTTGAACAATTTGCCTAACATGTGTTTCATTTTTCTTATCCCTTCAATCTGTCAAAATGCAATCCTTGATCGGTTTGTATGCGGCAACACACTTCTTATGTATACGCGGAGTGAAAATGCTATCCTCCATTTTACTACAATTGGCGTCAGTTGTGGGTGATACGATTCATACAGAAAGAAACCGTGTGCGCTATAAGCTGCTCATTGATGTAGGATACGGGGTAAAATCAGATGTTGGGGGAGGAAGGGGCCTTTTTTGCATACCTAAAACACCGCCAAGATAGGGTGTGCGGAGAAAATAGATGGCTCTACAAGCCGTATAGAAAGTTATGCAGATATGTTATTTATCGGCCACGTCTTCTTTCTCGTTTACCGAGACAATAAGTTGGTCTACGGTAACATCCAAGGCTTCGCAAATTTGCTCTAACGTGCGAATGTAGACTCTGTCTACAGAATCAGAACACAGGGACAATGCCACTTCGAGCGGGGACGAGATAATGTTCGGAATTTCATTTTATGTCGGACAAGATTGCAGGATGAACGTGTAATTTTTGTGTAAAACACGAACGAAATCGAGATAATCTCTTGACACCGGTCTGAAATTCCGGTAACGTAATTTACGTAAACCGAATAAGCGTCACAGATGAGACTGTTCGTATATCTTCGGCATGACGGGCCGGGGGTCTCTACAAGGAACCGACAATTCCTGGCTACGAGCGGCGGGTTTTCTATACCCGTTCGAGGCCGGGATTTTTTGCGTCTCCGGACGGGTAGGCACTAGATTATTCGTTCGATGGAGGGAAAGCGAAGATGGGCAAGCGCTTTGATGTGATTATTGTTGGAGCCGGACCGGCGGGGATTTTTGCCGCTTATGAGCTGACGTTGAAAGCGCCTCACAAGCGCGTTTTGTTAATTGATAAAGGACACGATATCGACAGCCGCCGGTGTCCGATTCTGGAAGAAAAGATCCGGCTCTGCCCTCCCCCGGCGGGGAAGAAGGAGTACGCGGGCTGTCTGCCGGCCTGTTCGATTACGGCCGGGTTCGGCGGAGCGGGCGCTTACAGCGACGGGAAGTTCAACATTACAACGGAATTCGGCGGATGGCTGACCGATTATTTGCCGCCGTCGCAGGTGCTTGAGCTTATTCGCTACGTCGACGGCCTCAATCTGCAGCATGGCGCTCCCGATACGATCACCGACCCGATGACGGAGGTCGTGCGCTCGATCGAGCAGCGCGGCTACGCGGCCGGACTCAAGCTTCTGCGGGCGCAGGTCAGGCATCTAGGGACCGAGAAAAATTTGCAGATTCTGAAATCGATCAACGACTATTTGAAGCGGCATATCGAGATGCGGTTCAAGACGGAAGTGGCCGACGTGCTGACGGTGAAAGAAGCGGAAGGCTACCGGGTGCAAGGTGTCGTGCTGTCCAGCGGCGAGGAGCTGGAAGCGGACACTGTGATCGTTGCGCCGGGACGGGACGGTTCGGCGTGGCTGACGGAGATTCTCCGTAAGCGGCGCATCCCGATGTTCAACAACCAGGTGGACGTCGGCGTCCGGGTGGAGACGTCCGATGTCGTCATGCGCGAGATTAATGAGCATTTGTACGAGGGCAAATTTATTTTCAACACCTCGGTCGGCACGCGGGTGCGGACGTTCTGCAGCAACCCGTCGGGCCATGTCGTGGTCGAGAACCACAGCGGCGTTATGGCGGCGAACGGGCATGCTTTCAAGGACCCGGCGCTCGGCTCGCTCAATACGAACTTCGCGCTGCTCGTCTCCCACCGGTTTACCGAGCCGTTCGACAAGCCAAACGAGTATGCACGGGAAATCTGTAAACGGGCGAACGATTTGTCGGGAGGCGGCGTGATCGTCCAAAAGTACGGCGACATCATTCGCGGCCGGCGCTCGACGGCGGGGCGCATTCAGGAGGGATTTCTGGAGCCGACGCTGAAGGAGGCCGTTCCGGGGGATCTGGGCCTCGTGCTCCCGTACAACACGATGAAAAGTCTGATCGAAATGGTCGAGGCGCTGGATAAAGTGACGCCGGGCATCGCATCGGACCATACGCTGTTCTACGGTGTGGAGGCGAAGTTCTATTCGGCCCGGCCGAAGCTGAACGCGCAGCTGGAAACGATGATCCGCGGCTTGTATTGCGGCGGCGACGGCGCAGGCGTGACCCGGGGGCTGGCCCAAGCGGGCGCAGCCGGAGTCTGGATGGCCCGGTCGATCGTGGAGCGGATGTAACGGAGACATCAGGCGAAAGTCGAAGCAGGCAGGGGCCGCTTCGGCTTTTCCATGGCCGGGCTTCGCCTGAAGGAAGCAGCCGGGCAAGCGCCTCCATCATGCATAAACGCAGGGCTTCAGGACATCCTGTAAACCGACAATCCTATCGGGAAGGAAGCCGAATCCATGACCGACAATCATCCAGTCGCGCTGCCGGAGGAAACCGCGCCGCTGCATGCGGCATCCTGCCGGCTATGCGAGCTGGCGAATCAGCGGACCCGCGTGATATGGGGGGAAGGCAACCCGGAAGGCAGGATCATCATGCTGCTGGATAATCCCGGGGCACGGGAGGACCGGGAGGGCCGCGCTTTCGTCTGCGGTACCCGCGCTACGCTGCAGCTCGGTGCGGCGGAGGCGGGACTCGATATGAACGACGTTTACGTGACCTATGTGTTGAAATGCCGCCCGATTCGCAAATACGACAAGGAAACTGCGAGGAATAGCTGTCGGGCGCACCTGCTTTCCCAGTTGGAGCTGAAGCGGCCGAAGCTCATGATCTGCTTGGGGAACGTGGCGGTACAGGCTTTCTTTCAAGACCCGGAAGCGGAAGTCAAGCGGCTCAGGGGAAGCTGGCACGATATCGACGGGCTGCCGACGACGGTCAGCTACCATCCGCTCGCCGTCCGGCGCAGGCCGGTGCTTATGCGTTTGTTTGTGGAGGACCTGAAACGGGTGGCTTTGAGGTCGGCAGAAATCGGAACGGAAGCAATCGCTCCGTCAGGCGGACCGTGTTCGGAGAAATAGGGCTGACGGATTCAAGAAGGCGTGGGCGCTTGCGATAAGTGCCTGATACTACATGTGTCTGTCTGTAGAAATGGCTCCGGCGAGAAGCAGGATGATTAGCTTGTCCTTCCTCGGGGTAAAAAGCTGTGTAGCGGAAGCTGCCAGAGGCGCTGATTCGGGAGGGCCGCGGCGAAGCGCGGCGGGCCGTCCGGGTTCGTGACGCCGACGAACCGCTTGCCGGTTCGTACCCAATCGAGGAGGTCATGACCATGAACAACGAGAAAAAAATCGTAGGCGTGTTCCAGACCGAGCAGGAAGCGATCCGGGCTATCGAAGGCTTGAAAAGACAAGGTTATCGGGCGGATGAAATATCCGTGATCGCGAAGGATAAGGAGGACGTATCCGCTGTGACGGACGAGACCGGGTCCAAAGCGCCGGAGGGCGCCGCCGCAGGAGCGGCTACAGGCGGCATGCTGGGCGGGATCGCCGGGCTGTTGGCCGGAATCGGCGCGCTCGCGATACCGGGCGTAGGGCCGATTATTGCGGCCGGCCCGATTGCGGCGACCTTGACAGGGGCGGCCGTCGGCGCGGGGGCCGGAGGGATCGTCGGCGGTCTGATCGGCATGGGAATTCCCGAGGACGAAGCGAAACGTTACAACGAATATGTCAAGGAAGGGAGCATTCTTGTGCTTGTAGACTCCCGGGCCGACCTCGACAACGAGGTGTACGATACGTTCCGCGCCAACAACTCGAGGAATGCGAGCACCTACGACGCCGATTACGGGGCGGAAATCGGGTCCCGCAGACTGCGATGATCCGCACGCTCCCTTGCGGAAGCGGGTATTTTCCTGAAGCCTTGACTGGGTCCGTATCCCGGCCGGGGCTTCTTTTTCGTATGAGAGGCTGCCGGAATTGGAAGGTTCGGGCGGCGGAAGCGCATATTTTTGTTAATTCGGTTGACAAGAAGCGCTTTCTTGATTTAAGTTATGTGTACATACAACAAAAATTAAACCGAGGAACGATTATGGAACAGCAAATCAAAGTAACGAAAGACCATTTTGCCGGATGCCCCTTTTTTAACGTGAACTGGCTGTCCCGCGTCATGAACCGGATGGCGGAGGAGGAATTCGCGCCCGCCGGCTTATCTCCGACCTATGCCTTTTTGCTGATGGTGGTAAAAGAAAATCCGGGGATTACCCAAAGGGACTTAAGCGAGACGCTGCACATCGCGCCTTCCACCAGCACCCGATTCATTGACAAGCTCGTTGTCAAAGGATTGGTCGAGAGACGAAACGAAGGCAAGCTGGCGCTCATCTATCCGACGGAAGAAGGGCTGCGGATTCAGCAGACGATCAATCAATGCTGGCATCGCTTGATGGGGCGTTTTATAGGAGCTTTAGGCGAAGAAGGTCAAGTGCTGACAGGGATACTGCATCATACTGCCAAAAAGCTCGAAAGCAAATAATTTTTTTTGCGCATTTTGTTGTATGTACATGCAATTGTAGTTTTATCAAATGAAAGGTGGAATAGAAATTGCGGATATCGATGAAAAAAGAGGTTTTCGAGACAATGGAAGATCGCGCGCTGCTGGAGGCGTGCATCGAACCGACAATCCGGCAGATTCGAGGGAAAGGACTGCGCATCAAGCGCGAGGTTTATGGCGGGCTGACCCCGGGGTTGCAGGCGCTGTTGATGTTCCAAGTGCTCCATGGCCATGCCCACTCGGCCGCCGAATATTACTGGTTTGTCTCTCATTATATTTCTCTGGGGGTCTGGCCCGAGCTGAAAGCCGGAATGCGCTATTTCGAGGATGAGGCCATGCTGCGGATTTACGAGGAGACGGAAGCGGCGGTGGAAGCAAAAAACCGCCAGCCAGACGGGAGCTGGCGTCATTTTGCCGTGATGGACCTGGACGGGGATGCGGAGCTGGCTGCATCCGTAGCCCGGCTGTTTGCCCGGTATCAACAAGCGGCGACGGAAACGATTAGACGGATCGGCGAGCGGATCCGAAGTATCCCCGGCGAGTTCGCAGAGCTTGAAACGTAAGCGAGCGGCTTGCTGCTGTACAGGCGTCCGAAGACATGCCCGCCCCCGGCAGGCATGTCCTTCGCAGGTGGGGGAGGGCGATCTATTGCCGCGAGAAGCCTTCCTCCGCTAAATATTCCTCGGCTTCCCCGTACGTTTCGAAGGCCGCTTCGAGATTCAAACCCGCATAAACGCACCACAGCTCGTTCTCGTACAGCAGAAGCAAAGTTTGGTTGTCCGGCCCGGTCCAGCGCTCTTCCATTTCCGCGTCGCCGGTGACGGCTTGTTCCTGTACTGTCTTGGGCGCAAGGGAGCGGATCGAGGCTTCGACGATGGAGCGGAGCTCCTCTACGGTGAAGTCCCGGATGTTGACCATCCCTCGCTCATCGGTGTCGTAACCGGACAGATGACCGGCATAGACGAAGCCGTTGCCGTTTGGATGCAAATGATACACAACGGTCTTCTTGTCATAAGCGCTCTGCTCATAGTGATAGTTTACCCGGCCCAAGGATACGTTTTTCCTCTCCAGCTCCGCAAACGATTCGATTACAGCGATCTTTTCCTCAAACGTCAGCATATTTTCCTCTTTCCATCAGATAAATTTTGAATATATGTAAATTATATTATACATTATTTCCAGAGTAAAAATAACAAATAGTGAAAGGTTTTTTGAAGTTTTCTGACGCTTATTGTAATTTGCGGAATATTGTCAAAAAAAACGGTTGAAAGTGGAAGTCGATACCTATAGAATAAAAAACAACTCATTATTTCAGTATTACGTTAAAGCATAGAAGGAGATGGAGATGAATCGATGACTGTAACTACACTGACTGCCGAAAATCTAAATCCGTTTAAAATCGCCCAAAGGCAAATCGAGCATGCGGCTTCTCTACTAAACTTGCCCAAAGAGGCTGTAGAAATTCTGAAGCACCCAAAACGGGTACTGTCCGTCACGTTCCCCGTGAAGATGGACAACGGCGAAGTCCGCGTATTTGAAGGTTACCGCTCCCAGCATAACGATGCGGTCGGTCCGACGAAGGGCGGCATCCGGTTCCATCCGGACGTAACGCTGGACGAGGTTAAGGCGCTGTCGATGTGGATGAGCTTCAAATGCGGCGTTGTCGGCCTCCCGTACGGCGGCGGCAAGGGCGGAGTCATCTGCGACCCGCGCGAAATGAGCAAGGGCGAGCTGGAGCGCGTCAGCCGGGGATTCATGGAAGCGATCGCCGATATCGTCGGACCGGAGAAAGACATTCCGGCGCCGGACGTGTATACCACCCCGCAAATTATGGGCTGGATGATGGATACGTTCAGCCGTTTGAAAGGCTTCAACAGTCCGGGCGTCATTACCGGCAAGCCGCTGATTATCGGGGGCTCCAAGGGGAGAAACGAAGCGACGGCCCGCGGCTGCGTCTTCACGATTCAAGAGGCGCTGAAGGATATGGGCAAGACGCCGGAAGGCGCGACAGTAGCCATTCAAGGCTTCGGCAATGCCGGCCGGATTGCGGCGAAGCTGCTGTCGGAGCTGGGCTGCCGCATTGTGGCTGTCAGCGACTCGCGCGGAGCGATTTACGACCCGCAAGGACTGGATTTGGACCGCGTAGAGCAGTTGAAGGATCAGGGAGACCTGTCGGCATACGGCGCGTCGTCCGCCATTCAACCGGAGAAGCTGCTGGAGCTGGATGTCGATATTTTGGTGCCGGCTGCGCTTGAGAATGTCATTACATCGGCAAATGCCGCTCAGATCAAGGCGCGCATCGTGGCGGAAGCAGCCAACGGACCGACGACCCCGGAAGCGGACGAAATTTTGTTCGGCAATGGCGTGAAGGTGATTCCGGATATTTTGGCGAATGCCGGCGGCGTGACGGTTTCCTACTTCGAATGGGTACAGAACCTGATGAACTATTACTGGAGCGAAGAAGAGGTAAACCTCAAGCTCAAGACGGCGATGACGGAAGCGTATCGCGCGGTTCAAGATCTGGCGACCCAATACAAAACGGATCTGCGTACGGCCGCTTACATGATCTCGATGGAGCGGATTTCCAAAGCGATGGAAGCCCGCGGCTGGGTGTAAGCGCAGCGCGTGAATGCCATATGCCATAAAACAGTCGCCGTCAGCGGCTTTGTGCCTTACCTTGGTACAGAAGCGCTGGCGGCGCTTGGCGTTCCTGGGGCAGCGGCGGTTCCTGCCGTAAGAATATGGTTTGAAACTTATTGGCAGGTTCAATCGTCTAATAGATGACGGTCCTTTTGTCCAATGACACCTGGAGCCGCACTTAGGCACCGTACGCCGGAAGCGGGTGAAGCTTGACGCTTCTATCGTTGGCGAACCTAAATGATATTGGAGTTGAAGAAATGAAGTTTTTGAAAAACGTTATCCTCATCGTGCTCAGCTGCATCGTTAGCTACTGGCTCGTTGGCGGGGCGTTTGTCGATTTGTTTTTCCGTATGAAACATTAGGTTGGGTCCGAAAAAGCCCTCCGCTTGCAGCGGAGGGCTTTTTCGTGCGTCTAATGGCTGGTTTGTTGAGACCGTCGGTTTACTGTACCGGCTCGCCGGCTCGGCTCCAATACGCTTCAAGCTCCTGCCGGAGCTTCGCGCTGATGCTCGTCATCGGCAGGCGGAGACCCTCCGAGGCGATAATCCCCTGATGAGCCAGAATCCACTTGACCGGCGCGGGATTCGATTCCTTGAAGAGAAGCCGGATGAGCGGAAGCAGTCCTTCGAACGTTTGTTTGGCTCCGTTCGAGTCTCCTTCGGCGAACTGCCGGTGCATTTCTACTAAGGCTTCCGGCACTACGTTGGAGGCGGTGAGGATGCCGCCCTTGGCCCCGCAGCAAAGCATCGCGTAAGCGTAGGAGTCGTCGCCGCAGAGCACCGGTTTGCTGTTCAAGCGGGACAATTCCGTAAGCAGCTGAATGCCGCCGGAGCTGTCCTTCAGACCGATCACCCCATCCAGCTCCAGGATGGCTCCGGCCGTCTGCGTCGTAAGCCCCACCCCGGTACGCGACGGGTTGTCGTAGGCGATGACGGGGATGCCGACTTCCGCGGCTTTGCGGAAATGGGCGGCGATGCCTTCCTGCGACGGGCGGTTATAGTAAGGGACAACGACAAGCACGGCATCCGCGCCCAGCTGTCCCGCAAGCTCCGTACGCTTCACGGTCGAAGCGGTATCGTTCGTTCCGGTGCCAACGATTACCGGCAGTTTCCCGCCTACCGCGTTCTTGGCGGTCTTTACTAAAGCCTCGACTTCTTCCCATGCTACCGTCGGCGATTCTCCTGTCGTTCCGTTGACGACCAGGCCATGGATGCCGCGGTCCGCAAGCCAGCGAACATGCCGCTCGAATGAAGTTAGATCTACGGCGCCGTTACTGTCGAACGGGGTGACGATAGGGACGTAAACACCAGTTAGCTGCTCTTGGGTTAGCATTTTTTACATTCCTCCATGGGTTTTGAATAATTTTTGTTTGGCTCTACTTTACCATGGTTTCAATCATCGGAGTTAGCTATAATAAGTGATAGTCATCATCAATAATATTGATAATAGGGGCGAACATCACATGGATCTGACATATTTCCAGACGTTTCGCGAGGTTGCGAAACGCCAAAGCTTTACCCGGGCGGCCGAGGAGCTTGGCTATGCGCAATCCAGCGTCACGATGCAAATTCAGAAGCTGGAGCGGGAATACGGCGTTTCCTTGTTTGAGCGTCACGGCAGGCTGCTTCGGCTTACGCCGCCGGGCGAAGTGCTGCTGAAGCTCGCCGTGCAGATGCTGGATTTGTATGCGCAGTCCAAAGAAATCGTCGGAAATCAGGTCGGCGGGACGTTGACGATCGGCACGATCGATTCGCTGGCGGCCTATTACCTTCCCCCTTATTTGCAGCAGCTGAGGGAACGGTTTCCCGAATTGAACATTCATATCCAAGCGGAACGCGAGTCGCTGATTGTCAGCAAAGTGAAGGAGGGGGAATTCGACATCGGCCTGCTGCTCGACGGCAAGCCGGTCGACTCGGCTCTTCGCTGCGAGACGATTCGGGAAGAGCCCCTGGTGCTGATTGCGCCGCCCGGCCATCCGCTTACGCAGTTATCCGGCGGTGTAAGCGTGGAGCATCTGAACGGAGTCGAGCTGATCATGTCGGAGGAAAGCTGCAATTACCGGGGCATGTTCGAGAACGTGTTAAGAGCGCACAACGTCTCGTTTCTCATCCGTTTTGAGCTGGGCAACCCGGAGGCGATCAAGCAGTGCGTGATGAACGGGCTTGGTGTGGCCCTTCTTCCGCAGATCGTCGTGGAAGAGGAGGTACGGCGCGGGCGCCTCAAGGTGCTGCCTTTTGTCCACCCCGATATCCGGTTCGATCTGCAGCTGTTTGTCCACCCCAAGAAATGGATGTCGCAGCCGCTGCTGGCGTTCATTCGTCTGCTGAAGCCGTGAGGAGTTAAGGTCGCCGGAGGAATGCCAAAAGAGGGGGTCCGCAGCGAGCCCCCTTCCTCTATGTCTGTGATTTAAGAAAAAAAGCCCAGGCCGCCGCCCGGGCCTTGTGCCTCGAATTAGAACCAGACGGCACAAGATACGATTACCAACAAAATAAACAATACGAGGATTACGCCCGTAGAAGTAAAACCGCCGAACCCTTTTACGCAGCTCATACATGCATCCTCCTTCCGTTTGACCTAGTATACCTTATGATGGTCAGCGGCCCCTTGATTGGGTCGGCGAGAAAATGTGCGTTAGCGGAGAAGCCACTGAAATGAGCAAAACGTATCATAAAATTGGATGCTATTTCCTATGGGCATGTGCTATATTGCAAAGCAGGATAACGGAGAACGGTGGAGGAAGTGACCACGGCGCAGCCCTTCTGCAAAGGAGGTGATTGCCTTGGTCACCCTTGTGGCGCTGCTGGATGTAGTCAAATGGATTGCAACTATTCTAGCTTATGGCTGAGCGGTAGGAAGCTACTCAAGTTGATCAAACGGAAGCTAAGCAAGCGAAAAAACCACCGTCGTTAGGTTGGCCCCTGACCGGTGGTTTTTCGCTTAGGTTTTAACTATGCGCGCCGTGGGGTAGACCACAGCTTCGTTTATCCAAAGAGCCGTTTAGTGTTGGCGCACTAGCGGCTCTTTTTAGTGTTCCCAAATTTCAACTGAGACAAACTGAGTAAATATCGTTACTGATACTACCTATGATATCACGTATCCACTGCATACGCCACATATTCATGTCTTACTTCTTAGGCTCAGTCTGACTGTTTTCGGTCGGGTGAAAACGCTCGGCGTCACAGCATTAGCTTCGTCAGATAAGCGGCTGCATGCCGCTCTCCAGCCAATCTTCCCGCGTCGGGCCGTAAATGTCCGGAACCCTCAGCCCGGCTTGGCGCATCAGGACAGTCATTTGGCCCCGGTGATGAATCTGATGCTGGATTAAAATTCGCAAGGTCAGGCCATTCGGCCACGTGTCCCCGTACATTTCCGTCGTTTCCGCCAGCTTGGCGTCCGTCCACTGGGTTTGGACGGCATTCAACGCCGCTTGAGAGGCGTTCCGGTAAGCTTCCGCAATCACGGCTGCCGAGGCCGGCGCATGCTGGTCGTCTCCGGCCGATGCGAATTCCAGACCGGTCCGAGACAGCATCTCATGCACGGTCGTCGTTAGATGCCAGGCAAGCTGCCCAAGTGTCCTATGGTCCGGAGTAACCGCCTGATCCAGGGCTTCGTCGGTCAAGGTATCCATGACTCTCTGGGTAGCGGCAGCTTCTTGCTGCCATTCGGCTATAAAATCGGCTGTTTTTACAAACATCTCGAATTCCTCCCTGTATTTCGCAATTTAGCTTACCCCTATACCATAGCATGGATTCCCTGACAACTGTATGTCAGGGTTGCTCGTAGAGCCGCGCGATGGCGAGCGCCTCTTCCCGTACCCGGCTGGCAACGGCTTCCGGCTCCAGCACCTTCACATCGGCGCCGTAAGACAGCAGATGAGCGTACGTCCAGGGCGCGTCCGGATGGGAAGCGCGAACGATGAGCGCCCCGTCCGGACCGTACTCGATTTGCTCGGGCTTATAATAATCCTCCACCGGCACCCGGACCTTCGAGGTGAATTGCAGCACGAGGTTCACGGAATGGGGAGAATCGCGCCGCATCCAACGGCTATCCAATGCTTCTGTCGGCAGCTGGCGAGGTTCGAACGTCTCTGTTCTAGACTGTAAATTCCGCATCCGGGACAGCCGGAATATCCGAAAATCTTCCCGCAACCGGCAATAGCCGTACATGTACCACACGTAGCCTTTAAGCACCACGCTCATCGGTTCGCACAGACGCTCGGCCTGCTCCCCTTTTCCGTTCGTATACTCAAAGGCGGCAAGCCGGTTTTCCCGGATCGATTGCCTCAGCGTTTCCAGCTTTTCTTTGTCGGCGGTTCCGTTCCTCCAGGGATTCATATCGATAATGATCTGCTTGGAGGCGTCCGTCACGCTTCCTTGCTCGGATTTCGCCAGAAGCGCGCCGACTTTGTCCAGCAGACTCCCGAAATGCCGGTCGTCCAAGGTGGTCTGCATGCCGCGCAGCGCGACGATGAGCGACTGGAGCTCGTCGAAGGACAGGAGCTGACGGTCCAGCCGGTAGCGGTCCGTAATCTCGTAGCCGCCGGTCTGACCGGCGTAAGAAACGATCGGAATCCCCGCTTGGTTGATCGCTTCGATATCCCGGTACACCGTCCGCAGCGACACTTCGAAGCGCTCGGACAATTCCTTGGCGCTTACCCGTTTGCGGTTAAGCAGCAGCATGGTGATGGCCAGCAGCCGGTCGAGTTTCATAAAATGCAGCCGTCCTTTGTTCCCGATTGGATGTCGGTTGGTGTTCATGCCTAATTCTCCGTACGGGCAGCCGAATCCTTTTTTATAGAAGCGGTAAGTTGCTTTATAACGTTTGTTTTTTATGCAAAGCAAAAAAGCGCCGTTAAGCGCTCTTTGAACTTGTTGAGAAAGTGGGTTTTACAAAAATAGAGATACATACGGAGGTGGGGTATCTACTGGAGGAGCGATAGCGCTCGCCTTTGTCTGCGGGAAATACCCGCTGCTAAGCGGCTTTAATCAAAATTTCCCGCGAACCCGGGGTCCCCGCAAAGTACTCGGACTTAGCTTCCCTGATTCAACTTCACTTTGCGGGGTGGGGCAGCGACCGGAAGTAGATACCCCACCCCTTCGTAACCTCTATTGGTCTATTTGAGCACGGAACTAACGGATCGTGATCGTCCCGGCTTCGGACTTTACGTCCGCTTTCAGGATGTCCGAGAAAAAGGTCAGCGGCACGTACATTTTCCCTTCGCTGTTGATCGCCGGGGCGGTACCCAGAGAGACCGGAGCCATTTTGTTGATGACGTACTCATCCTTGCCCGTCCGCACGATCGTCCACTGGGCTCCCTTTTGCAGCTCCACGGCTTGCTGCTCGGCGTTCCATTTCAGCTCGTAGCCGAGGGCTTCGGCGACGCTCCGCAAAGGCACGGTCACGGTGCCTTTGGCGTCGGCGTAGACGGCTGCATCGACGGTGGACAGCTCGGTACCGTTCACGACAAGCTTCTGCGGCAGGTCGCCCGCTTCGGTGCCCGGTGTCTGCACTTGCTTCGGCAGCGGGATGGTGAATTCCGGCATGCCTGCGGCGTAAGGCGCGATCTCGTACGACCCGAAGACGATGACGGCGCTGCCCTGATGAATATAGAACGACTGCGCATCGGCGATGCCTTCGAAGCCGTCTTTGAAATAATCGTCCGGATGCTTGGCGATCTCGTCCTTGATGTGCTTATCGATCGTCTGCTTGTAGTCCACGCCGAACAGGTCTTTCAGCTCGATCCGCTTCGCGGCTTCTTGATTCAGCACGTTGTATGTATCGGTGCGCGGCAAACCGTGGGCTCCTCCCGTATACACGTAAGTCGTTACTGCGATGGAGAACATGTCCGCATCGGCCGCGCCGCCTCCGGCTTTCACTTCGTACTTGACGGCGACCTCGTACGGTCTGAATTCGTAGCCCGCTTTTTTGGCTTCGGCCGCGTCATTTTCCGCTTGCTTCTTCAGCAGCTCCAAGTCTTTCATCGCATCACGCTCCAGAATATCGTTCAGCTCGTCTTGGTATTTTTTATCTTTGAGCCCTTCGATGACCGGGATGCTCAGATCCGCGGAGTACAGATCGGTCTTCTCTTGTACGGCCTTGGCCGATACTTTGACGGCACCTTGCTGAACGGGAGCGGAGATCGGCACGGCTTGAACGGGAGCGTTCGCGGAGGAAGGCTCGGCACTTACCCGGGAACCAGGGATGCCTGCGGTCAATAGGCAAGCTCCTGCGATGCTGAGAGTCAATAGTTTGAACGGTGTTTTCATAAAAGTCCCTCCTGGGTTGTAATGATTTGATGCTTTGATTATAGGACGAATGACTGGCAAGAAAGTTACAATCTGGTTACAAACTCCCGTGACGGCTAGTTCGGTAAAAGATGATTAGAAGTCTTTTTTTACTTTGATGCGGCCGTTCCGGTACATTACAATAAATGGTACAACAGTTTTATCGGCTTGAAGAATGGGAGGAAAACAATTGACCGTATACCATCTGCGCGATTGGGGCTGGGACGACCGGCGGGAGGAGGCGTTCGCCCCTTACCGTGAGGCCGGACACGAGCCCGGGCGCATCATTTTGGAGCATAAGCATGTTTACCGCGCGGTGACGGCTGGCGGAGAGCTGCTGGCCGAAGTATCGGGGCGGCTTAGGCATCAAGCGACCGGCCGGGCCGATTATCCCGCCGTCGGCGATTGGGTGGCGCTGCAGCCGCGAGCGGAGGACGGGCGCGCGATCGTGCACACGGTGCTCCCGAGGGAGAGCAAGTTTTCGCGCAAAGCAGCCGGGTCGGCCGTCGAGGAGCAGATCGTCGCGTCCAATGTCGACACGGTGTTTTTGGTGCATGCGCTGAATGCGGATTTTAACGTGCGGCGGCTGGAGCGTTACTTGACCTTGTCCTACGAGAGCGGGGCGGCGCCCGTCGTGCTGCTCAGCAAAGCGGATCTGTGCGAGGACGTACCAGGTAAAATAGCCGCTGTGGAGGCCGTGGCGCCGGGCGTGCCGGTGCATGCGATCAGCTCCGCGCGCGGCGAAGGCTTGGATGCGCTGGCCGCCTATTTGAAGCCGGGTCGGACGTTGGCGCTCCTCGGGTCCTCGGGAGCCGGGAAATCCACGCTGGCCAATATGCTCTACGGCGAGGCCATCTTGGACACCGGGGAGATCCGCGAGGGAGACGGACGCGGCCGGCATACGACGACCCACCGCGAGCTTGTGCTGCTGCCCGGGGGCGCGCTGCTGATCGATACGCCCGGAATGCGGGAATTGCAGCTGTGGGAGGCGGAATCCGGCCTGGACGCCGCCTTCCGCGACGTGGAGCTGCTGGCCGCGGGCTGCCGGTTCGGCAACTGTACGCACCGGGAGGAGCCCGGCTGCGCCGTCAAGGAAGCGCTGGAGAACGGCACGCTCGACCGGGGACGGTATCATAACTACGTGAAGCTGCAGAAGGAGCTGGCGTTCCAAGCCCGCAAGGAAGACAAGGGCTTGCAGCGGGCGGAGAAGGACCGGTGGAAAAAGCTCAACCAATCGGTGAAAAAGCATCCGAAGCGTCCGTTGGATTAAATATGCCATTCAAGGACCATACAAAGCCCATTCTTTTCGAAAACCGGAGAGAATGGGCTTTGCGCTTGGTTTTGCCGGAAGAGCCTTCCATTTTCGGTCGGTTCGGTATACAATCCAGAGACAGCTTCAAATTTAAGGGAGAACTGTATATGTGGACGAACCGGAACGTATGGATTGTCCTGGCAGGGGAATTTATCGCCGGGCTTGGCTTGTGGATGTCGATTATTGCCAACTTGGAGTTTATGCAGCAGAAGGTGCCTTCGGATTTCATGAAGTCGCTTATTTTATTCGCCGGGCTGCTCGCCGGGGTGCTGTTCGGTCCGCTGGCCGGACGGGTCATCGACACGACCTCCAAGAAAAAGGTACTGCTGATCTCGGGCGCCGGACGCCTTGTCAGTGTCAGCTTTATGTTTGTTGCACTGTATTTCGATTCCATCTGGTGGATGGTGCTGTTCGCCGTAACGCTGCAAATATCGGCGGCGTTCTATTTCCCGGCGCTGCAGTCCGTCATACCGCTGATCGTGAAGGAGCGGGAGCTGCTCGCCTTAAACGGCGTACATATGAACGCGGGTACGATCGCACGTATTCTGGGGACGACCTTGGCCGGGCTGATGCTGACCGTGATGAGTCTGAAAGGCTTGTATGTCGCCTCCTTCGTCGCTTATGTGGCGCTGCTTGCGTCTACCGCCTTCCTGAACGTGCCCGAGCCCGGCTTGCGGCGGGCGAAAGAGGCTGACAAAGGGGCGGCGGCCGTACCGGGCGGGGAGCCGGAGCAGGCCGAAAGCGGCCGGCGCGGCAGCGATCCGGCAGAACAGGCGCCGCCTGCGGAGCAAAGCGGCTTCAAGGCGCTTCTGCCGCTGCTGCGTTCGGAGCCGACCGTGCTGACGGTGCTCTGGCTGACGCTGGTGCCGACGCTGTTCATCGGCGGCTTCAACCTGATGGTCATCAACATCAGCGAGCTGCAGCACGATGCGCAGGTGAAAGGGCTGCTCTATGCCGTGGAAGGGGTCAGCTTCATTCTGGCCGGCTTTCTGGTCAAGTGGATGGCCGACCGCGGCGGCTTGATGAACCGCCTGTTCCTGTTTGCGGCGATTGTGGCGGCGGCGCAGTGTCTGTTGTTTTTTGCCGATTCGAAGCTGTGCGCTTTGCTTTCGTTCGGGCTGTTCGGCTTGGCGGCGGGCGGATTTTTCCCGGCGGCGGCGACCTTGTTCCAGAAGCAAATTCCGAAAGCGTATCACGGCCGCTTCTTCTCGTTCCGCAGCATGCTCGACCGCGTCGTATTCCAGGTCGTTCTGCTGAGCACGGGGCTGCTGCTGGATTTGATCGGGCTGCAGCTCATGGTGCTGCTGTACGGGGTGCTATCGTTTTTGCTCGTTGCCGTCTTTGCCGTGCGTGAAGCCAGGTCGGCGAAGGAGGATCGGGCGGAAGCTTCGTTATGATGGAGGAGCCGTTAAACGAAGCACATCATCGCCATCCTCGCAGAGCGCGTTAAGTATGGTGATCTACGATTTCAAACCAACAGGCTTAGAGACTAGTCACATAAAGTTCGGATGTTGAAGGCGGGGAGCTTATCCCCGCCTGTTTTCTTACATTAATAGTTCCCTCTTGCTCCCTCATTTTTACACCTCAAAAATCGAGCGGTTAAAATACCGATAATCAGGAACGGTTACGATAATTCTGCAAATTTGGTAATACTCTTCTTGAACCTCCGCCTGCAGAACTTTTCTGAAAAAAGTTTAAAATCTCCGAATAGGAATATGTCCGATAGTATTTCAGATTTAATTAGCCAAAATATTCTGTTATGGGACCATTTTGATTTTTAACATGGCAATTTTTAACAAAGTAAATGTATTTTGATTTTCATTTTTAAGTACCACAGTCCTTCTCCGAAAACCAATAAATAAGTAGATTGTAACTATTAACACTTAATGTAATTATATGGTATTATATCCGTGTAATCCGATAAACTACTGAGGCTCGACAAAATATTTTATTAGAGGGAGGGTGTTAAAGGATGGTGGGCGTTAAATAAGAACTGAAATAATAAAATGGAACCCCTTTTTCCAAGCGACTTTGCAGTGAAAACAACAGGTATTTTGAAATAATCTACGTTTACGCTCTCTCTGAGAACCAAAGATTTTTCCAGTATAAGTCTAGAACCAAGACATAATCGTTGATCATATTATGATGCTTGTGAAATTCTCTATCAATAAATCATAAAGGGTGAAAGAATATGTTTCCTAAAAAATTGTTAATTTCATCAATTCTAGCCGCTGTTCTGTCAATCAGTAGTGTTAACGCGGCTACCATTGATTTAGGGGCAACCAATCCGGCCGGGTATCAAAAATATGGCAATTGTGCACATGAGGATAGATACTCTGGTGCAGTTTATACAGACAAATTCATCAATGGCTTTTTTGATCCAGTTTTGAATTATTGGTATGCAAACAAAAAGTTTCTTTATAGGGATAATAATTCATGGGAAACAGATTTACTCCATTCTGGTATGTACAAAATTGGTTACGATAATGTTGATTCTGTTGATTTTATGGTATTTACCGGACATGGCTATGGACCGGGAGGGCATGGTGTTACTTACAATTCAAATCACTTTTACACTATGAATAGTTCGTCGCTTTTTCATCCATCTGGCGACGAAGGTGAACGAGAAGATAATGCGAATGCTGATTCTAATGAGATTTGGTGGGGGTACGAGGGTCACAATGTTTCTCCTAAAACCAAGTGGGTGTCAACCTATAGCTGCAATTTTTTGAATGATAGTAACCCTAAATGGGCAACTATTATGCAAGGAGTACATATGGTTACCGGTTTTGGTAACGTTATGTATATGTACTCTGATGAAGGAACTTACTATTCAACACAATTGAGACAAAATGCCAAGATAAAGGATGCATTTTTTAATGCCGCAAGGGCATATCAAATTCATAGTGCTGATCCAGTAATAGCTCGTGTTTTGGCTGCCGATATTTCAAAAGATGATACCATACAAAATTATAGTAGAAAGCCAGCCCCAATCGGTGGTAGCGACGAGTATTATTACTGGTCTTTAACTGTTCAACCATCAAATTAATTAGGAGGGTAACTTATGACAAAAAAACATTTTATCTTTATTACAACCGCCGTGGTATTTTTTTTAACATTCTATCTTTATAATGGTAAAAAAATTATTTTTTCTAATAGCGCAAATAGTGCTAACGAGAAATTAACAAAAATTAATTTTCCTGAAGTAGGAGGAGGAGTTCCGCACGAAGAGTTTCAAGTTGAATTAGACAAAGCTGAGATGGAAAAGGTCCGGAAAATAAACAGTGAGCCCTCTTATTTTAAGCACACTTCTGATTCATTAAGTGAAAACAAAGTGGCGAAGCTAAAGGAAGTATTTAATATTCAAGCATCTGGTACGAAAAATGAATTAGGCACTAAGATTGAAGATGAGAAACAATACTTGGAAGTTTTTAATAATGGAGTTTTCCATTATCACAATAAAAATAGAAATGATTCAATATCCATTGACGTTACGGATGAGAAAGCGAAAGAAATTGCTACCGATTTTCTTAAAAAAAATCATCTATTACCAAATGATTTCACTATTACTAGTGTCGCTCATGAAACTATTACAAGTGCTAAAAATCCAAACGATAAAAAAATTCTTAGAAAAGAAGTTTATTTTAACCGTTCATTAGACGGTATGAAGGTTTACGGTATTTCAAGAATAATTGTTTCAATTGGTGATAAAGGACAAATTGATACTGTCTTCTCTTTGAATCGTCCAACTGATTTGAAAGGAAATCCAATAAAATTAAAAAGTATCGATAATGTTATAGATGATTTAATAAAGCTTAAAGGGACTGTAAATATTCACTCTGATTCTAAGAAGGTGAAAATTAATAAAATTGAATTATCATATTGGGAAGACTCAACCCCGACTAGTACTCAAGAGTTTATTCAACCAGTCTATCATTTAAAAGGGGACAATATAGATGAAAAAGGAATTACTATAAATTCATCTTTTGAGGCATTCATTTCGGCAATTCCTGACGAGTTTATCACTCCTGCAATTGTGCCGGAATTAAAACCTTCAGATAAAAAAACAGATACATCATTCGAAAAAAATACGGTTAATATTCCAAAAAAATAGTAGTTGTTAAGAAAAAGGTGGGTCACGAGTTTTGTTGACTCACCTAAAGTGTTATTGGAGGTACAAATTATTGACCAAAAACTGGATAATTACTTTACTTGCTATTATATGCAGCATGTTATTTGCTATCTGCATAATGTTTTTTAATCAGTATAACCCCGAAGAAATGGCATGGGAGAGTTTTAGAAAAGAGCTCCGCTCAGAAAGTGTAACGAAAATTCTAATTTTAGGCACTCGCAGTCCAATACAAGTTAATGAATCAGACAAACAAAGTTTTATAAATTTTTTAAATCAAGCAACCTATTATAAATCCAATATCAAATCTGAAGGTCCTACAGAAAAGTATATAATACAAGTTTTTTTTTCGAATGGAGAAAAACAGTCGATAGGTTATTGGTATAAGGATATATTCGAAATCAAACTAGCCAAAAAGAGCGGCAATGCTCATTTTTTAATAAAAAGTGAAGCATTCGGTGATTATTTGGAGAGGATTGTAAATTACAGTAATGAATAATAGATCAAATTTTACAATAATTTCAATTTATTGTTTGTTGACTTGTATCGTCACAATTATATTGATTCTAATCTATTTCATGAATAAGGATGGAGATACAAATATTAATATTAAAATTGGAAGTGACGCACCAACCTTCAATTTAAAAGATTTAGATGGCAGAGTATTTAAAAATTTCCCAAATGACAGATATACATTAGTTAATTTTTGGGCATCTTGGTGCAAACCTTGTAGAGAAGAGGCAGCGATATTAAACCACTATAATCAAAACTACGGTGACAAACTATTTGTAATTGCAATCAATTCCACCAACAAAGATAACCTTGCAAGTGTTATTAACTTTCAAAAAACATATAATGTTACTTATCCTATATTATTAGATAGGTTGGGCGAAGTAAGTAAGTTATACAAAGTTACAAGCTTACCTACTACATATATAGTTGACGATCGGGGTAAAATCGTTGAGGTATTATATGGAAATTTAAATAGCAACGAGTTAATTGATAAGATCAAAAAAGTAACTCTTAGTCGTTAGCGATGCAATGGCACTAACATACCTTTTGGTTCGATAACGAAACGGGAAGCACTTTAAAGATCGTAAGTTCAGACGACGACGAGCCCCTAGAGACCGTCGCTTTTACTCAGATTAAGTTCTCTGACAAAGCAAAAGAAGACGTATTTAAAACGTTAATATAATTGCCAACTGAGTTTGGTTTCCCCCCCGTCGCTGACGGGGGTTTTATACTTGCGGGTATTTCCTCGAAGCCTATCGCTTCAGCAAGCCGCGCTCTTCCCGGAGCGGGAAGCCTTCCAGGCGCAGCAGCCGCGTTTTGGCCTCCAGGCCGCCGAGGTAGCCGGTCAAGGAGCCGTCCTTGCCGATCACCCGGTGGCAGGGCAGCACGATCGGCAGCGGATTGGCGCCGACGGCGGCACCGACGGGCCGGGCCGCCAGCGGCCTTCCCAACACCGCGGCCAGCTCCGCATACGTCCAGGTGCTTCCGTACGGAATGAGTCGGAGCGCTTCCCAGACCTCGAGCTGAAACGGGGTACCCCGCACGTCGAGCGGCATGTCGAACGGGGTGCAGTCCCCGCGGAAATAAGCGGCGAGCGGCTCCATATAGGGGCGAAGCGCCTCCGCGCTTTCCACAAGCGCTGCCCCGGGCCAGTGAATGCTCGCCCAAGCGGCCAGCGCCCCGGGCTTCTCGTTCGGGAAGCGAACGCGGCAAAGTCCCTGGTCCGTCGCCGCGATGTTCAGCATCCAATCCCCGTCCCGATAGGTGGTCCAATAAACGTACGGCGTATGCGTGCCCTCCACGGAACCGTGCGAAGTCGGTGAAGCGTTCCTTGCGTTGGAAACGGCGGCTGTATCTAACATGAGCATCCCTCCTCTGTTCTCTTCTTCGACGGATAGGAGCCCGAGGCTTCCTGCGCCTGCCGGTAGGCGCTCGGTGAGAGCCCGGTTCGTTTATGAAAAACGGTCGAGAAATAGGCGGCGTTCGGAAAGCCTGTGCGAAGCGCCACTTCGGTCACCGTCTCGCCGGTCTCCTTCAGACGCAGCTTGGCCGCCTCCACGCGGGTAGCTGCGATATATTCCGCAGGCGTGACCCCGGTCAGCCGCTTGAACGTGCGGTGCAGATGGTAAGGGCTGGCATGCTGCGCTTCCGCCAGCACGGCGAGGGTCAGCGGCTCCGCATAGTGCGCCTCGATCCACTTGGCGGTGTGCCGGATCCATTCTTCGTCCGGCATTCCCTTACCGTCGGGACGGCATCGCTTGCAGGGGCGGAAGCCTTGAGCGGCTGCGTCGGCTGCGCCGCGGAATATCCGCACGTGCTCCCTCTTCGGGGGCTTCGATTTGCAGGAGGGCCGGCAAAAGATTCCCGTGGTCTTCACGGCGTAAATCAATCGGCCATCGAGCCCGGCATCGTTGGAAATGATGGCGTTCCAGATATCGTCGGTTAACGCCGGCTCCGTTCGTTCGCGGTCCGCCGGCTGTTTATAAAGGTCAGTCATAGCGATCACCTCACGAGCTCAGTATACCCCGGCAGGTCCTGCGATGTAAGGGGGGACGAGTGAGAGCGCAAGATTTCAAAAGCGGAGAAGACCGGAGTATGGTAAAAAGGTATCATGAAGAAAAATAGCGCACGTTGGTTGGACAAAGGAGAGAATGGATGATGAACGAAGCACAGCTTGGGGCCGAGCTTGCATTTCAAGAAGGATGGAAGGACGGCGGATACGAAGGGGAGCTTATTCCGCGGGGGCCATTCCGGTTTTCCGCGGCTCTCGCCTACATGGCGAGATCGGAGAACGAATGCCTGTTTTACGTCGATCAAGACCAAGACCGCGTGTACAAATGGATCGAAGCGGGAAGTGAGCGGGTGCTCGTCGAAATCTCCGGCGGTTCGGAGGATCGTACCGTGCGTCTGCGGTTTCTTGACGAAGCGGCGCATGGAAATCCGCAGGCTCGTCTGGCGGCGGCCCGCTATGTGTGGGAATGGTTCGACCTGGGGACGGATCTCGACGCGTTTTACCGGCTGGCCGAGAGCGACTTGCTATTAGGGCCGTTAACGCAACGGTTTTACGGGCTACGGTGCATCGGCATTCCGGATTTGTTCGAGGCGCTGTGCTGGGCCATTCTCGGGCAGCAGATCAATCTGGCGTTCGCCTATACGCTCAAGCGCCGGTTCGTCGAGTCGTACGGCGCTTCCATGGCTTGGGACGGCCGGACCTATTGGATGTTTCCGACGCCTGAAGCGATTGCCGGACTGGCGGTGGCCGACCTCACGCCGCTCCAGCTCACATCCAAAAAGGCCGAGTATGTGCTCGAAACGGCGGCTCGCATGGCGGACGGCCGACTGACCAAGGAGCGTCTGCTCAGCTTGGCCGATGCGCAAGCGGTCGAACGCGAGCTGACCGCCATCCGCGGTATCGGGCCATGGACAGCCCATTACGTGATGATGCGCTGTCTCCGGCTGCCGTCGGCTTTTCCCGCCGGAGACGTCGGGCTGCAGAATGCGGTCAAGCATCTGTTCGGCATGGACAGCAAGCCGACGCCGGCCGAGCTGCAGCGGCTTGCGGCCGGGTGGAGCGGCTTTGAAGCGTATGCGACCTTTTATTTGTGGAGGGTGCTGTACTGAGTCAAGCTTCCGCAGCGTCCTGGTCCCTGTGCCGGATCGAGGCCATGAACTCCTCCATCTCGCAGGCGGGCAAAGGCTGGCTGAGCAAATAGCCCTGCACGGTATCGCAGCCGATCTGCTTCAGCCGCGCCAGCTCCGCCTCCGTCTCCACGCCTTCGGCGACCGTCTTGAGTCCGAGCGCATGGGCCATGCCGACGATTGCTTGGACCAAAGCGCGGTTGACAGGATCATGGTCCAGCCCGCGGATGAACGTCTTGTCGATTTTGAGCACGCTGAAATCAAACTTTTTCAGGTAAGCGAGCGCGGAATGACCGGTGCCGAAATCGTCGATGGCTGTCCCGACGCCAATCCGGCGCAGCTCCTTGAGCAGCCGGGTCGTTGCCTCGGCCTTCGTCAGGGCGGCGCTTTCCGTAATTTCAATCTCCAATTGGGAAGGATCGACCTCGTGCCGCTGCAGGATCTGCCGGATGCGTTCGGGCAAATGAGGCCGGTGCAGCTGCCGTGCGGATAAATTGACGGCCACCTTGACCGGATAGCCCAGCGCCTCTTCCCACCGGACGTGCTGCAGGCATACATTCTCCAGCACCCATTCGTCCATATCCGCAATCATGCCGATTTCTTCGGCCACCGGGATAAACTCCTGCGGGCTGATCAGGCCCAGCACCGGATGGTTCCATCGCGTCAACGCCTCCAGCCCGACGAGGCGGCCCGAACGGCAGTCCATCTGCGGCTGGTA
Source organism: Paenibacillus sp. A3 (assembly GCF_001399685.1). GTDB lineage: Bacteria > Bacillota > Bacilli > Paenibacillales > NBRC-103111 > Paenibacillus_G. The sequence continues at coordinate 27,183 of NZ_JTHN01000106.1, forward strand.
GAACACTTCCAGCTCGCCGTCCAGCGCGGTGGCGCGAAGTCCGTTCTCCAGCACCAGCCGGCGGGGCAGCGTCTCGGTCCAATGGGGGGCGAACAAACGGTAGCCATTGCGTTGTTCCTTGGCCGCGTACATGGCGGAGTCGGCATGTTTTACAAGCGTTTCCAAGTCGCTTCCGTCTCTCGGGTACAAGCTGATGCCGACGCTGCCGGTGATGTACAATTCGTGCGGGTCCACATGGAACTTCCGCGCCAGCTCCTTCAGCACGGTATCCGCGACGTCGGTCGCCTCCTTCGGGTCCAGCAGCCCGGGCAAAATCACCGTGAATTCGTCGCCTCCCAGCCGGGATACGATCTGAGGCTCCCGGGTGCAGCGGCGCAGCCGGTTTCCCGCTTGCACAAGCAGCCGGTCTCCGATTTCATGGCCGAGCGAATCGTTAATGATCTTGAACCGGTCGAGGTCGATGAAGAGCAGCCCGACCATCGTGCCGCTTTGCTTCGCATCCAGCAGCGCCGCGTTCAGCTTGTTCTGGAAATGACGGCGGTTCGGCAGCCCTGTCAGCATGTCGTAATGGGCCAAATAACGGAGGTTCTCTTCCGCCTGAATACGTTCCGTAATGTCCGAAAAAATGCCGACATAGGTGCGGATATTCCCCTCGTCGTCTTTGACCGCTTTGATCGTCAGCCATTCCGGATAAATTTCGCCCGTTTTGCGCTTGTTCCAAATTTCACCTTGCCACCCGCCAGTCTCCCGGATGGAGGCCCACATCCTTAAGTAAAACGCCCGATCCTGGCGCCCCGATTGCAGCATACTGGGCTTGTTGCCGATCGCATCCTTGGCTGTGTAGCCGGTCACCGCAGTGAATGCGGGATTGACCGCCAAGATTGTGCCTTCCATATTGGTGATCATGATTCCTTCGTGAGACGATTCGAACACGCTGGCATGCATCCGCAGCGTTTGCTCGGCTTTTTTGCGCTCGGATATATCCGAGAAAATGCCTACATAATTGGCTATCCTGCCCGTCTCGTCCTTGACGGCATTAATGATGAGCCATTCGGGGAACACGCTGCCGTCTTTCCGCCGGTTCCAAATTTCGCCTTGCCAGCTTCCTTGCTGGTGGATCGAGGCCCACATGTCGTCGTAGAACGCCTTGTCCTGCTTGCCCGATCGGAGGATTCGCGGCGTTGCTTTGGTGATCTCGCTTGCTTTGTACCCGGTCATGCGGGTGAAGGCCTGGTTCACATCCATGATCCGATTCTTGGCATCCGTGATCACAATGCCTTCCTGTGCCGCTTGGAACACCCGCGCATACAGCTGCAAATGCTTCTCCGAGCGTCTCCGCCGGTTCGCCTCCCGCAGCAGCCGGGCGTTGTAACGGCTGAGAATGAAGTAGAACACAACCGAATTCAGCAGAAACAGCCCCCACCTGAGCAGCAGCGACACGTCCGGCATTCCGTAGCCCAGAGCGTCGAGCAAGCCTGACACCTTATCCACGGCCAGATCGGCCAGAAAAATGAGCATTAAATTCGATATGATAAAAAACATCGTCAAGGAGTCCAAAACGGGCAGCTTGCCCCGGTTGGCGGATTTCATAGCACCTTCCACCTTTGTCGTAATATGGGTTTGTATCCAGAGGTGAAGCGGTCCCATTGTACCAAGGGTATACCAGCCGCGCCCGGCCGCCTATGATTTAGATCACACAATTTCCCATAATGCTGCGACATTGTGTCCGTATTACCTTGCTACTTTAAGGATGCGGGGAGACAAGCGGAAAGCCCCGACAATCCGGAGAGAACTAAGGAGTGTATGAACATGAAAACCATAGTAAAGTTCGGTACGATTGGCACGTTGCTGCTGGCAACGGCTTTCGGAGCGGTCGGTTCGGCGGCGGCCGAGACGGCGAAGGATCGTACGGCAGCTGTTCCTGCACAGAAGGTAGAAGGCGCGAAAATGATAAGCGTACATCGCTTGAGCGGTATGCTGCAGCAGCCCGCGCATGAGCGGGCTTATCTGAAGCTGCTGGCGAAGACATATGCGCCGGAAAGCGTGGAAGCCTGGAACCAGGTCCTGACGGAGCGTCAAGAGGTGGAGAAGGATATGCCGAAGCCGCCGGCCATGCTTACCGTTGCCCGCAAGGATAAGGCCGATTCGGATGCGAAAGACGAGGCGGGCTTGAGCAAGGATGCGGTTGGAAAAGAGGGGCGGGTAAAAATCCGCGTTCTGGACGGCGTGAACAAGGAGAACTTCTCATCGCAGCCGCTTCGCGTTGAAATTTTGACAGATGGCGCTGCGGCGGACGGTCAGAAAATGATTGGCGCCGCGCTTGCGGATGATATAATGAAAGCGGAGCCGTCCGAAGAGATGAAGCGTCAGGAGGCGCTGGCCGAAGCGGCGGAAGCCGGCAACGGGGAAGCGATCCGCGGGCTGCTGCCGCAGCTGCTCGACGATTACCGCAAGGAAACGGCCGAACTCAAGACGATGGCCGCGAAGCTCAAAGCGGAACTGCAAAAGATGGAAAGCAAGTAATCCGATGACATAAGGGCGTTCTCTCCGGCCTCCTCAGGCGGCAGACAAGCGCCCTTTTTTCCATTGGCAGGATCATTACGGGGAACATACAGGAGGAAGGCAGATGTACCGTATTTTTTTGGTGGAGGATGAAGAGCATCTGAACGGGGTACTGACCGCTTACTTGGAAAGCGAGGGTTGGCAGGTGTGTTCGTTTCTGGATGGCGCAGAGGCGCGTCAGGCTATAGCGGAGCGGCCGGACCTGTGGATCCTTGACATTATGCTGCCCGGCATCGACGGGTACCAACTGCTTCGCGAGATCAAGGCGGATCAGCCGCGGCTGCCGGCCATCTTCATCTCGGCGCGGGACGCGGATATCGACCGGGTGGTCGGGCTGGAGCTGGGGAGCGACGATTATATGGCCAAGCCCTTTTTGCCGCGGGAGCTGGTCATCCGTACGCGCAGGCTGCTTGAGCGCGCATACGGGGACAGAGGACGAGAAGAACCCGCGGGAGCCGGGAGCCGCGCCCGGCTGTCCATACCGCCTTATATGGTCGATGAAGGAGCGAGGGCGGTGACGGCGGAGGACGGGCAGCCGATAGAGCTTACTTCCAAAGAGTTCGATTTGCTGCTTTACTTTGCCCGGCATGCCGGGCAGGTGCTCGAACGGGAACAGGTGCTGACGGGCGTATGGGGCGACGATTATTACGGCTCCGACCGCGTGGTCGACGATCTGGTCCGGCGGCTGAGGCGCAAGCTGCCGCAGCTGCGGCTGGAGACGGTATACGGATTCGGGTATAGGATGGTGAAATCATGAGGCATTGGCCGCTTTCCGTCAAATTATGGGGCATTTTTACGGCCTTAACGATCAGCAGCTTCGCCCTGCTTGCCGTCTTGCTGCCGTGGCTGCTGAAAGGCTTTTTTACGGAGCAGCTATACGATATTTTGCTTGATTCGCAGCAGGCCGTCCGAATCGAACCGGCCGTCGCAACCGTAGCAGGGCCTCTGTTAGCGACAAACGCCGTGCCTCCGGTTCTATCGCTGGATGTCATGCGCATCCCGGATCGTGAAACGAGCGAGATGAGGGTGCGCATCGCTTCCAAGCCCACATCCCAGGCAGAGACGGCTTTATCTGAAGTGGCGCGGACAAGCATTCTTGTGCAAGCGCCTGAAGGTCCGGCCGTAAAGCATATGATGATCATGAATCCGGGTGCGGCATCGGGCTCGATTGCGGCAACTGCCACGGTGAATCCGGCCGATCCTCTCGTCCGGCTGGTCGAGCAGGATGCGCTGGTGCAGCAGGAGCCGGTCCAGAAGTATGCCCGCTATGTCGGGGATAAGCCGGTATTTTACGTGATTCGTAAGGAGCAGGTCGAAGGCAGCCCCGGCTTCATGGTGTCGTACGCCTCGGGTAATTACCGCAACGATCTGGTCATGACGATGTTCGGCCGGCTGGCGCTGCTGATGGTGGCGCTGATCGTCCTTAGCTGGCTCCCGTGTCTGGGGCTGGCCAAATATTTGACGCGTCCGCTCGTGCAGATGGAGCGGCATGTCGGCCGGCTGGCCAAGCGTGATTGGCACGAGCCCTTGGAAACCGGACGCAAGGACGAAATCGGCCGATTGGGCTCGGCCATCGAGACGATGCGACAGCAGCTTGTGAGACAAGATAAGGCGCAGCAGTTTTTCCTTCAAAACATCTCGCATGAGCTCAAGACGCCCGTCATGGTGATCCGCAGCTATGCCCAGTCCATTATGGACGGCGTGTTTCCGCGAAAAACGCTGGCAGGCAGCGTGGACGTCATTATGAAGGAATCGGAGCGGCTGGAGAAACGAATCCGCGACCTGCTTTATTTGAACAAGCTGAATTACTTTACGTCCAGGGAGAAGCCGCATCAGCCCTTCGATCTGAAAGCGCTGCTGGACGATACTGTGGAGAGGCTGCGCTGCCGACGCGCAGACATTGCTTGGGAGGTAAATGCCCCGGAAGCGGTCATGCTCACCGGCGACCGGGAGCAGTGGAGCGTTGCGCTGGAGAATCTGACCGACAACCAGCTGCGGTATGCGCAAACCGGTATCCGGCTTGAAGTCAAGCCAGGAACCGGAGAGGCTCCCGTCGTCCGTTTATGGAACGACGGGCCGCCGCTCGATGAGGAAACGGCGCAAAGCTTGTTCGAGCCGTTCCGGACCGGAGGAGACGGGCAGTTCGGCTTAGGTCTGGCCATCGTCAGGCAAATTGCCGCCAACCACGGCTATACGGCCCGGGCCGCGAACGAAGAGGGGGGAGTCGCCTTTTATTTGGAGCCGGACGCTTCGGTCTAATTGCGCCCTTGCGGAATAGTCGCATTACTTCCCAAGTCGATTGACCTGACGGTACGAATAAATTGGATTGGGAAAAGCACACATTTTGTCACATAGTCCAAACATGCCAAAGGGCAAGGCCATAGGATATAACATGTAAACGAAAGGAGGGACCGAACAATGGGTTTTGGTGGCTTTGGAGGTTGCGGCGGCTGCGGAACTGGCGGCTTTGGCGGGTTTACTAGCACAGGTGTCATTCTCGTTCTCTTCATTCTGCTTGTGATCGTTCTTCGTTCCTGGTGGGCCTAATAGCGTGGCCCCTTGAAGATCCCGCGTTTTGACGGGATCTTTTTTTTATGCTTGGCATGGGGGGATCGGTGTACATAGAGGGGATGCGACGGTTAGAATGGAGAAAGAACCTTTGCCGGAAAATGAACGGGGAAAGGAAGGCTGCGATGGTGCAGGCCGTCATCTTATTTATTCTCGCGGGGCTGGCCGAGATCGGCGGAGGGTACCTTGTCTGGTTATGGCTCCGGGAAGGAAGGCCGATGGGCTACGGCATCGTCGGCGCGCTTATTCTTGTCGTGTACGGGGTTATTCCGACACTGCAAAGCTTTCCGAGCTTCGGGCGGGTGTATGCGGCTTATGGCGGCGTCTTCGTCGTCTTGTCGGTTCTGTGGGGCTGGGGCATCGATAAGAAAACCCCGGACCTCTACGACTGGCTCGGGATGAGCCTATGCTTGGCCGGGGTCGCCGTCATGCTGTACGCTCCCCGGTCCTAACGTGGCGCCTTGGGTGGAGAGAAAAAGAAGCCTTTCGCAGCGGATGATCCATCCGGCGAAAAGGCTTCTTTGAGCTTGCGTTATTTTTTCGGGTCGAACGAGCTCTTCAGCGACACGATCCGGTTGAACACCGGGCGGCCCTCCGTCGAATGCTTCGGATCGACGTTGAAGTAGCCGTGGCGGAAAAACTGGAACTTGTCCTGAGGCTTCGTATCCCGCATATTGTTCTCGACGAAGCCTTGCACCGCTTCGAGCGACTTCGGATTAATATTGTCGAGGAACGACTCGCCTTCTTCCGCTTGCTCGTCGAGGATGAGCGGCTCGTACAGGCGGAATTCCGCCGGGACGGCTTGCGTCGCTTCCACCCAGTGAATCGTCCCTTTGACCTTGCGGCCGGTAAATCCGCTGCCGCTCTTCGTTTCGGGATCGTACGTGCAGTGCAGCTCCGTGACGTTGCCGTCCGCGTCCTTGATCACGTTCTCGCATTTGATGAAGTAGGCGTGCTTCAGACGCACTTCATTGCCGGGGAACAGGCGGAAGTAGCCTTTGACCGGCTCCTCCATAAAGTCGTCCCGTTCGATATAAATTTCCCGCGAGAACGGGATTTGACGATGTCCCATCGCTTCGTTCTCGGGATTGTTCTCCGCGTCCAGCATCTCCACTTGCCCTTCCGGATAGTTCGTGATGACCACCTTCAGCGGCTGCAGCACGGCCATCGTGCGCGGCGCCTTCAATTTGAGGTCCTCGCGGATGAAATGCTCCAGCATCTTCTCGTCGACGATGCTGTTGTTCGTCTTCACCACGCCGACTTCACGGCAGAACGTGCGGATCGCTTCGGGAGTATAACCCTTGCGGCGCAGACCGGAGATCGTAGGCATCCGTGGATCGTCCCAGCCGTCGACGACGTTCTCGTCCACGAGCAGCTTCAGCTTCCGCTTGCTCATCACCGTATTGGTCAGGCTGAGGCGGTTGAATTCGTACTGCCGCGGCACGTTCTCCATCTCGCACTCCTGCACGACCCAATCGTACAGCGGACGGTGATCGGCGAACTCCATCGTACAGATGGAATGCGTGATGCCTTCGATCGCGTCCTCCAGCGGATGAGCGTAGTCGTACATCGGGTAAATGCACCACTTGTCCCCGGTGTTATGGTGATGCGTATGGGAAATCCGGTACAGCACCGGGTCCCGCAGGTTGATGTTCGGGGAGGCCATGTCGATCTTGGCGCGCAGCACCTTCTCGCCGTTGGCATACTCGCCTTTGCGCATCCGCTCGAACAGGTCGAGATTTTCCTCCACGCTGCGGTTGCGGTACGGGCTGTCTTGGCCGGGCTCGGTCAAGGTACCCCGCGTTTCGCGGATTTGCTCCGCCGTCAGATCGCAGACGTACGCTTTGCCCTTGCGGATCAAGCGTACGGCGCGTTCGTACATTTCATCGAAAAAGTTCGAAGCGAAATACAGCTGCTCCCACTCGAAGCCGAGCCACTTGATGTCTTCCTGAATCGAGCGTACAAATTCCTCGTCTTCCTTCGCCGGGTTCGTATCGTCAAACCGCAGATGCGTACGTCCGCCGAATTCGTCGGCAAGCTCGAAGTTCAGACAGATTGATTTCGCGTGCCCGATATGCAGGTAGCCGTTCGGCTCCGGCGGAAAGCGGGTGACGATGGTGTCAACTTTACCCGTGTTCAAATCTTCGATCACGATGTTTTTGATGTAATTGGAGGATGATGCAGAAGCCGGTTTCGTCGTGTCCAATGGGATCAACCTTTCTCACAAATTAGCTGTCAAAATCTATTACTCTCTATAATACACAAAATGGAGGGCAATTATAAATGGGTTTCCGTACGATTCTTTGAAGAAAGCCCTTACTTGACGGACTTTTACACGTTTTCCATCCGAATCTTGGACGGTATCTATGAAAATGGGAGGGATTTTTCTCTCTTTTATAAGAGACGGCGCAAAATTCGCACCTTGCGGCCAAGAAAACATAAGGTGAAAAGAAGGGGGAATGCATAGAAAGGAGAGAGTCATTGTGAAAACGAACGATGAAAAAGAAACGAACCGTCTCGTAACGGTACCGGTGCTGCGGAAGACGCTGGCCGCCATGATTCCGTTTTACAGGCGGATTGCTTCGGACCCCGCTTATGCCGCAGCGTGGACCCGCGGTGTGCGCCGCGCGGATCTGGATACGCTGCTACGGCTGCTTCGGCAAGTCGGCTTGAGCGAGCGGAGGTATGCGTCGTTGTCCACGAACGGCATCGGCTATTTCGTCGATTTCGACGCGCCGAAGCCGATCGTGCTGTATTCGAACGCCACCACGGTTCGTCCGGGGACGACGCAGTTTTATTTCAATACCAAGGTTCACCGCGCCATCGCCAAGGCGATTCTGCCGTTCTATCGGGAAATTGTCGTGAACCGCCCGTTCGCCTGCATCGTCGTCCGGGCGATCCGCAGCGGCAACCGTGCGCTGCTTGACCGGCTGGTCCGCAGCATTGTCAAGATCCCGCATCTGCGCTCCGTCTCCATCGAAAGCTCAGGCTTCCGGCTCGGCTTCAAATACGCGGCCAGTCCGTTCCGCTTCGACAACCTGACCTTTGGCGGCGAGCCTTAACCTTCATGGCGGCAAAAGGTTCGTATAACGGCAAATCCCCTGCGTCCGGGCGCGAGGCCGCCGGTCGGCAGGGGAGTGCTGGCGAGAATATAAGATTAGAGCGGAGCCGAGGCCGTCGGCTGCTTCTCCTCATACTGCAGCAGCAGCGCTTCGGCTTTGTCTAAATCTTTGGCGTGCACATCAAGCTTCAAGCTTTCGGGGTGATGGAGATCGACGGCTTCGGCCGCCGTCTGAATCGCGCTCAGGGCCGCATCGGTATCGGATTTCACCCGGCATTTCACCTGCTTCGACTTTAAGAAGGCGTGCCTCGCTTGAAGGTCGCGGGTCTCAGGCCCGGAAGCGGACAGCACCGTCTTCCACTGCGCGGGGCGGCTGTATAGCAGGTACATCGCGGCAAGGACAACCAACAGGAACAATAAACCTCCCATTACCATAGAAACACCACCTTCGTCTAATTTAATTCTGCGGACGGAGGGTCGCCGGTAGTCTGGGGCGGGCGGACACTTGCATGCAATTACCCGTTTCCGGCCGGGTTGAAACATGGATTTTTGTACCGCGCATATCGAACAAGCCGGCTATCGGTTCGGCGACCGATGCCGGCTTGCTGTAAGTCTATTTTAAGGTTTTAAGCATTAGAACTGCTTACACGGTCTGGGCGGCGAAAAAACGCGGCAAAAACGCTTTGTTCTGCTCCAGCATCTCGTCCAGCATCGGCTCCGCTTTATTGACCGAGGTCACGAGCGGATGGTGGGCGAGCGCTTGCAGCGCAAGTCCGCGGTCGCCCGAGACGGCGGCGGCAATCGCGAGGCGCTCGTATGTTTTCACCGCATGGATCAAGCCCTTGGCGGCTTCCGGCGCGACCGAGACCGGCAGCGGAATCGGCCCCTGCTTCGTGACGACGCAGTTGACCTCGATGCAGGCGTCCGCCGGCAGGAAGTCGAGAATGCCCTGATTGCGGACGTTCAGCGTCTGGATGTCGCGCGTATCGTTGTACAGCGACGTCATCAGGTTGACGGCGGCCTCTGAGTAGTATGCGCCTCCGCGCTTCTCGAGCTGCTTCGGCTTCTCGGCCAGCTCAGGGTCCTGGTACAGCTCGAACAATTCGTCTTCCAGCCGCTTCACTACTTCGGCGCGGGTGCCTTCCCGGGCGGACGATTCGACTTGGTCGGCCAGCATCTCTTCGGTCAAATAAAAATACTTCAAATAGTATGTCGGAATGGCGCCGAGCGAACGGATGAACGAAGCGTTCCATTCGTACTGCGGGACGTTTTTGGCGGAATAGCCGTCGCGGTTCGCCAGCAGTTCCTCCAGCTTCGATTCGTCGTCGATCCGCACCTGCGTGACCCAATGCAGGTGATTCAAGCCGACGAATTCGGCGTAGATGCGTTCCATCGGCACCTCGTAGAGGCCGGCCAGCCACTTGTACACCCCGATCGGCGAATTGCAGATGCCGACGGCCCGAATCTTCGAATGGCTGAGGATCGCTTCCGTCACCATCCCCGCCGGATTCGTGAAGTTCAGCATCCAGGCGTCCGGGCACAGCTCCTCCATGTCCTTGGCGATATCCAGCAGCACGGGAATCGTGCGCAGCGCCTTCATCATGCCGCCCGGACCGGTCGTTTCCTGGCCGATCATGCCGTAGCGCAGCGGAATCGTCTCGTCCCGGATCCGCGCTTCCAGCAGACCGACACGCAGCTGCGTCGTGACGAAATCGGCGCCCGCCAGCGCTTCCCGGCGATTGGTCGTCAAGCGGACCGTGATCGGCAACTGCGATTTCTCCACCATGCGCTGCGCAAGCTGTCCGACGATGCGCAGCTTGTGCTCCCCTTCCGGGATGTCGACCAGCCACAGGTCCGTGACGGGAAAACGGTCATGGTGCACGATAAAACCTTCGATCAGCTCCGGCGTGTACGAAGACCCGCCGCCGATCACGACGACTTTCAGTCCGTTGGCTTCAACCACCTGCAAGCACTCCCTTCAAATCGGATATGCGTCGGACTTGCTCCTGCACCGGCTCGGAGACGGTCGTGCCGTCTTTTTCCATGGCCAGCAAGATCGCCCCGACCACCGGCTCTACATCCAGTACCTGAAGCCGGCAGCCCGGCGCCTCCGGCTGCACGATATCAACGATATACGGATGAACGAATTGCCCGTCTCCTCGTGTCAGTACACTGCCCGCAAGCACCAGATCAAAGGTCTCCCCCTGCATTCCCAGACGCCGGATCACCGCCCGGGCCGCCAGCCCGAGCTCCGTTCCCTGCACGCGGAGGATGCGGGCCGCCACGCGGTCTCCCTGGGCGGCGGCTTCGAATAGCAGCGGCGTCAGTTCAAGGGGGACAGGCAGCGCATGGTCCAGAAAATAATGGAACATATGTTCGACCGAAGGATAGCCGAGCTCCTTCGTGACCAAAGCGGTCAGCAGCGTCTCTTCCTCGCGGCCTTCCCATGCCCGGATGACGGCCCGGAACGCTTCCGCCGCCAAGTCCCCGCCGCCGCCGAAATCGCCGTACTGGTAACCGAAGCCGCCGCATTGGTACATCTCGCCCGCAGGGGAGACGCCGACGCAGTTCGTGCCGCTGCCGCAAATCGCCACGACGCCGTACGGCTTCGATGTGCTGGCGCGCAGGGCGATGACGGTGTCGCAGACGACGTCGGAGCCGGGCAGTTCCAGCTCGGCGATCATCGGCCGCAATATGCGGAAGTCGGCTTCGCGGTCGGCGCCTGCCAGTCCGAAGCAGGCCGCGGTAATATCCTGCTCGCGCAGGCCTGCTTGGCTGAGCGCTTGCGCAACGGCTTGGCGGATGCTCTGCGCGGCCGTATCGCGGTCAATCTGATGGTTGCCGGGGCCGCCCTTGCCGGCTGCGACCAGCCGGCCCGTTTCGTCGGTAATGACGGCATACGTTTTGCTGCCGCCGGCATCCATCCCCAAGTAGTATTTCAATGTACTCCACTCCCGTCCTATAGAGCCAGCTACGGTGAGGGGGAATAAGGCGACGTGGATTCTCTCACGATCAGTTCCGGCTTCAAGCAGACCGAAGTATTCCGTTTCATGGAGCCGTCGATCAGCTTGAGCAGCAGGCGGACGGCCTGCTGCCCCATCTGCTCCATCGGCTGCCTGACGGTTGTCAGACGCGGATGAATATCGGCGGCGAACACTTGGTCGTCATACCCGACGATGGAAAGGTCGCGCGGAATGCGGTACCCTTCGTCCCGGAACGCGTCCATGACGCCGAGCGCAAGGCCGTCTTCGCCGGCGAAGACGGCCGTCGGCACGTTCCCGCTGCGCAGCCATGCCTTGGCGACGTCGAAGCCGCTGCGGATGTTGAATTCGGTGCAGGCCACGGCCAGCGGCGTCAATCCCGCTTCGGCCATGGCCGCTTCGAATCCGCGTCTGCGTTCCCGGGCGCTGAGAAACAGCTCCGGCCCGCTCACGTGCGCGATGCGCGTATGTCCCAGGCCGATCAAATGCTTGGTCGCCTCGTAGCCGCCCGTGTAGTTGTCCACATTCACCGTAGTGGCATTTGTTTTTTCAATCTGATTATCGATAATGACAAACGGGATTTTCTTCCGTTTGAGCTCCAGCACATACTGCTCTTCTTCCATGGGCGACAGCACGATGATGCCGTCGACCCGGTCTTCCTGAAACAAAAAGTTGGTCGGCTTCAAACCGCCGTCCGGAGAGGAGCACACGTTCAGCGCCAAAAAATAGCCGTTCTCCTCCAGCGCTTCGTTCACGGCATGCACGATGCCGTCGAACACCGAATCCTGCAGGGTGATCAGCGTCAGGCCGATCAGTCCCGTCGACCCCCGCGCCAGATTGCGGGCGGCGGCATTGGGGCGGTAATCCAGCTCCTGAATGGCCTGCAGCACCTTCTGACGGTTGCTCTCCCGGACCGTGGGCGAATTGTTAAGCACCTTCGACACGGTCACGAGCGACAGTCCCGATTTTTTTACGACGTCCCATATGCTTACTTTTTTCATTTCAGATCAAACTCCCGGATCGGTATTCGTTCATATAAGCATTAGTATACCATAGCTCCGTACGGCCCCTCCGCAAGGAGAGGCCGGGGTGCAAGGGGAGTCGTTGCGCGGCAGGGTCAGGAAGTTTACGCGCTTATTTTTTGGCTTTGCCGGCGTTTTTCTCCTTCAGCAGGTCGTTCACCTTTTTCTCCAGCTGCGGGCTGACTTCGGCCACGGATTTTTGCCCGTTGTCCACGAGGTCCAGCTCGTTCTTGACGATGTTCAAAATCTCGGAGTAGTGGGTGATCAGATGGTTATACGATTCGACGCCGTATTTCAGGCCGCCCTCGACGACGTTCTTCATGTCTTTGGCGTCGATCGCCGGCGCGTAGAGACTGAAATACTTTTCCGCTGCCTGCTGGTTGGCCGGAGGCGTGCCGCCGCTCAGCTCGATCGACTTTTCCTGGATGTCTTTGCCGAGCTGAAATTTGATCCATTCGTAAGCTTCCTTCGGATGCTTGGAATCCTTCAGGATGAGAAGCGGGTCGACGTACAGCACGTTGCGGTTCTTGTCGCTGCCGCTGTACGGGACGGCGGCCACGCCGACCTTGAAGCTGTAGTCCTTGACCGAGGCGAGAATCCAGGCGCCGGCGACGGACATCCCTACGCGTCCGGTGGCGAACGGATCGCCGCCTTGCCCGGCAACAGCCTTGGTGAATTCCGGCGACGGCATCACCTTGTCCTTCAGGATCAAGTCGGCCAAGCGCTGGTTGATTTTGACGATCTCCGGCGAATTGAAGTGGAAGGATGTCGCATGGCCGCCGTTCGTCCACGTGTCGTCGGAGTAGACTTTGGCTCCGAAATACACCGGACGCATATCCTTCTCGCCCCAGCCCCAGTCCACGCCGAACTCTACTTTTTCAAAATCGTCGCTCGGCTTGCTCAGCTTCTTGGCGGTTTCGATCATTTTGTCGAACGTCCAAGACTTGTCTTCGTAGCTCGACGGCGGGTACGGGATGCCCGCTTTGTCGAACATGTCCTTGTTGTAGAGGAGCATCGTCACATAGCTGTAAACCGGGATGCCGTAGTTTTTGCCGTCGATCTTGTAGATGTCCATCAGGTTGTCGGGAATGCCGTAATCGGACGCTTTGAAATTGTCCTCTTTCATCAGGTCGGTCAGGTCGCGCAGCAAGCCCTTGTCGTAATATTCGATGAAGCCGCCCTCGCCCCAATGCGAGGTGATGTCGGGAGCCGTGCCGGCGGCGATCATCGCCTGCAGCTTCGAATCGAACTCTGCGTAAGGCGTCTTCATGATCTTGACCTTGATGTTCGGGTGCTTCGCTTCGAATTCCGGAATGAGCTTCTCTACATAGGTTTTATCCGGAAGATCGGGAACGAACTGCGTGATCGTGACTGTGGAGTCCCCCTTGGACCCGCCTTCTTTCGTGTCGCTCGCGCAAGCCGGGAGCAGTACTGCGCCGGTCAGCAGAATCGCGCCGAGACAAGCTGTCTTGTTTCTTTTCATCTTTCCTCACTCCTTCATTTGGTGACCCATCAGAGCCCGGTGAATAACAGGTCGCTGCGCAAGCGGATCATTCTTCCGATCGCTCTTGTCCCCGGATTCTTTGATTCAATAACCCATTAGGCGGGGAGAATCCGGAGACAAAGGC
>NZ_JTHN01000107.1 GCF_001399685.1 Paenibacillus sp. A3
CGATGCTGGAATATAAAGCGATGTGGTATGGTCGCACGATCAGCATGGTCCCCAAAAACTATCCAAGCAGTCAACTTTGTCATGTATGCCAATGGCGCAACCCCGAAGTGAAAAATCTAAACTTGCGAGCATGGACCTGTTCAGGATGCGGCACGCACCATGACCGTGACCACAATGCCAGCATGAACATCTTGCAAGAAGGACTGCGTTTGTTGGCGAAGGCCAACTGAACTGCGGGAACCGCAGGGATCGCTTGCTCAAGAAGAGAAGGATGCTTCTCTGTTCGCAAGAATCCCCCACCACAGCGCCATTAGCGCAGGTGGTGGGAGTGTTCAATATCCTATGATATCAAATGTTAATAAAATCTTTATCTTTACCTTACTTCTTTTTAAACGTTATTCTTTATCCTTACAGAATGAAAGCGTAAGGAGGAAACGTAGATGAAGAAGTGGGTTTTTTTGCTTGTCATTCTTTTGCCGCTGGGGTGTGAAGCCATTCAACAGGAGCCGCAAGCCGCAAACGTGGAATACAGCAAGGCGGTCGACCAAGCTCAGGAGGCGGCTCCCCAAAAGAAGGCTCCAACGAAGACTCAAACAAAGGTTCAAACCATAAAAGTAACCAAAAACCAGATTTACCAAGGGAATCTGCTGCTGGTCAACAAGAAGTATCCGGTGCATGAAGAGGGCGTTACGGCCGATGTGGTCAACCTGTTTCGGGATAAGGAGCTGTCTCAGGGATACGTGGTGCTCGATAAGACGATCCGGCTGTCGCAAGGCGTGGCGCAAAAATTTCAAACGATGGTCAATGCCGCCTCCAAAGAAGGGGTGAGCAGTTTTATGATCAGCAGCGGTTACCGGGACAACAAAGAACAAAGCCGGCTGTATAAAAGTATGGGCGCCGATTATGCGCTGCCTGCAGGCTACAGTGAGCATAACTTAGGCTTATCCCTTGATATCGGATCGACGCAAACGGAGATGAACCGCGCCCCGGAAGGAAAATGGCTGCAAAAAAACGCTTGGGCTTACGGATTTATTTTGCGCTATCCCAAGGACAAGACGGAGATCACGGGCATTAAATACGAGCCGTGGCATTTTCGCTATGTCGGCTTGCCGCATAGTGCGATCATGCAGGAGAAAAACTTTACATTGGAGCAATATTTGGATTACCTGAAGGAACAAGAGACGGTTTCGACGACGGTAGAGGGCAAATCCTACGAAGTCTCGTATTATCCCGTGTCCGGTAATACGTCGATTCCAGTGCCGGTCGGTCGCCGTTATGAACTATCCGGAAACAATATGGACGGCGTCATAGTAACCTTGCTTCCTTGACCGGAAGTTCTGGTACAATGGAATCGTTAACTCTATGCAGAGGATGAATGCCATGAAGCGTATCACGATTTTGATCGCGGATGACGAGACGGCGATCGCCGATTTGATCGGCCTGCATTTGGCCAAAGAGGGCTACCAAGTGATTAAAGCAGCGGATGGGCAGGAAGCGATTCAGGCCGTTCAGACGCATTCGATCGATCTGGCGATTTTAGATATTATGATGCCCAAAGTAGACGGTTACGAAGTGACCCGGCAAATCCGGGAAACGAATCATATGCCGATCATTTTCCTGAGCGCGAAAACGTCCGACATGGATAAAATCGCAGGCCTGGTGAGGGGAGCGGACGATTATATGACCAAGCCGTTCAACCCGATGGAGCTGATCGCCCGCGTGAACGCCCAGCTGCGGCGTTCCAGACTGCTCAGCCAATCGTCGGCGGAGAACAAGCCCGTGCTGGAAACGGGAGGCTTGGCCATTTATCCCGATCAGCGCACGGTGACCTTATATGGCGAACCGGTCGAGCTGACGCCGAAAGAGTTCGATATCCTCTATCTGCTCGCCAGCTACCCGAAAAAAGTGTTCAGCGCGGAAAATATTTTTCAGCAGGTGTGGGGCGAAGACTACTATGAAGGCGGCAATACAGTGATGGTGCACATCCGGAAGCTGAGGAAAAAATTACAAGAGGATGACCGTAAACATAAGCTGATCAAAACGGTATGGGGGGTGGGATATACATTCAATGGCTAGCATGATGCGCACCTTCCGGTCCAAAATGATCCTGCTGCTCGGTTTAAGCATGCTGTTCGCGGGCACCATTACGTATTTGTTCTATAAAATCCTTCAGTTTTATTACCGAACGTTCGTGAAGTTTGAGGATCCGCTGGCTTACGTGCGCATGTTCATCAACATTGTCGGAGATATTAACTTCTTTTTGCTGTTTTTCATCCCGCTGGCGACATTGTTTTTCTTTGTCCTCACCAAGCCCTACGCCACCTATTTTAATGAAATTTCCAAGGGCATTCATCATCTGGCCAATGGCGATTTTAAGCAGCGCGTTTATATTTCCTCCCGCGACGAGTTCGAGGACATTGCGACGGACATCAATCTGGCGAGCGAAAAGCTGCAGCAGGCCGTCGAAAGAGGGGACTTTGCAGAAAGCAGCAAGGATCAGCTCGTCCTGAATTTGGCGCATGATTTGCGCACGCCGCTGACTTCGGTGATCGGCTATTTGGATTTTATTCTGAAGGACGAGCAGTTGACCAAGGAGCAGGTCAGACAGTATGCGGATATTGCTTTTCAAAAATCGCAGCGTCTGGAGAAGCTTGTGGACGAGCTGTTCGAGATTACGAGAATGAACTACGGCATGCTTGCTTTCGAAAAACAAACCATCGATCTCAGCGAGCTGCTCTTTCAGTTGAACGAGGAGCTGTATCCTGCTTTCGAGAAGCATCAATTGACGGCCCGGCTGCAGGTGGCTCCCGGTTTGTCGGTATCGGGCGACGGAGATCTGCTGGCGCGCGTCTTCGAGAATCTGCTGACCAATGCCATCCGTTACGGAAAAGACGGCAGGTTCGTGGATATGAACGCTTATTCCGAAGCGGAAGCGGTGGTGGTGCAAGTGATCAATTACGGAGTCCCGATCCAGCCCGATGAGCTGCCGCACATCTTCGATATGTTCTATACCGGCGACAAGGCGCGCACGTACCAAGAAGGAAGCACGGGCCTCGGCCTTTATATCACAAAGAACATTGTGATGCAGCATGACGGAACGGTGACCGCCCATAGCAGCACGAACCGTACCATCTTTGAAGTGCGTCTGCCGCAAACAAATTAAGAAAAACTTTAAGATTACCCTACTTCTTTTTAAACAGTATTTCCTATCCTAGGAGTGAAGGATAGGACTGAGCTGGGGATGAAGAAGCGGGGTTTTTTTGTTATCACGCACAGAAAGCGGGAGTGATCCGATGAACAACAGGAAAGCTGCCATGCAGCTCGGCCGTGACGGCCAAACGGCGGCGATTGCCGATTCATGCTGAAGCCAGGAATGAAACGCTGGACCCGGAGCGATGCGGCGGCGGCCCTGCTGTTTCTCGCACCCAGCGTCGCAGGCTTCGCGCTGTTCTACCTTATTCCGTTTGCTGCGGGGGTGTACGACTCCTTCCTGGATCGCCCGGTCGGGGGCCGGTTCGTGGGGCTGGCGAATTACGGCGAGCTGCTCGCGGGCGGTTCGTTTCGGAAAGCGGCGTCCAATACGTTCTATTTTACCGCGGTCAGCGTGCCGCTCATCGTGGGGCTGTCTTTAGGACTGGCGCTGCTGCTGAACCGGAAGATGTACATACGCAATATGCTGAGAACGGCTTACGTGCTGCCGCTTGTCGTCCCCGTCGCCTCGGTTGTTCTCATCTGGCAGATGCTGTTCGACTGGAACGGTTCGCTGAACGCGTGGCTCGGATATTTCGGGCTCGAACGTGTGGATTGGATGAAGACGGAGGCGGCCCGGCATGTGGTCATGGTCATTTATTTATGGAAAAACGTCGGCTACAACATGATTTTATTTCTGGCCGGGCTTCAGCAGATTCCAAGCGATTACTACGAGACCGCCCGGCTGGAAGGCGCCGGACGACTCCGGCAGTTCGTCGGCATTACGCTCGTTTATTTAACGCCGACGATGTTTTTCGTCGTCATCATGTCCATCACCGGCTCGTTTAAAATATTCCGGGAGACGTACTTGATCGCGGGCGATTATCCGCACGATAGCATCTATACGCTGCAGCACTATATGAACAATATGTTCATGACGCTCGAGCTGCAGAAATTGACTGCGGCGGCGACATTGATGGCGGGCTGCATTCTGCTTGTAGTTTTCGCGTTGTTTGCGCTGGAGCGCCGTTTCCGGCAGTTCATGGAATAGCGGGAGGTGATTCGGCTGCGAAGTTCAAGAGCCTGGCAAAAAGGAGCGTTAACGGCCGTCATGGCCGTCATCGCGGCGGTACTTCTAATGCCCATCGTGATTACTTTCACAAACTCGCTGATGACCGAATGGGAAATCGGCAGCAATTACGGACTGATCGGGAAAATGAACGACGCTGCCGCAGGGAACGCGAACCGGTTTGTGAATTTAAAGCTGCTGCCGAATCTGGCGTCGCTGGAGCAGTATGCGAGCGTGCTGGTCCTCGATGCAAGCTTTCTGAGGATGTTCTGGAATTCGGTCTTCCTGGTAGTGCCGATCATTGCGGGACAGACCGTCGTCGGCGCGCTGGCGGCCTATGCCTTCGCCAAGCTGCGTTTTCGGGGCCGGGATGCGCTGTTTCTCGTCTATGTCATGACGATGCTTATGCCGTTCCAAGTGACACTGGTGCCCAACTATATGATGGCCGATAAGCTGGGGCTGCTGAACAGTCCGTCTGCGATCATATGGCCCGGCGTGTTCGCGGCATTCGGCGTATTCATGCTCAGGCAGTTCGCGCTGCATATTCCGTTTTCCTATATCGAGGCGGCCAAGATGGACGGGGCCGGGCATGTACGGATTTTCAGCGAGATCATTGTCCCGATGCTCAAGCCGGGGCTGGGGGCGCTCGTTGTTCTGCTGTTCGCGGATTATTGGAACATGGTGGAGCAGCCGCTTGTTTTTCTGGACGATTCGCTCAAGCAGCCGCTGTCGGTTTATTTATCGAAAGTGCACGAAGGCGAACGGGGGATTGCTTTCGCCGCGTCCATGCTTTATATGACGCCGATGGTGCTGCTGTTTTTGTATGCGGAAACTTACTTCATCGAAGGCATCGAGCTGTCCGGCATCAAGGGGTAGCTTGTACGGTTAGGAGGCGGGGGACGCGGAAATGGGACCGAACGAAGAGCCCGTAGAACGTGGTCGCAAAAGAAAGCTTCGCGCGGTGTTCGGCAGCTTTATCGCGCTGCTCGTGCTGTTCACCTTATTCGGCAATACGCTGCAGTCGTTGACCTTGCCGAAGGTCAGAACGGAGAAGCCGACGCGCGAGGGCTTGGTCTATACGCTTGAAGGAAGCGGGAACCTGAAGCCGGTCGCGGAGGCCAAGCTAACGAATCCCGGCGGCTGGAAGGTCAAAGCGGTTCACGTGAAGGAAGGGGACCGGGTGGCGAAGGGGCAGCCGCTTGTCACCTATGACAGCTCGTCCGCCGAGCGGGAACTGCAGGATGAAAAGGCGCAACTGGAAAAGCAGCAAATCGAGCTGCAAAATACCCAGGACCGCTTCATCGTATCGGCACAGGAAGCGGACGAGATGAAGAAGCGGAGCGTTAGCCGCGATCTGGAGAAGCAAAAAATCGATCTGGGCATCCAGGAACGCAAAATCAAGCAATTGGGCGACCGTCTGGCCAGCCAAAAAGAAATTCCCGCCCCGTTCGACGGGATGGTTACGAAATTGAATGCTGTCGTGGGCTTGGCTTCCGCGGGAGAGCCAGATGTTGTGATCACGAACGAAAGCCGGGGCTACCGGTTCGAATTTATCGCCGATGCGCCGCTGTTGACCAATCTGGGGATTTCCCTGGAGGACAAGGTGCAGGTCGAAGTTCAGGCTATAGGGGATCAGCAGCCGGCCATGCTGGAAGGTGCCATTCTGGAGTTGGCGGATGCCGAGCCGCGCACGGCGAGCTCGTCCGATAAAAAGGCCAATCAGACAGCTACGATCGCCCGGAAAGTGGTGCGCGTGAAGGTGGCGGCCTCCGAACTGAAAGGAGGTGAGCAGGCATGGGTCAAACTCACGAAGCGCTCGCAGCAAGAGGGGCTGTTGATTTCGAACGAGGCCATACATGAGGATCGCGCAGGCAAGTTCATCTATAAAGTGGAAGAACGGAAAGGCGCTTTGGGTGATGTGTTTATTGTGCGCAAGGTCCAAATTCGTGCCACGGAAACGAATGACAAAGTAACGAAGGTTCCGGAGGATGGCAGCGTGTACGAGGGCGATCTGATCATTCTGGAAAGCAGCGAGCCCTTGCAGGATGGCAATCGGGTGCGTTTGCAGTAGCCGCGCACGAATATAATCATTTGATGGAAGAGAGGAATCTACGATGAAAAAACGATTGGGGCTTGGATTCGCCTGCGTGATTCTTGCCACGACAACCGCATGCGGAAACGGCAATGAGACGACGGCAAGCAAGGAGCAGCCGAAATCGAAAGAGGGAAAGAAGGTCGTGACCTTATCTCTAAGAGAGCCGAACCCGTACTACGAGGCGGCTGCGAAGAAATTCAAGGAGAAGTATCCCGACATCGACGTGCAAATCCAGAGCTTCAAGCAACCGGGCGATGAGCGTGTCGATAACGAGAAATATATAAAAACGACGAACACGGCGCTGCTATCGGGAAAAGGCGCGGATATTATCGACGCGAGCGGCTTGCCCACCGACAAATATGTGAATCAAAAGCTTCTCCTGAACATGAGCGATATGCTGGACCAGGACAAAACGGTGAATAAAAGCAACTTGCAGATGAACGTTTTGGACGCGATGAAATTGAACGGCGGCTTGTATACGATTCCTGCCAGTTTCTTCTTGATGGCACTCGTAGGGGACGGGGACGTTCTGGAGAAGGCGAACGTAAAGGTCGACGACAAAAGCTGGAATTGGAAGCAATTCGAAGAGATAGGCCGAAAGCTGGTGCAGCAGACAGCGAGCGGCAAGGACCGCCGCAATTTCTTGGAGAGTAATCCGCCGGATTACATCCTGCAGGAAAGGGTGACGGACAGCTACGGACAATTGATCGACCGCGCGACCCGGAAAGCCAAATTCGACTCCCCGGCGTTCACGGACATGCTGCGGCAAGTTAAAAAGCTGTATGACGACAAAATCATGATGGCCCAAGCGACGGATAACGAAAAGCCGCTGTTCTACACCGAGCGGATCTTCTCGCCGGCCGATTTTATCAAGGGCCCCTATGCGAAATTCTCCAATCCGATGCTGCTGCAAAAGCCGCATCCGGAAGGAAAAACCGGCGGAATCAAGATCGTTACCACCTCGGAGCTTGCGATACAAGCCAAATCCGAGGTCAAAGAGGAAGCATGGAAGTTTATGGCCTTCTTGCTATCCGAAGAAGTACAGTCTTCTCCCTACAAGGACAGATTTTCCCTCTTGAAATCGGTGAACGAGAAGAAGCTGGACGAGCTTCAGAAGCAAACGAAAGGCGGAGCGTATAAGCTTGAGGATGGAAAAACGGCGAAGGTGTCGGAGGAGGATTTTGCCCGATTCAAGCAGTTCCTTCATACGGCCGATCGTTATGCTGAGGAGGATGGTAAAGTGTTTAACATCATCTATGAAGAGTCCGTAGCGTTCTTCAGCGGCCAGAAGTCCGCGGAGGAAGTCGCGAAGCTGATCCAGAACCGGACGACAACTTACTTGAACGAATAAGGAAACATCACGGCGGGAAGAGCCGACGTATGCCGCAACCGTAACGATTGCAGTCGCAGCAGCGGCAAAAAGCCGCTCCGCGTAATATAATGGATCAAGATGCGGAAAAGGAAGGACGGTATCTTTTGAGAAAATATATTATAGCTTCGATCGTCTGCGTATTCGTAGTGATTACCGTTGCGGCTTACGGGGCAAGCTCCTCTCTGGACTTTCTGACGTCCGAGAAATTCGTCATCAACGGGGCAGATAAAAGGTTGTCCGTGATCAACTATAACGGACACGCCTATGTCCCGCTGCGCTTCGTGGCGGAACAGATGGCTGCGGACATTGATTACCGAGAGGACGAGCGGACAACGTATATTCAGCAACAAAGCGTCAAATTTGACGAACGGACCTTGGTGCCCGTTCCCTACGTTGCCTATGAGAAGAAAACCGACAGTGGAATCGTCTGGATGCAGGAGATTCCGCTGCTTGATGGCAACGCATGTTGGACGGATTGCTTCCAACCCTACACGTGGCCCAGCCCGGCATCGGAAATGATCAAGCAAGCCGAATACCCTCCGGTGGCCGTGAAGCCGGAATCGGATATTGTCATTACATACCCGAAGGGCATGAAGCCCGAGATACTGGAGGTTACTATGGTGTCCGAATCGGATGCCAACAAAAAAGAGGGTAAGGCGGTGCCCTTGGACGGCGATCGGCTGCACTTACCCAAACAACCCGAACGCTACACGATCTCGATCTATGCCTACTGGAATAAAAACCAACAAGCAAGATTTATTTTTGCAGTCGATGTGAAATAGGGGGAAGATTGCGATTCCAGATTGCCTTATCGCGGGGCAATCTTTTTTTGCTTTGGGGGATCGAGGCCGTCTTCGCTAATCGCCAGAATCCCTTGGCCCTTCCCGATGGCCGCAGCCATATCGATCCGCCGACTTCCTAAGCAACTTACAGACTCTGGATGGTGAGACACCTAGTATTTCGGCTAATTTTTTTTGCGAAGCTTCCGGGTTTTTCTTCATTGCTTTATGCAATCGATTCAAGGCTGTGTCTTTGCTTTTAGCGGCGAATATCTGCTATGGTTTTTCTTGGGCGTATAAAATCCATCATAATTCATATCTTCCTTTTTATTAAATTTATGTAAGTGTCATTATAGCAAAGTATATATCACCTGACACTTAAATGGTTTTAAAATATTGACCCTTGTTCATTTCAACAGAACTTGAGTTAAACATAGTAAACAATTCGATAAAGTTCTACAAAGAACAGGTTGGAAAAGTGACATTAGTTGTGCTATATCCGCGGGTTGTGCAGCATTCCAAACATATGATGATGCAGGTGGTTACGATGGATTTTATCTGGCATCACTGCATAAAGATATAACCATTTTTGATAAAAAAATGTATACTATTAAAAGTAACGGCAACGAATCAATCGAGTGGACACATGGCTCTCAGGATGCAGGTGCCCGAGGGATTGGGTGGAAATGGCAAGACAGTGTTTATGTAACATTTGGATTGAATAAAATATATAACTCATGGCGTCAACTTGGATGGATGTACTTCAAATTTACCGATGGTGTTCCAACGGGGTCAACTGTAACATTTAAAGCAGAAACTTCACATACTTGGGATAACACTGCAGTAAATGGCTTCTCTTTTGCTCCATGGTCTATTGGTTTCCAGTGGACAACTGGATCGGACCATTGGGAAAAACCGGGGACCGTAAATAAAAGCTTCTAGGTAACCAAAGTAAACAAAAGACTGCTCTATTCGAGCGGTCTTTTGTTTACGAGTTTGACACAGGACTTAGGAATGTAAGCTTCAACTATAAAATCAAATTAAGGAGGGCACATGAATAAAAGAAGAACATGGATTATTTTGGGCCTTATAATCCTGAGCATTGTCACCATACTGTATTTAAAATTAAACAAGAACGATAAATTCGATATCATTTCCGCCTATGTTAACAATAACGTAACCTTTGACAAAGACTCTCTTCGGACATATCCGGAAGATAAATTTGAAGTTGTTTTCTGTACTGATAAAACGCAAAAAACTCACGTTTTTCTGCTAAAAAACAATAAAGTTCTTACTTCCACATCGTTTGTAAAAGCACCCTTGAATGAAAAGATGGTTGACTGGCAAATTTCTAAGAACCCGCAGTTAAATTATTTGCTACTATCCGGGAGATTGAACGATGCGATCGAATCTCTTGAGGTAAATGGAACTAAACCACAAGACCTAAAAATAATACAATATAATCATGAGAAAATGTTCTACAGTTTGTCGGAGGATATTAGAGAACCGATTGATATTCAAGCCAAAAATAAAGACGGGAATATCATTTATAAAACGCTGCCCTAGTAAAAAAGAGAAGGAAGGTTCCTTCTCCAGCTGTCGACAAAGCTACTGTTTTTCGAGCTTTTGAAATATCAAGTATATGAAAAGAAGAAGATCGCCCTATCCGGCCAGCTTGGCCAGGTGGTTGGCGATCTTTTTGACGTTTTGGCAGATGGCGGTCATGAGCGCTTGCTCTAAGACTTTTTTCTTGCCGCGCACGTCCGAAAACCTGTATATACAACTGTGAAAAATATTATTGACCGCCTTGTTAACATGGAATATAATAGCCGTATCTTGTATATACAGGTTTAAATAATGGTTGAGATTGGTCCAGTTGGATCATAACGCCATAACACCACTTCTTGCTATAAAGGATGATTGTTGTGGAGCTGTGCCATAAGCTTGAAAGCGACTGGTGGAAGAAAAGCGTTGTGTATCAGATTTATCCGAAAAGTTTTATGGACGCCGACGGAGACGGGATTGGGGATCTTCAAGGAATCATACAAAAGCTGGACTATTTGGCGGATTTGGGGGTGGACGTCTTATGGTTGACGCCGATTTACGAATCGCCGCAAAAAGATAACGGTTACGACATCAGCAACTACTACGCGATCGACGAGAGATACGGCAGCTTGGAGCAGTTCGATCTCCTGATCCGGGAAGCGCACAAACGAAGCCTTAAGATCATCATGGATATCGTTGTCAATCATACGTCAACCGAGCATGAATGGTTTAAGCGCTCGCGGCAATCCGTCGATAACGAATATCGGGATTACTATATTTGGAAAGCTCCGAAGGATAGCCGGGAGCCGAACAACTGGGAGTCCAAATTCGGCGGCTCTGCATGGAAGTATGACGAGAAGACGCAGCAATATTACTTGCATTTATACGATGAAACGCAAGCGGATCTCAATTGGGAGAATCCGGCGGTCCGAAAGAACGTTTGCGATATCATGCATTTCTGGCTTCAGCGGGGTGTACAGGGCTTCAGGCTCGATGTCATTAACGTGATTTCCAAGGATCAGGATTTTCCCGATGATGAGCTTGGAGACGGAAGAAGGTTTTATACCGACGGTCCCCGGGTTCACGAGTATATGCGGGAGCTGAACCGGGAAGTCTTTTCCAGGTACGATATGATGACCGTCGGCGAGATGTCGTCTACGACGATTGACCATTGTATCCGGTACACCCGTCCCGAGCGGCAGGAATTAAATATGGTATTTAACTTCCACCATCTCAAAGTGGATTATCCCGGGGGCAACAAGTGGGAGCTGGGCGAGTTTGACCTGCCGGGGCTGAAGAAAATTTTGTCCGATTGGCAGGTGGACATGCATCAAGGCGAAGGCTGGAACGCTCTGTTCTGGTGCAACCATGATCAGCCGAGAATTGTCAGCCGCTACGGCTGCGACGGGCGTTACCTTAAGGAATCCGCGAAAATGCTTGCGACCACCATCCACATGATGCAGGGAACGCCTTACATTTATCAGGGGGAAGAGATCGGCATGGCCGATCCCGGCTTCGATCACATTAGTGATTACCGGGACGTCGAAACCTTGAACATGTACAGGATGATGAGGGAGCAGGGAAAAAGCGAGCAAGAGGCCATGGAAATTATCCGCAGAAGATCGCGCGATAACTCGAGAACGCCGATGCAGTGGGACTCCGGTGCGAATGCGGGCTTTACGACCGGCCGTCCGTGGATTCGGGTCGCCCCAAGCAGCAGCCGGATCAATGTGGAGGCTTCACTGCGGGACCCTGATTCGGTATGGTTCCACTATAAGCAGCTGATTTCGTTAAGAAAGCAATTCGATATCATTACCTACGGCAGCTATGAACCGATCCTGTTGGATCACCCGGAACTTTTCGCTTATTTGAGAAAATATAACAATGAAACCTTGCTGGTGGTCAGCAACTTTACGGACAAGCAGCCGGTCTTCGAATGGACGGAAGCTTCGTGGAGCGGGACATCATGGCGGATCTTGCTGTCGAACTACAAGGATTCCAAGGCGCTGCCAGGCAATATGCGGCTTAGGCCGTACGAGTCGATAATTTATTATGGTTGGTGATGAATTTGGAAAACAAGTACCTGTCCATTTACCACGATCTGGTGAATAAGATCGAAAACAACGACATCAGGGCCAATGAGATGCTGCCTTCCGAAAACGAGCTTGTTACGGCTTACGAGACCTCCAGAGAGACCGTGAGGAAAGCGCTTAATTTGCTGTCGCAGAACGGCTATATTCAGAAGATTAAAGGAAAAGGCTCCATCGTACTGGAAACGAAGCGGTTTAATTTCCCGATTTCCGGTCTGGTCAGCTTTAAGGAGCTGGCGCAAAAAATGGGCCGGGAGCCCAAGACCATCGTTGAAGAGCTCACGGTGATCAAGCCGGATCTTTTTTTGACGACCCATCTGGATACTGATGAGGATGACGAGATCTGGAAGGTGATGCGGGTAAGGCAGATCGGCAGTGAGAGAATCATTTTGGATAAAGACTTTTTCAAGAAGAAATACGTCACCGACTTAACCATCAAAATATGCGAGGATTCCATCTATGAGTATATTGAGCATGGGCTGGGCTTGAAAATCGGATACGCGAAAAAAGTCATTTCCGTACAAGAAGCTACCGAAGAAGACCGTAACTATTTGGACCTTGGCGCCTATAATATGGTCGTTGTGGTGGAGAATTACGTTTGTCTGAACGATACGACGTTATTCCAATATACGGAGTCCCGACACAGGCCGGATAAATTCAAGTTTGTCGACTTTGCGAGAAGAATACACAACACGTAAAAACGGTGAAGCGGGTGATCGCACGATGCTGCAATCCTTGAAAAAGTACAGGCTGGAGCTTGTTTTTATTTTGCCTATGACCCTTTATATTTTCGGCTTTACGCTTCTGCCGATCTTCAAGACGATCATGCTGGGCTTTCAGGACAACCTGACGGGAGAATGGACGCTGAAGGTGTATGAGTCCGTCTTTCAAAAGCCCGACTTTCTCCGAGCCATTGTGAACACGGTCGGGGTGACGATCATCGGCTTAAGCATTCAAATGAGCTTGGGCCTGTTAGTAGCCATGGTTCTCAAACAAACGTTCAAGGGCAAGGGGCTTATCCGGTCGCTTGTCCTGATGCCTATGGGCATTCCGACGCTCGTATCGGGAGTCACCTTGCTGTATGTGTTCGGGACGCAAGGCTATTTGAACGAACTGCTCTACAGGCTCGGGCTCGTCACCGTGCCGGTCAACTGGACAAGCGGAAGCATCCGGAGTTTATTCGTCATCGCTTTCGCCGATACGTGGAAGGTGCTGCCTGTGGTGGTGCTTCTGCTGTTGGCGGGCTTGGAATCGATTTCGAAAGAGGTTTACGAAGCCGGCGGCATGGACGGCGCGACGAAATGGCAAATTTTCAGGCACGTCACGCTGCCGATCTTGAAACCGACCATTACGATGACCGTGCTGCTGCGGGCGATCGATCAATTCCGGATTTTCGAGCTCCCTCAAATTTTAGTTGGGAAAGCGGTTCCATTTCTTGCCACTTATGCCTACGAGGAGTACGCCTACAACAATTTAAGCGCGTCGGGAGCGGCTTCCACGATCCTGCTGATCCTCATCGTCTTGTTCGTCACGGTCTATCTGAAATATGTCGACAAAGGGGAGGGGTTCGGCCATGGTCGCTAAGGGATTATCCAGAGTGGGGCTGTATCTCGTCGTCCTGTTGATCAGCCTTGTCATGATTGCGCCCGTGTACATCCTGGTCAAAATATCGTTTAGCAACCCGCAGGAAGTGCTGACTCAGCACCCGACCTTTCTGATCCATGAAGTGACGTTCAAGCATTGGAAGCAGGTTTTTGAGTCCGGCAATTTATGGCCCCCGTTGCAGAAGAGCTTTACCGTTGCCACGTTGACCATGCTCGTTTCGCTTGCGATCGTCGTGCCTGCCTCTTATGCCATTTCCCGGTTGGGCAAGAAGGCGAAGTATGCTTATATGCTGTCGCTTTTTTTCACCAAAATGTTTCCGGTTGTCGGCATTGCGCTTCCCATATCAGTTATTTTCCTGAAATGGGATTTGCTTGATACGAGCTTGGGGCTTGTGCTGGCGCATTTGATCGGGCAGCTTCCGTTTATGGCTTGGATTCTCGTAGCTAATTTCGAGTCTATTCCGGTTGATCTGGAGGAAGCGGCCGCGATTGACGGGGCAACGCGGATGCAGACATTAATCAAGGTCATTCTGCCTGTTTCCATGCAGGGGATTGCCGTTTCGGCCATGTACGTATGGCTGAACTCGTGGAATGAATTCACTTATGCGCTTTACTTGTCCCTGTCCACCAAGACCATGCCTCTGCAAATTTATTATTACGTCGAGCGGGGCGGTTTTTTCCAGCAGGCGGCTTATGCCACGATTCTGGCGATCCCGGTTATTATCATTACCTTCGTGCTTCAGAGATATTTGAAATCGGATTATCTGGGGGGCGCCGTAAAAGGCTGACCCTTTCTTTGGATAACATAAAAGCCAATACCATCTGGGGGGAATTTCAACATGAATCGGTCTGTGAAGAAGCTATTGACGGTAGGTTTGGTTTCTACGATGACGGCTGGTGTGATTGCAGGGTGCGCGGACAAAGA
This sequence comes from Paenibacillus sp. A3, assembly GCF_001399685.1. GTDB lineage: Bacteria > Bacillota > Bacilli > Paenibacillales > NBRC-103111 > Paenibacillus_G. The sequence continues at coordinate 14,669 of NZ_JTHN01000107.1, forward strand.
AGGCAAGGAGAAGGGCGCGGCCGCACCGGCCGAAGCGAAAACGCTGCGGGTGACGATGGCGTTAAGCGAAGAAGAATGGGCTGTCATGCGCAGCGATGTTCTCCCCAAGTTTGAAAAAGCGAATAACGCGAAAGTAGAAGCGATTCAGGTTGAAGCGAAGGACGTCGTGAAGAAGCTGGAGGCGATGAAGCTGGCCGGAAAGGCCGAGATCGACCTCGTTGCGCAGGATGTCAACAATACGGCGGCTCTCGTGTCGAAGGGCTTGGTCGAAGACCTGAGCTCTTATAAAGCCCGAATTCCGCAGGAAGCGATCGGAAAGCTGGTAGAAGCGGGGGAATTCGAAGGCAAAACGTACTTCATGCCGTACCGGCCGAATGTGGAAATTAACTATTACAACGAAAATAAATTCCAGCAGTACGGATTGCAGCCCCCGAAAACCTGGGATGAATTGCTGAACGTGGCCAAGACGCTGAAGGAAAAGGAAGGCATCGGACGGCTGGCTTTGAAAATCAAGCTTTCGGGCGATGTTATCGAGATCGTCGAATTTATCCGGCAAGCCGGCGGCGACCCGTTGGTACTGAATGATGAGGGAACGATCAAAGCCTTTACGTTCCTGCAGCAGCTCTGGCCTTATTTATCCGAAGATACGCTGAAAGCCAGTTTCAGCGCGACGAACGGATTTTTGGCGAAGGAATCGGTGTATTATGCCCCGAACTGGCCGTTTGGCGTGAATGTGATTGTGAAGGACGGCGGGAAGAAAGAAATTAAAGCGTATTCCGGCTACAGCGGGCCGAAAGGAGCCGTAAAAACATTGGGCGGAGAAGTCATCGGCATTCCGGCAGGCTCTCCGAACAAGGAATTGGCCGTGAAGTTCATGGAATATCTGATGTCCAAAGAGGTTCAGGAACTGCTCATTTCCAAGCTTGGCTGGCCATCGTTCCGAAGCGACGTCTACGGGGTGGTGGAGGATTGGCAAAAACCGTATTTCGATGCGGCGCAAGAAGGCTTGAAAGTAGCCCAGCCTCTATCCAACGTTCCTTATTGGGCTGAAGTGAACAAGGCGATCAACGGGGCACTCAGCGAAGTCGTGATGGATAAGAAAGATGTGAAAGAAACGTTGAACAAATACGCGGCCTTGATTCAAAAAGCCAAGGCGGATTACGAGAAAAAATAACCGTCAGGGGGGATTCCCCCTTTCAGGCTGCTGGGAAGTCCAAGAAGTAGAAAATCTCATACAAATAGAGGTGGGGTATATCCCGTAAGAGTTTACGTCCGCCTTTGAAACCCGTGAAAACACCGCTAATTCTAATCAAGTTCACGGGTTTCAAGAGCGGCTGGAGGGATATACCCCACCGGCGTATGCAGAGAATTTCTGCGCGAAGCGGGCTTCTCAGCAAGCT
>NZ_JTHN01000108.1 GCF_001399685.1 Paenibacillus sp. A3
GTATGGTGAACAGCCGTTTGTTTCCCGGATTTCCATCCGACCGGCCGATGGATTTGCTCGATATCCGACAGGTGAAACAGCAGAGAGCGCAGGGGAGAGGTGTTCGCCGATTCGCAGCCCAATCCTACATTCCTCCTTCAATAATTGAGAATGATTATCAATTAAAATCTATTGTATACAAAACAAAGAAGCTTTTCAACGACAGCGTGAAAAGCTTCCGGGAACCTCCCGAACAATTTGTTATTTCCGAAGCATTCTAGGCAGTTCCTCCAGCATCCATTCCCTCGTCGAGGCGTCGCTGTCGGATTTTGAAATATCGATCGAGTAGACGCGGCCGTTCTTGACGGCGGGCAGATCAAGCCAAATGCGGCTTTTCATCAATTCGTCCGTCGATTTGCGCGCATCCTCCAGACCGGCGGCCGGAATGAGAATGAAAACGCGGTCTCCGGCGTACTGCGGCAGAAGCTCCGGCGAGATATGCATGAACCCTTGGCTGCCGTTCAGCACTTCCTGAATCATCGGGGTAGGCTTGAAGCCCTTTGGATGATACAGCATTTGCGGAAGCCCGGCGCGCGCCATGACAAACAGCCGGTCGCCGGGATAATACGTAAACACCGAGGCGGTTTCTCCGTCTTTCATGCCGTCCGCCCGGAGCTGCTTCCACATGGCCTCCGCCTTCGCGTTGAAATCGGCAAGCCACTGCTTGGCCTGCTGCTGCTTTCCGAGCAAATCCCCCAGCAGCGCAATACGCTCGTCCAACGGGGCGAACGTATCGAACATGACGGTAGGAGCGACTTTGGAAAGCTGCTCGTACTGCTTTGCGTCGGTGCTGGCTACAAGGATCAAGTCAGGCTTCAGCTCCAGCACCTTTTCCAGATTGATCGGGAAGCCGACGTCTTCGATAGACTTCACCCGGTTTTCGAAGACGTGATCTTTGATCGATGACAATTGCGCGCCGACGGCGTCGACTCCGAGAACCAGCAGATCGCCGAACGTCTCTCCGGCAAAAATGACGCGCTGCGGCTGCACGGGAATTTGCACTTCGTTGCCTTTGTAATCCGTGTACTTGCGTGTAGCGGGCGCTTTGTCCTGAGCAGCGTCTGCGGTTTGTCCAGTAGAAGCGGGAGGAGCTCCGGTTGGTGCGCCGCATGCTGCCATAGCCAACAGCGCTCCCAAGCTTAAGACGATGACGAACAGATGAATGACTTTTCTTGCCGCTTTCATGAGGTTACCTTCCTTCGACAGGGTGTAAGAGTTATGGATAATGATTCTCATTATCGTTTAGAAACCATCATATAGGGAACCTATCTGATACTCAATGGACAAACGAAAAACGGCCGCTTCATTTTGTACAAAAACTTCGGCCAACCCCTTTCAATTTGTACAAAAAAAACGTCGCGTTTGTCCATTGCCATCTCTAGGTAAGCCGCCTACAATGAGGTGTGGTAATGAGAATCAGTCTCATTTATCTCGGCAAGAAAGTATCGATAGAGAGAGGGTTATCCTATGCTCCGCCGTTTTTTTGCTTATTATCAACCATATAAAGGGCTGTTCCTGCTGGACTTCTCCTGCGCGATCATCGCGGCGCTGCTAGAGCTGGCTTTTCCGATTGCCGTCAACCGGGTGGTGGACGATCTGCTGCCAAGCGGCAAATGGGAGTGGATTTTGTGGGGCTGCGTCGGCTTGCTCGGCATTTATGCGGTCAGCGCTGCACTGCACTACGTGGTGACGTATTGGGGGCACATGCTGGGCATCAACATCGAAACGGATATGCGCAAGAAGCTGTTCGATCATGTGCAGAAGCTGTCGTTCCGCTTCTTCGACAACAACAAGACCGGACATCTCGTCTCCCGGATGACCAACGACTTGATGGATATCGGGGAGATCGCCCACCACGGCCCCGAAGACTTGTTCATTGCCGTCATGACGCTGGCCGGAGCCTTCGGAATTATGCTGAACATCAATTGGCAGCTCGCCGTGCTGACCTTTATTATCATCCCGCTGATGATTTACTTGTCCCTGTATTTCAGCCAAAAAATGTCGCGCGCCTTCAAGCGCATGTTCGCCGACATCGCAGACTACAACGCCCGGGTCGAAAACAACATAAGCGGCATTCGCGTCGTGCAGGCGTTTTCCAACGAGAAGCATGAAATCGCCCGCTTCGCGGAAAACAACAGCCGCTTTCGGATGACCAAGCTGTTGACTTACCGGATCATGGCGTGGAATTCGTCGCTGAGCTATATTTTGATGAAGCTCGTTTCGCTGTTCGTGCTCGTCTGCGGCACATGGTTTGTGATCCAGCAAAAAATGTCGTACGGGGAGTTCATCGCTTTCGTCATGCTGTCCAACGTCTTCCTCGGGCCGATCCAGAAGATCAACTCGGTGATCGAGACGTATCCGAAAGGTATTGCGGGCTTCAAACGGTATCTGGAGCTGCTGGAGACCGCCCCGGATGTAGACGATGCGCCGGATGCGCGCCATGTCGGGCATCTGAAGGGGGATATTCGCTTCAGCGGCGTGAAGTTCGGCTACGAGAACAAGGAGAAGGTGCTGCAGGACGTTCATCTTACCGTTCGCGCGGGGGAAACCGTAGCGCTCGTCGGCCCGTCCGGCGCGGGCAAGACAACCTTGTGCAGCCTGCTGCCACGGTTCTACGAGGTCGACGAAGGAAGCATCACGATCGACGGCATCGACATCCGGCAGATGACGCTGCAATCGCTGCGCTCGCACATTGGCATCGTGCAGCAGGACGTATTTCTGTTCGATGGGACGATTCGCGAAAATATTGCGTATGGCAAGCTGGGAGCGACGGATGAGGAAATCTGGGAGGCCGCGCGCCGGGCTCAGCTGGAAGAGCTGATCTTGTCCCAGCCCGAGGGGCTCGATACGTTGATCGGCGAGCGCGGTGTGAAGCTGTCCGGAGGACAAAAGCAGCGGCTCTCCATTGCCCGTATGTTCCTCAAAAATCCGCCGATCCTCATTCTCGACGAAGCGACGTCAGCGCTCGATACGGAGACGGAGGCGGCGATTCAGCAGGCGCTGGCCGAGCTGTCGGAAGGCCGGACGACGCTGATTATTGCCCATCGGCTTGCCACGATAAAGAACGCCGACCGGATCCTGGTGGTCGCGGACCAAGGCATTGCCGAGCAGGGCAATCACGAGCAGCTGCTCGCTGCGGAGGGCGCTTACAGCCGCTTGCACCGGGCGCAGTTCGGGGCGTGACGGTTGAGGTACGGCTACAATCAACCGGTTGAATGAGCAGGGATGCATTGCGAATTTCACAGCGCTTGACATTTACTGGGGAAGTAAGGTACAGTAGAAATAATTATTGCCTAAGGGGAGATTTTGATGTCGGTGGTCGTTCTTAACTAATCAAATTCCATAATGAGGTTTCTGGAAATTCATGGGCAAATTTTGCTGTTAAGCAAGGTTTATTTTGTCGTGGGTTTACGGTCACCTTGGAATTAGTTAAGAACAACGGATATCATACAATGCCATAGGTACATGCCTATTCATTGCGCCTATCATCCGTGCTGAGTTCAGCGCGGATTTTCTATTTTATCGGGCGCTTTTAATTAGGCATGGTCACAAAAGGGCAGAGAATGACGTACGTTCATTCTCTGTCCTTTTTTTATTTTCCTACAAGGAGAGATCACCCATGAATGAAAAAGCATTGCAACGTCTGGAATACGGCAAAATCAAAGAAGCTTTGGCGGAATATGCCGTATCGTATCTAGGCAAACGGCAGATCGCCGAGCTGCTTCCTTTAACGGCGATGTCCGTCGTGCGGGCCAAGCTGGACGAGGCGGCGGAAGCGAAGTCCTTGCTCCAGCAAGGCGCAAGCGTTCCGATTCCTTCGCTGGAAGGCATGGAAAATATTTTGGACCTGCTGGGAACGGGCTACGTGTTCAGTGAGAAGGACTTCATGCACATGCACCAATTCCTGACCAGCTGCGCGCAGCTCATGAGGTATATGGCAGCGAAAAGCGGGATAGCCCCTCAGATTAGCTCTTATGCGGCTTCCATGTATTCGATGGATGCGCTGAAATCGGAGATCGAACGGTGCATCCGTCACGGCCAAGTCGCCGACTCCGCCAGCAAGGAGCTCATGAAAGTCCGCAAGCGGCTGGCCGTATTCGAGGAGCGTCTAAAGAGCAAGCTGGATTCCTTGATGAGCCGCCACCGCACCATTTTGCAGGAGCATGTCCTCAGCACGCGCAACGGACGGTATGTGCTGCCGGTCAAGAAAGAGCACCGCAAGCTGGTGAAGGGAACGGTGCTCGACGAGTCGGCGAGCGGCCAAACGGTCTATATCGAGCCGGCTGAGGTCATGACGATTCAGTTCGAGCTTACAGGGCTGAAAGCGGAGGAAGCGCGGGAGGAGCTGAAAGTGCTGAGCGATTTGACCGCACTGGCGGAAAGCTGCGATCAACAGCTTCTGACGAATATTGAGACGGTGGGCACCTACGATTTCATTTTTGCCAAGGCCAAATATGCTCTGGCTATCGGAGGCTTCAATGTGGAGCTGAACGACCAAGGGATCATCGACCTGCGCGAAGCGAAGCATCCGCTGCTGAACCGGCCGATGGTTCCCCTGAACTTCGTCATCGGACGGAGATACAAGTCGCTGATTATCACGGGACCGAATACCGGAGGCAAGACTTTAACGCTGAAAACCGTCGGTCTGCTAACCGTCATGGCGCAGTCAGGCTTATTGGTTCCGGTACGGGAAGGAAGCTTGCTTTCCGTATTCAACCATCTCGCCGTCGATATCGGGGACGGACAAAGCATTGAGCATGCGCTCAGCACCTTCTCCGCGCATATTCGGAACGTCAATGAGATGCTGCAGTTTGCCGACCGTTCGACGCTCATCCTGATCGATGAGATGGCTTCCGGAACCGATCCGGGGGAAGGCGTCGGCTTGTCGGTGGCCATTCTGGAAGAGCTGCACCGAAGAGGAGCGACCGTCGTGGCGACGACTCATTTTACGGAAATCAAAAATTTCGCCGACGTGACGCCGGGGTTCGAAAATGCCCGCATGGAGTTCGATACGGACACGCTGCAGCCGCTGTATCGGCTGCGGATCGGGGAAGCGGGCCAGAGCTACGCCTTCCTGATCGCGTTGAAGCTGGGCTTGCCTGCCGGCCTTATCGAGCGGTCCCGCGAAATTACCGCGCGCGGCTTGTCGGAAAGCTTGCCGCAGGGAACACAGGCCGCCGGGTATGAGCCGGAGCCGAACGAAGCCTCCGCGGCGGATACGGACGATCCGCAGGAAGAAACGACGGCGACGGTGCCTGAGCCTCTGCCACATTCGGAGAAGGAGCCGGAGGATACCGCTCATCCAGTTCCTGAGAAGTCCTCCAGAAGCTTCCAGCTCGGCGATTGCGTGTACATCGCTTATTTGGGCCGTACCGGCATTGTGTTTGAAACCGAGGATGCCCGGGGCAACGTCGGGGTGATGATCCAGAACCAGAAGTTCAAAATCAACCAGAAGCGGCTGAAGCTGCACATCGAGAGCAAGGAGCTGTATCCAGACAATTACGATCTGGACATTGTGTTCGAGACGAAGGAAAACCGCAAAAAACGTAAGCTGATGGGACGCAAGCACGCACCGGGCGTTACCATCGAAACCCAATCGGAGGAGTGATCGAAATGAAAAATGATTTGGATGAAATCAGCGCGAAGGTCCGTCTGGAAGAAGGTTCCGTCGTCATCGAGCAGTTTTTGCTGGAATGCTATTTCAGCCCGGGCATCTCGACCAAGGAGCTGGCGCGCAAGACGCTGCTGCCTATTCCCGTAGCCGCGGCCATCAAGAAAGAGCTCGTCAAGGCAGGCGCGCTGACGCAAGAGAACGGGACGCGCTGCAGCAGGGCGGGAACGGCATGGATTGAGCAAGAGCTGGGATACGGCGGATTAAACAGGAGCCTGTACTTGAAGCTGACGGCAGGCGATGCGGATTGGAAGGCCGAGCTGGCCGACGTGCTAAGCGGGCTTCAGGAACTATTCCGCTTGCGGCCGCAGGTGGACGTCCGGATCGATCAATCGAAATGCACCGCGGAAACGAGTCTGCGCCGGGCCGTCCTGTGCTTGAAGCAGCAGGCGTTGATCGGAAAGCGCGTGCTCTGCATCGGCGACGACGATCTGGTCAGCGTCTCGCTCGGCTTCCTGCTCCGGAAGCTCTTCCCGGAGGGACATTCGAAGACGAGGATCGACGTTGTCGATATCGACGAGCGGTTCCTGAGCTTTATCGGCGAGACTGCAGCAAGGGAGGGGCTGCCTATCCAATGCAGGCGCTGGGATTTGCGCCACCCTATGGCCGAGGAATGGCAGGGACAATACGACTGCTTCTTTACCGATCCGCCTTATACGCTGCAGGGCATGACACTGTTTCTTTCCCGTGGCATCAGCGGCTTGAAGAAGAGAAAAGGTGCCCCGATCTTCTTGTCGTTTGCCCATAAGTCGCCGGAATTCATGCTGGCGATGCAGCGGGAGTTCGTGCGGATGGGGCTCATGGTCAGCGCCACGTTCCCGCGCTTTAACGAGTACGAAGGCGCGGAAATGATCGCGAATCGAAGCCAAATGATCGTGCTGAAAACGACGGAGCAGACGCGTTCCGAATACGCCGGCGCTTTCGAAGATGCGCTGTACACGGGTGAAGTCAAGCGGACGCTGCGCACTTACCGCTGCCAGCAGTGCGGGGAAACGGTCTACGTCGGCTTCCAAGGTGACGTGCCCACGATCGAGCAGCTTAAAAATCAAGGGTGTCCCCGCTGCAAGAACGATACGTTTCAATTGATCGAAAAAAAGAGCGTATAAACAAACATGAGGCGAATCATGGGCTTAAGAGGAGAAGAAGACAAGATGAATATCCGACCGATAGAGCAGAACGATTTGGCCGCGGTGGCCGAATTTGAGAAAGAAATTTCCGTCATTTCGTTTGGCAGCGAGGCGGTAACCGATCTGGAATTCCACCGGCGCAAGCTGGAAAAAGCGATTCCTCGTGAAAGGGAAGGCATGCTCGTCCTGGAGCTGGAAGGCCAGGTGGCCGGCTGGCTCTGGATGACGCTCAAAGAGAATTTCGTGACGAAAGAAAACTATATCCAGTTCAAAAGCTTCTACGCTGCCGAATCATGCCGCGGCTCGGAGGCGGTGACGGCCTTGTTCGAGGCGGGTATGGATTTTGCCGGCAGGGTGAAGGCCCGGCGTATCGTCGGACATGTGCACGTCAGCAACCTGCCTATGCGCGTGCTGTATAAAAATTACGGCTTCGCGCCGACCCATCTGACGATGGAGTACAAAGTGCACGATCAGGAAGCTTAGGCTGCGGAGGATAGCATGATCAAATGTCTGATTTGGGATTTGGACGAAACGTTATGGCACGGAACGCTGGCCGACGATGAAGATGTAGCGCTGCGTCCCGGTATTCGCGAGGTGCTGGAGCAGTTGGACGGGCGCGGCATTTTGCAGAGCGTAGCGAGCCGGAACGACCATGATCTGGCGATGGCGAAATTGGAGGAACTAGGCATCGGCCGTTATTTTCTGTATCCCCAGATCGGATGGGGGGCGAAGGTGGAAGGCATCCGGAGGGTGGCAAACGAGCTGAATATCGGGCTGGATGCGGTAGCGTTCATTGATGACAATCCGTTCGAACGCTACGAGGCGGGGGCGTATCTGCCGGAGCTGACCGTCTACGGTGCACATGAGGCGCTGGAGCTCGCCGGATACCCCGAGTTCCAAGCCGGGAAGTTGACGCGGGAAGCGGGGAGACGCCGCGAGATGATGCTTTCCCGGATGGAGCGGACAACGGCGGAGCAGCGGTTCGCCGGGTCGCGGGAAGACTTTTTGCGCTCCTGCTTCATGGAGCTTGAGGTACGCGCTGCACGTGAGGAGGATCTCGACCGGTCCTTCGAGCTCGCTGCAAGAACGACTCAATTCAATAATTTGACGGAGCGGGTATCGGAGGAGGTCGTCCGTTCTTATCTGGAATCGCCTGCGAAAGGACTATATGTCGCGGAGTTGAAGGACCGGTTCGGCGACCACGGCATTGTCGGGGCAGCCATGCTGGATTATGAGGAGGAACGGCTGGACATCCGGTTGTTCTGCATCTCTTGCCGCATCGAAGGGCGCGGCATTGGAACCGCATTTCTCGGAACGGTGCTGAAGCTGGCGCAGCAGGAGCATCCGGCAATGCATGAAGCGGTCTGCAGCTACCGTGCCACAGGCCGCAACCGGCCGGCGCTGATGCTTTTGCAGCTGCTGGGGTTCGCCCGGAAGGAGAGGCGGGAGCACGATTCGATCTATGCTCTGCCGTTTCCGTTCTCGTATTGTGCACCGGATTGGATTGCTGTGAAGATGGGGCATTTTAAGCCAGCGGAAGGGAGAACTTTAGGATGAATCGTGAAGAGATTGAACGGAAAGTGACGGCTATCGTTGCTCAACTGCTCGGTACGCCGGACGTGGAGCGTTCTGTGCGGCTGCTGGGTCCGCAGGGTGTGTTGGATTCCGTTACAGTGGTCCGGCTGATCGTCTGGCTGGAACAGGAGTTTCAAACAACCTTTGACGAGGAGGACCTGCTGATCGAATCGTTATCGAGCGTAGACCATATCGTCCGGTTTATCGAAGAGCGCGTGAGCTTGCCGCACGGAGCTGATTCAGGCCGAAATAATTGAAAAATCGAAGAGCCGGCGTCCATGCGGATGGTCGGCTTTTTTGCGTGACTGCACATGTTCCCGATTCTCAACGGTCCTTAGGCCAGTTTTCGCTTGTTCCTTTGGCTAGTTTAGGGTTAGACTTCGGGCCGTTGTCTTGAAGAGAGTCGGTATTATAATAAGGTGTAAATTAATATAATTGGAAGTATTAACCTGCAACCCCAATGAAATCCGCAACGATAAGGAGTGTTTGATGATGACAACCTCAAATCGCGAGATGGCGCAACATCGCGTTCAGTCTGCCCGACGCGGGCTTACGGTCTTTTTTGCTTTGCTCGTTCCTCTTTCATGCGTGGGTTACTGGCTGAGTCTCCACGACGGCAAATGGATACTTTTTCTGATGTGGACGCCCGCCTTGGCATCTCTGCTTTCGCGTTTGCTGTTGCGCGAGGGATTTGCCGACATCTCGCTCCGCCTGGGTGGAAGACGTACTCTTAAATTCATACCGATCGTGCTTCTCCTGCCGATAGCGGTCGATCTGGCGGCCTATGGCATAGCATGGATGTCCGGACTCGCGCAATTTGCCGCGCCCGCTACGTATTTAAACGCTCCTCCTCTTGTTTTGTTTGTCCTCCTTCTTCTCGCAAATGTAACCCTCGGAACGATTCGAGGTTTGCTTGGAAGCTTTGGCGAGGAAGTGGGGTGGCGCGGTTACATGCTCACACGCCTGATCGATGCCCGGGTTCCCCGGCCTGTTCTCGTAAGCGGACTGGTGTGGGGCGTGTGGCATCTGCCGCTCATGGTAGCCGGAGTATATTACGCCGGTCCGTATCTTCTTTTGTCCATCCTGCTGTTTATGATCACGGTCACGTCCTTCGGGTATGTGATGGCGTATCTCCGTTTGACATCGGGAAGTATTTGGCCGGCCGTCTTGCTGCATGCTTCATGGAATGCCATCACCCAGAACGTCTTTGACCTGTTTACCAAAGGGGATTCGGCCTTGCTGTGGACGGGAGAGTCTGGTGTTTTCGTTGCACTTGCTTTGCTGGCGGCGGCGTTCATGGTTACGAGAAAGCAATGGACGATCATTCGTACCCTTCCCGGAAAAGGCGAACGGCCGGTTCAGGAGTCGCTGCCCTTATAGTTTTTTTTGAAACCGGAGCCGGCTTAGATCAGTATTACCTTGTAAAAAAGTCGGAGGTCCGGGTAATGAAACTGAAAATCATGCTTTTGCTTGTGCTTGCGGTCGGTCTGTTGTCAGGGTGTGGGCTCGTCGACAAAGTAAATAATACTTTAAACTACGTGGAAGAAGCTACCAACTTTATCAATGATACTTCGCGGCTTGCGGAACAATTGCCGGCGCTTGCCGGGCAGGCGGTCACCGATCCCGAAGCCAGAACGACACTGAAGAACGAATTGACCGGTATGAAGGAACGGATCGCAAAATTCAATGCGCTTCAAGCCCCCGATTTTGCCAAAGACGTTCATGGGCAGCTGGTCGGCTATAACGAAACGCTGACGAAGGAGATTAACGGTTACCTGGAGAAAATCAATAACGGCGCCATTGACTGGAAGGCGATCGAAAATTCCCAGTTCGTCGACACGCTGAACCAGGTCGATAAAATTCGGGATAAAGTTCAGAGCTTAACTCCTTAAAGAGATAAAGGATGCCGTTCACATGAGGTGAGGGCATCCTTTTTGTTATAGACGGGAATGGAAGGAAGTCTTGTTCTTGCTGCACACATTTGTTTTGTTTATACTAAATCGTAAGTAAGAACGAGGGAGTTGGTACGGATGGCAATTCGCGATTGCCGGATTGGCCAGTCTCATGCAAAGCCTTATTTTTAGGGCGATACTTTGCATGGGCGTAAAAGAGAGCAACACCAAATCGCCCGAATGAGCAGCTATCGTTTCTAATAATATGGCTTTGCACCTTATTTTCAATCTATAAAATAAGGGGCTGACCTCCATGAGTGGACCATTTATTAGAAACCATCAGTATAACGATATCAAGAAGCAAGCAGGGAACCTGCAGCACGCTCTCAGAACGATTGCCGATCGGAAGGTATTGGAATCGGTCAGGCAGGGTACGGCAGCCAAAATCGCAGAGCTGTTTCCCAACGCTTCCGGCCTTCAGAAACAGATGCTGGAAAACATTGTAACCTTGGAAACGTCAGAAGATTTCCATAAGTATCTGAGAACGTTAGAGCCGTATATCGTGGAATTTCCGCCTATTACGGAAAAGCAGATTCAGAAGCTGTTTCCCAAGAATAAGAAGCTAAAGATTCCCAATTTATCCGAGATAGATTATCGTTACGTCACCTATCTCAGTTGGATCGATATCTCTACGAATAAATTGTTCATCGTATACCATTTAAACGGGCAATTTGTCGGTGTAGAGGGCAAATATACTCCCACCAACAAGAGAAGCTTTTGCTTCATATGCAATAAGTATGAAGATCTTGCTTTATTCTCGGCGATATCCAAAAAAAGGCCGGCGAAAGCCTCAGCTGATTATTATAAAGCGGTTGGCAATTATTTGTGCATGGATGGACACGAATGCAATAAGAACATTACGGATGTTTCATCTTTGGAGAACTTTATTAACACGGTTATAGGCTAGACAAACAAACCATTGAATCTGCGGCTTTTTCCGGATTCAATGGTTTTTGCTTTAGACTGGGATAGTCACCGAAGAAGTCCCGGGGGCTATTCCTTCAAATAAAACGCCCCATTCGGCAAAATGGTTTCTTTATTGACGACGACAAGCCCGACGCCTTGGGGGATATAAGCCACTCTCGAATCGCTGGTGACCACGTAGTCCCCCGGAACCAATACCCCGTCTATATTCGTTACTTTTACAGTAGTCGTCAGGTTCAGATTAGGGAAGGTGACGGTAGTCGTCGACGGGTTCGCGGCCGGTTCGTCCGGCGTCTGGGCGAAAGCTGCGGCCGGTAACAGGAAAGCCGAGCACAAAGCGAGTACCGTTATTTTTGTTTTCAGCATGCTTTTCATACATCAACACTCCTTTTCTTTGCAGTTATGCGTCTTCATCATTCTGGTATCGGAACCAGCTAACCATAGTTACCCGCATGGATAATTTTTGAAGCAGGAGAAGTGCATTTTATTTTGGCGAACGGTTGTTCTATGGTATAATCGCTCTAATGACCGCAACCCATTTTGCACCCTGGATGCTTGATTCGCGTAAATATCTTACATGAGTTAGCCTGCCAATAGACGGTACAAGGGGGACTCCAGGATGAACATGGATTGGACTATGGCCGACGAGGCGCTGCGCAGCATCACGGTTACCGGCAGCGAACGGAATGAGCCTGTAATCGTATCCGGCTTTGCGGAAGGACTTCGCTGCATCGGCATCGGAACGGATGCGGCCGTGTTTACGTATGATCGGACGCCGGGCTATGCGTTTAAAATCTACTCGGATCTTGCGCTTGCGCTCGGGAAAAAGGATATGGAGAAGCAAGTGTATGAACGGCTGGAAGGAATTCCTTATTTTCCCGTATACTACGGATGCGGGGAGCGCTATCTGGTGATGAGCCACGAATCCGGAGTCACGCTGCTCGATTGCCTGCTGCAGGGCATTCCCGTACCGGAGCGAGTGATCCTCGACGTCGAGGAAGCGCGCGCGCTGGTGCGCAGCCGCGGCTTGAATCCGCGCGACATTCATCTGAAAAATGTCATCCTGCAATCGGGCCGGGGCAAAGTGCTGGACGTATCCGAATATGCGCTGGAGGGAGACGACCACCGGTGGGAGCATCTGGTCTGGGCGTACCGCGTCGTTTATCCCGGCATCGAGGGAATCAAAATTCCCGCCTGGGTGCTGGATGCGATCAAGAACGGCTACGCCAGATTGGATCAGGCGAATGTGAGCCTTGATGATTTCGCCCAGAAAGTCAGTCAGTTGTTTTCCAAGTTTTTGAAATAGATGAAGTAAGGAAGGTTTCAGGCGATGAACGCACCGTTGACACCACGGGTCATTAAATCGTTGTGCGGCGAGCTCTCCTACAAAAAGGGAGAAGCTTACTGCCGCGCCGGAAAAGTGGCCTTCACGCATTGCGATCCCGAAGCCGCGAGTTACGAAGCGACGGTTGGCGGCGCCGACAGCTGCCGGGTGACCGTCGAAATCGGGCTTGAAGGAGAGGTAAAAGCGGCGTGCACGTGCCCTACCTTGGGTTCCTATGACAAATACTGTAAGCATGTCGCTGCGGTGCTGTTGTATATTCACGATACGGAGCAGACCGGCAGCTTGCCTGTTGGGCGGCTTCGACCCGAGGACGGATTATCTGCGACGCCCCCGTCAGGCGGGACGGCAGCAAGCGCCTCCGCGATTCCCGCGGGAGATCTCCGGCTGACGAACAGCGTGTTAGGACTGTTCGTCGGCAAGCCGGTGATCCCGACCGGTTCCCGGCCGCGCTTCGATACAAGAACGCAGCTTGAGGTGGAGTTTACTTGCACGCCCTTTGCTTACGGTTACCGGAAGTACATGTTCGGAATCGAGCTTAAGGTAGGGCCTAAACGGCTGTACATCGTACAGAACATAAGAGAGTTTCTGGAGCGGGTGGAACGGAGACAAGCTTACGTGTTCACCAAGCATTTCACCTACGACCCCGAGCTTCACAGCTTTAAAATCGAGGACGACGCCATCCTTCGCCAGTTATTCCTAATCTGCCGCAACGAGAAGATGTACCGTGAAACGTCGAGTACGTTTGCCGTTCAGCTCAACCGTATGAGCGGCGACCGGATGCTGCTGATTCCTCCGTTCTCGTGGGAAGCGCTGCTTCCCTTGTTGGCGGCGGCTCCTTCCGCACAGATCGAGCAGGATGGCCGCATCTACGAGGGAGTTCGCATCTCCGGCGAGCCGATCCCGCTTCGCTTCGATTTCGACCAAGCGGCGGGAGAAGGATATCGCTTGGACGTCCAAGGGATGGACGAGATCATCGTCATGGAAATGTACGGGCTGGTGCTTGCCGAGGGGAAGCTGCTGAAGCTAACGCCCGATAGCAGTCAGCGTCTCTCGGAGCTGAAACAAATGCTGGATTCGGCCCGTACGCGCCAGCTTCGGATTTCAGCGGATCAGATCGAGCCTTTCATCGAGAAGGCGATTCCCGGTCTGATGAAGCTTGGCACCGTCCATGTCGCCCAAGCCGTGTCCGACCGTATCATGCGCATATCGCTCAAGGCCAAGCTGTATTTGGACCGGGTGAGGGACAGGCTGCTCGCCGGACTGGAGTTTCATTACGGCGACATCGTCCTTAATCCGTTGGAAGAGGGAAGAACTCAGCGCGGCGAAGGACGAATCCTGATGCGGGACGGGGAGAAGGAGCGGGCGATTCTTGAACTCATGGAGCAAAGCGCCTTCGTCAGGACGGAAAGCGGTTATTTCCTGGATGGTGAAGACGAGGAATACGAGTTTATGTACCGCGTCCTGCCTCAGCTGGAAAAGTTGGTCGAGGTATATGCCACCTCGGCCGTAAAAGTAAGGCTTCATACCGGCCACGTTCCGCCGAAGATCCGGGTGGATGTGGACGAGCGGACCGACTGGCTGGAAATCAAGTTCGATATCGACGGAATTCCGGAAGCGGAAATCCGTAAAGTGCTGAAATCTTTGGAAGAGAAGCGCAGATACCACCGGCTGCCGACCGGCGCGCTGTTGCCGCTGGAAAGCGAGGAGTTTCAGGAAATCGTCCGTTTTATGAACGAGATGGGCATCCGCCAAGCGGATGTGAAAGGAACGGATCTGCGCCTGTCGGCAGTCCGCGGACTGCATCTGATCGATGCAAGGGAGCAGGGCCGTGCCGTCAGCCTGGGCAAGTCGCTTCGCCGGCTGTTGGAAAACATACGGAATCCGGACAATTTGGATTTTCCGCTGCCGGAACGGCTGACTCCTGTGCTGCGGGATTACCAGAAATATGGATATGGCTGGCTCAAGACGCTGGCCCACTACCGCTTCGGCGGCATTCTTGCCGACGATATGGGGCTTGGCAAGACGCTGCAAAGCATCGCCTTTCTCGTATCCGTCCTGCCGGAGATCCGAGATCAGGGGCAGCCTGCGCTGGTCGTCGCTCCTGCGTCTCTCCTGTATAATTGGAGGAACGAGCTGAGCCGGTTCGCGCCGGAGCTTCGGGCGGTTATTGCCGACGGCAGCAGCGCGGTACGCGCCCGCGTACTGAAGGAGCTGTCCCATGCGGACGTCGTCATCACCTCGTATCCGCTGCTGCGCAGAGATATTGGGCGTTATGCCGGGCATGCGTTTCATACGCTCATTTTGGACGAGGCCCAAGCGTTCAAAAACTACGCGACGCAGACGGCGCAAGCGGTGAAGGCAATCCGGGCCAGATACCGGTTCGCACTGACCGGAACGCCGGTTGAGAACTCGCTGGAGGAGCTGTGGTCTATCTTTGACGCGGTGTTTCCCGAGCTGTTCCCGGATCGCAAAGCCTTCGGCGAGCTGTCCCGCGAGACCGTGGCCAAGCGGGCCCGTCCGTTTCTGCTGCGGCGGGTCAAGAGCGATGTGTTGAAGGAGCTGCCGGAGAAGATCGAATCGCTGCAAGCCTCGGAGCTGCTGCCGGAGCAGAAGAAGCTGTACGTGGCTTACCTGGCCAAGCTGCAAAAGGAAGCGCTGAAGCATCTGGACGCGGATACGTTTCAGCAAAACCGGATCAAAATTTTGGCGGGCATCACCCGGCTGCGCCAGCTGTGCTGTCATCCTGCGTTGTTCGTCGAAGGGTATACCGGAAGCTCGGCGAAATTCGA
>NZ_JTHN01000109.1 GCF_001399685.1 Paenibacillus sp. A3
ACCGTATCCCACCACGATTTGGTCGTTATGAGCTCTTCCAAAAGCTCGATTCGGGAGGCATCCGCAGGCTTGCCTCTTTTCCCGAGCAGCGTTAGCGCCGCATACTGGAATTCGCGTTCCGGCTGCGCCCACAATTCCCGGACCGCTTGTTCCAATTCCCCATTTCCCGGCACGCCGTTCTCTTGAAGAAACTGCCGGACAAGCGCCGTTCGTTCAGGCGATTTGATACCCAGAAAAGCGAATTGATCGCGCATATATGCCTGCATCGGACCTGCCAATTCCGGGTTCGCATGGGATCGCAGATGGGCTTCCAAACGTCCCGCATAATCGGAAGTAACGTAAGCCAAGAAGACAACCTCCAGTATCGTTATTTTCTTCACTTTACAAAAAAGCGGACAGTCAAGCAACCAAGGATGTGGTAAACTCTCACAGCCGGTTATACAATAAAACTAACCTGACTACGGGAGGAAAATCATTTGGAAACCCAACAGTACGCCAATCACCGCAAATTTGATCCGCTGTTCCATTTCGTGCTTCTTTGGCTGACTTTAATCGTTCTCGTCGGTGCCGTGATTTATGCCGTCCGTTCTCTGATAGCGGGAGAAGGCGTGACCGCCGCACTGCTCCTGCTCGTGCTGAGCGTCATCGCCGCCATCTTGGTCATGCTGGTGCGGACGTATGCGCTCAAGGCTCAAGACCGCGCCATCCGGGCGGAAGAGCTGCTCCGGCACTTTATCCTGACCGGAAAGCCCATGGATCCCCGATTATCGCTGAGGCAAATCATCGCTTTGCGATTCGCCGGCGATCAGGAATACCCGGAGCTGTGCCGCAAAGCGGCAGAAGAAAACATGCGGCCCGATGACATCAAGAAAGCAATCCGGTCCTGGCGGGCGGATCACCACCGGCTGTAACATCCCTGCTGTGAACCCGCCGACATATACACCACACGCTATATGCACCATACACTAGCTGCATACGCTATATGCGCACCATCCTCCTATATGCACCATCCGCCATCTAGATCATACGCCATACGCCATACGTCATGCGTGCCAAATAGAGGAACTGTAGTGAGCTATGGGCTTCACCCGACCGCCTTTGGCAACATTTAAAGGAACTGCGATGCGCTATTGCTCCCTTTTGAGGCGCAACAAACTATTTTCGACATGGATAGCTAACGTATGTTCCTCTATATTTTTCCTGAGGACAGGGGACTGTGATTAGCAAATCGGAGTTCCTCTATTTTAGTGCCCACAGCCAACGGGTCCGACTACCATGAAGACAGCCCCCAGCCTTCTCTTCCCTGCCCATCATCCAACTTCGTACTTGTGACTGCTTCTACGTCAAAATGAGTCTGATTCCAAGCAAAAAGGACAGCTTCCTCCGCTGTCCTTTTGCCTCTTCATTCCGCCCGATAGTAAGTTATTGTTGCCAAACTGCTGCATGGAGCCCACCAGGCCTGCGTTATTGGCGATTCCCCGGACTCCCATTCATCTCAACCGACCAGTCGACGTTGACGTATCGTTTAATCACAACGTTGCGTATCAGCGTTAGTCGTTCCGGCACGGTCAGCATACCGGGGATTTTGAACTTATTGTCCCCTCCCAGTTCGATCGTCCAATCTGATCCGTTCAATCTCGAAAGCCCATATATCGAATGCCCTGTCATCGAAGCCGAATACTCTTTCCCCTCCGAATTCCGTACCGTCCAATCGTCGTACGACGGCTCGTTCCAGAGTTTCCCATCAACATGCAGCACGCCTTCCGTTTCCTTACTGTCCGTATCTGGCGGTTGTTTGATTGTAAATCCTTTTAACCGGATATTGTCGCCATCCGTACGGAAGAACACCGCTTCCTCCTTCAGACGGGCAGGCTCAAAGCTCACCGACGAACCGTCCCGCTCCGCTACCGAATAACCGTCGAAGACGAAACGGTAAGGCTGGTCCTCCGGCAAATCTTTAAACGTGTAGCTTAAGTGCATCAGACCGCGGCTATCCCCCGGCGTCTGAGATTTAGCCATCACACTGGGAAAATCGCTGCCTCTCCCAACGCTATGAATTTCGCTGCCTGCCGCGTCATCAAAATGAAACATCAGCTCCTGCTTCTGCCAAAGGTCTCCCGGAGACCGCATCAATGCCTCCGGACTGAGCTCCGTATCCAACTCCAAACGAACACCCTGTACCATACGGGTTAACCGCTTTAAACGAACCGTCATACCGCCTGGGGATGTATACTCCCCCTGCAATTTGGTAATCTTCGTTTGTTTCTGCGCCTCCGTCATATCGATCGGGAACTCGAAATTCCAGTTTCCTTTAATAGCAGGAAACCCCTTGTCCCACGGATCTCCATCTATTATGCCGATCTGTCCCTCAATCGTGATGCGATTCGATTGAATCGGTTGCGCAAAAAAAGCAACGAGATAATAAAAGTCGTTCGTAAACCCAATATCTTCCAATTTTCCAATCACTTTCCCCTGCTCGTCCTTAACAACTATGCGATTTCCGTTTCTTTCTTCCAAGAGTCTTAAGCGAGCCCGCTCGTGCTTTCCGTCCGGGCCGAACAACTGCAGCGCCACAATAACACGGGTAGGGTCGGCAACAGCCTCGTCGATTTTGAGCGTGTAGCCTTTGTCTTTTATTTTAATATTCGGATGCTGTACCAAACCGAATTCCTGCGCCCGCAGCAAGCCAATATCTACATAGTTGCGTGAATACAAAGAACGGATCATTTCCGCGACCGTCGGTATCGAATAGAAGGACGCCACGCTCAGCAGCACGAGGATGGAAGCTATTCCTGCCGTGACCCACCAGATTTTCCGGCGGCGTGTCACCGCCACGCGGCCTGCCCGTTCGGTAATCGGTTCAGGCGTCGCAGGCTCGATTTCTTCGTCCTGCAGCGCGGACATGACTTGATCCGTGAATGATTCCGGCAGCGTTTCCGCATATATTTCCCGGGACCAGTGCTCCTCCTCCTGCACAAGATCCTCCTTCAAGTGCTTACAATCGGAACAAGTGGCGATATGATTGGCTATGCCGCTGCGGTCGGTGACGACAGAGCGGGTTAGGAACATCTCCATTTCATCGCGACTCAAGCATTTCATATTCCATCCCCTCCTTGCTCTCGATCATGAGCTGCTTAAGACGTTTTTTCGCCCGGTACAAGTCGTTCTGGACTTTGCTTACGGGCACTTCCAGCACTTCGCCGATCTCCTCGTAGCTCAAATCATTCGTGTACCTTAACAGCAGCGCCATCCGGTAGTTGGCCGGAAGAAGGGCCAGCAGCCGCTGAAATTCCGTTCGCCGTTCCGTTTGAAGCAGCGATTGCTCCGGACCGTCGCTGACCGCAGTCTCAACCTGCCCGATCGGATGCTCTTCAAATCTGTGCTTCTTCTTATGGTCCTTCAACAGATTGGCGGCGATCGTATACAACCAGGAGGCGAAGCTTTTGTCCGGTTGATGCGAAGCAAGCTTGCGATAGGCCTTAATGAAGGTTTCCTGCGTCAAATCCTGTGCATCCATAGGACTCGCCCCCATTCCCCGAAGGAGGCCGTAAATTTTCTGTTTATAACGATCGACCAGAAAGCAAAATTCTTGCTTGCTTCCCTCTACAATCCGATGAATAAGCTCTCGTTCCGACTCCTGCCGGATATCGCGTTCCTCCACCACTCGGTCCTCCTAGCGTTCTATACTGTATAGACGACGAATCGGAATCCGATCTCTCACCTTAGGGAATATTTTTACAGGAAGCGGATGGGAGAAAAATTAGAAACTTTTCGTTTCCGTACGTCGTCTATGTAATAAGACCGCTAAAAACGCGCAAGTATTTGAATAAAGAAAGGATTTGGCTCTATTGAACTCTCGTCGTACGACCGCCGCAGCGATGCTGTTGGCTGCAATCATGCTTGTATCGACTGCATGCGGAGATGGCGGCAGCAAAACGCCGACCGACACCGCAGCCGGAACCTCGGCGCCTCCCGCCTCATCGAATTCCGGCTCGACTGACGTTAGCACAGATGCATCCAAGTCGAAACCGTCCGAGACGCCTGCCGCCTCGACGAACGGGCAGAACCAAGCTACCGGTACCCCAGGCGAGTTAAAGCAGACGGCTCAAACGGATACCAAATCCGGCGCGAAGCAAAACGCCTCTTCATCGGGAAAAACAGGAGATGTTCAGGTTGTCGCGAAACCGGCGGATATTGCGGTTCTCGTCAACAAAACAAACAAGCTGCCGGAAAATTACAAGCCGCAGGACTTGGTTGACCCGAATGTGCCTTTTACGTTCAAAGAAAAGCTTGAAAAGCGCAAAATGCGCAAGGAAGCGGCTGCAGCGCTTGAAAAGCTGTTTGAAGCAGCCAAAAAGGATAACCTGCCGCTGGCCGGCGTCTCCGCTTACCGCTCCCATGAAACGCAAAAAACGGTATATAACCGCTACGTGCAAAAAGACGGCGAAGCCGCGGCGAACAAATACAGCGCCAAGCCCGGACACAGCGAGCATGAGACGGGGCTGGCCATCGACGTGGCAGGCAGCTCGGGCAAATGCGCGGCGCAGGACTGCTTCGGCGCCACCAAGGAAGCCAAATGGCTTGCCGAGCACGCGGCCGACTACGGGTTTATCATCCGGTATCCGGAGGGCAAAGAAAGCATTACCGGCTACCAATATGAGCCTTGGCACCTCCGCTATGTCGGCGTAGACACCGCCAAAGCAATCGTCAAGCAAAGCGTGACGCTGGAAGAATACGTTAAGAACGCCGTACATGTAACGAAGCCAAAATCCTAACCCGTTTTACAAGAAACAACAAACGCCTGATTCTTTTTCCGCAATGGATGAAGAATCAGGCGTTTTGTTTTTTTCTCTGTGCGTCCTGGACTACGGTTTATATACTTCGATGGAGTATAAGCTTTCCTCTCCCTCGGTCTTCACCTTCGCGCCCAATTGCTCGGCTACGAACCGGACCGGAACGTAGAGCGCATCTTTTTTCAGCACGGCGGGAGCGCCGATGCTTTTGTCGTTTCCGTTCACCCGGGCCGTCGCGCTGCCCGCTTGCAGTACGATCTCCGTCTGGGAGCTCGCGATGGTCATCGTTTTCGTTCCCGCATCCCATGTCACCTTATAGCCAAGCCCTTCCCCGAGCTCTTTCCCTTGCACATAGGCGGTATTATTACCCGAAATATAGGCGCCATTATCATTGTAGGCCGGATAAGGCTCCGTCCCCTCTGCCTCTGCCGCCGGTACGTCGTCCAAGTCGGATTCGGACCAAATATAGAAGTACAAATACTTCTCCGTGATTCGAAGCTGCTCTTTCAACAGCTTGTAGAACGCCGAATCCGGCTGCACAACTTGTCTCAAGTTGTCCTCGTTCGATAAGTCCTCGTACAGGACCGCATCCTTCGCGGAGATGATATCCGGCTTCACATTTCCATTGATGTTCCAGCGGTCCATCCGGACGGTAAGCTTGCCGCCGCGGATTCCTTCTTCCGTTCCCGGAGGGCTTTGCATGGCGATTTCGGCGTTCCACTGGCGAATATGCTTGCTCTCGTCTACGAATGCATTCACTTTAAGCTTGGATTGGCTCAGCAGCTCCTGCTCCCAAGCACCGCCCATTTCGGAGGTCAAATAAAGAGCAATGGCTTTCGCTCCCGTATAGACCGCTTCCGTACCGAGCTGCCGGTCTTGGAACAATTCCTCCGCGAAGCCAAGTTCCTTTAGCTCAGGATGGAACTTATCGTAGATGACGACAGCCAGCTCGCGCAAGCCTTGGTCGTCCAAAGCCACGCTTTTAAACAACGACCGGAATAACGAGGCAAATTCCTCTCCCGATACATCAAACCGGAGCTGATGTCCGCTTACCGTCTGCCCCTGGATCGTCTCCGTCTTTTTGTCTACGGCAAGGGAGGCGGCGTTTGGAAGATTTTTGGCAATGAGACCTATCGCTTTGTTGGTTAACTCTTGTTGATCTGCCAAGGGCATTTCCTTCATAATCCTTTTCAGCTTATAGAACCAATAATCGTCGTACATCGTCAGCTCGTGGGACAGACCGGTCAGCTCGTTCGTACGCCAATCGGCAATGACAATCGGCTTGTTCGCGCCTTCCACGGTTAGCACCGCAACGTCCTTATCCAAGGAAACGGCAAACGGAAGGTTCAATTTGGCAGCAGACAGCGACCCTTTGGCTGAGATTGTCTGCTCTTTTCGGTTCACCTTCAAGCTGGATACGTTTAATTGAAATCCGTTCCAAACGGCCACTCGTTCCTTCTCGGATTCAGACAAGGCACTCGTATCTCCTACATCGTATTGCAGCGCCACCGACAGCGAAGCCTCGTAAGTATCCGTCTTCAACTCGTTTTCGATGGCCTGATTCATATCCAAACCGCCAAGCGGCTGGCAGCCGGCCGTAAACACAAGAGCTGCGCTCATGACCCATACGCCGATTTTTTTAAACAATGGGCATCTCTCCTTCGCTTGTCTTACGTACTTGACTAAAGATTCGATGAGATGGAACGGATTTCCTCCTTCCGTGATTTTGCAAAAGAAAAAGACGTTCCCGCCTAACGGAAACGTCACATTTGGCCGGTCAGCGTGCCGACCGCATATCCGGTGACGGAGACAACTAACCAGACGATTAAGCCGAGAATCATCGGCCTTACCCCGGTTGCGGTCATTTGCCGGAAGTCGGCCGATAAGCCGACCGCGGTCAACGCCACCACGATCATAAACTGCGCCGCCAGATGAATCCACTGCAAAAGCTGCTCCCCGAAGAGTCCGAGCGTGTACAGCAGCGAAGCGGCGAGAAACCATAAAATAAACCAAGGAAATACCTGCTTGATCGAAAACGCTCCTCCCTCAGAGGCGGCCGCAGCTTCCCGCTTCTTGCTCCAACCGACGACGACCGCCATAATGATCGCGATCGGCACGATCATCGTGGTGCGCGTCAGTTTCACGATGGTGGCGTAATCCCCGGCGGCCGTACTGAACGCATACCCTGCGGCGACGACGGAAGACGTGTCGTTCACCGCGGTCCCCGCCCATAACCCGAAGCCCGCATCGGATAAGCCGAGTGCATGCCCAAGCGCCGGAAAAACAAGAACCGCGACGATGTTGAACAAAAAGATCGTCGAGATCGAATACGCGATCTCCGCTTCCTCCGCTTCGATGACCGGCGAGATGGCCGCGATCGCCGAACCGCCGCAAATGCCGGTGCCCGCGCCGATCAACGTCGCCATGCGCGGCGGAATGCGAAGCAGCCGCCCGAATCCGTAGGCCGCGGCGAACGCAAGCAGCAGCGTGACGATCATGACTGCGAACGTCTCCGTGCCCGTCTTCCATACCTCCGACAGGCTGAGACGGCAGCCGAGCAGGATAATTGCCCATTGCAGCACTTTTTTGGAGCAAAAACGAATGCCCTGCCATGTATTTTGCGGCTTGCGCCATAGATTGTTCACCAGGATGCCGATCACGATGCCGAAAACCGAGCCGCCGATCAGCGGAAACAGCAGGCCGAGCCCGTAAGACACGGCTGCAATGACTCCCGTGAGCGCGAGACCCGGGCCCAGCGATTTCAAACCGTTCATAGTGCTTCCCCCCGATTCCCATGTACTTCCGACAGGTGTAATCGTAAGAGATTCGGGAGGAAAACACAAATACGAATCCTTGATGCTATGAATAAGCTTTTATTATGATTGACGAAATGGCTTCAAATTTTAATCGTGAAGAGGCGGTACAGAAGCGCGATGACGGCACCGGTCCAGAAAAGCGCGGGAAAATGCAACCAAGCGGCCGCTCCGCCGGCGACGACAACGATCAGAAGGGCTATCAAAGAGGGATACAGACGGGGAGCGGCAGCCGTGCCGTCCCAATAAGTCAAAGCGTCCAGCAGCCGGTCTTGCGTCTTCGCCTCGGCTCCGCAGTGAGGGCAGATCGAAGCGTCCAAGGGCTGAACGCCGGAGCAATGAGGACAACGTGCCGTCATCGGAATCACCCATTCCTTTCGGTTAATTCATAGTTATTTTATCGGATAAATAAAGATATTGCAATCCTCCTTGGGGCCTAACGCAAAAAAAACTTGCCGCCCATGCGACAAGCTTTTTGCGACTTCCTTATTTTTTCGCTAAATACTTGCGAATATCAAAAGCGACGGCGGCTACGATGATCAGCCCTTTAATAATGAGCTGCCAATACGGGCTGACGCCGATGAAGGTCAAGCCGTAGTTGATGACACCGAAGATGAGCACGCCCGCCAGTACGCCCGGCACGGTTCCGATCCCGCCCGCCGTCGATACGCCGCCGACCACGCACGCGGCAATCGCGTCAAGCTCGTACATGTTGCCGTAGTTGTTCGTCGCGCCGCCCGTACGGGCCGCCTCCAACACGCCGCCCAAGCCGTACAGCGCGCCTGCGATCGCATAAATATAGATCAGGTTGCGCTTGACGTTAATCCCGGAGACGACCGCCGCCTGCATGTTGCCGCCGATGGCGTACATATTTTTGCCGAGCCGCGTCTTGTTGAAAATGACCCAGACGATAAAAGCAACGACAATTGCGATAATAACGATATACGGCAGCGAATACGGCCCGTTCGGACCGATGAAGCCGGTGCCGATGGTTGTGAAGTCCTGACGCAAGCCGGCAATCGGCTGCGATTCGTTCGGCTTCAAATCGAAGTAGATCGAGTTGGCCCCGTAGACGATGACCATCGTGCCCAGCGTTGCGATGAACGGCGGCACGCTCAGCTTGGATACGATCCAGCCGTTGATCAGGCCAACGAGCAGCCCAGCGGCAATCCCGATCAAGATCGGCGCCCAGACCGGCAGGTCCGGCATATCCGGGAAAAACCGGCGCGGGTAGTCGGCCGTCTGCAGCATCGAAGCGGACAATACCGCCGTCAACCCGACGACGCGCCCCGAGGACAAATCGGTTCCTCCCGTAATCAGCACGAACGCGGCTCCCAGCGCGATAATGGCGCGGGTCGAGTTTTGCAGCAAAATGTCCCGCAAAATATCGACCGACAGAAACCGCGGATCGGACGCCGCAATGCCCGCTACGAGAAGGATCAGAACGATATAAATGGCATATTGCGTAAAAAAATGATTAAGCTTTCCCGTCTTCATAAGCCCGGTTCTCCTCCTTCGCGATGTCCTCTTCTAGTTGGCGGCAAGCCGCATAATTTCCCG
>NZ_JTHN01000011.1 GCF_001399685.1 Paenibacillus sp. A3
GCCGCCCTCGCGCAGCGTGTAAGCCAGTCGGTTCGCTTGCTCGTTCAGCTCCCCGTATGTCAACTGCTTGTCCTCGTACACGACCGCCGTCGCTTCCGGAGTTCGCGCCGCCTGCTCGTCGAACAACCGATGGAACGTCTTCTCCGGCGGCAGCTCAGGCAGCGCCGGGTTGAACGCATGAATCTGTTCTTTTTCTTCCGCAGCCAACAAATCCAGTGCCGCAATCTTTGCGCCCGGGTCGTTTACAATCGCTTCGAGCAGCTGTTCCAAATGCTTCGCCAGCCGTTCGACCCTCCCCCTGTTATACAAGGCGGTTGCATATTCGAGACTGCACTCCAGACCGCCGTCTTCCTCCGACATATCCAAGCTCAAATCAAATTTCGCCATCCCATATTCGCTCGGATACGGAGCCAACCGGAGCCCTTCAAGCTCGAATTCTTTGCTTTCCGTGTTTTGCAAAGAAAACATCGTGTCAAAGAGCGGATTGCGGCTTAAATCGCGGGCAACCTGCACTTTCTCCACCAGCTCTTCGAACGGATAGTTCTGATGCTCGTACGCGCCCAAGGTCGTTTCCTTGACCTCTTTCAAATAGTCCAGGAACGTCTTCTCCCCGGCCGGATAGCTGCGGATGGCCAGCGTATTGACGAACATGCCGATCAGCGGCTGCACATCTCCATGATTTCTTCCCGCAATCGTCGTGCCTACAACTACGTCTTGCTGCCCCGTATATTTATGCAGCACAATCGTATATGCCGCGAGCAGCACCATGTACAGCGTCGTTCCGCTTTCGGCCGCAAGCCGTTTCAAGCTTTCGCTCTTCTGCGCATCTATAAAAAATTGAAGCGTATCCCCTTCGTAGCTCTGAACAGCCGGACGGGCATAATCCGTCGGCATTTCCAGCACCGGCAGCTCCCCTTGGAACTGATCCAGCCAGTACGCTTCCTGCCGCTTCAGCTGCTCCTGCTGCGCTTCGGACTGCTGCCATGCCGCATAATCCTTGTATTGAATCCGCAGAGGCTCAAGCTCTTCTCCGCCGTACAAGCGGACAAACTCTTCGACCAGAACGTCCATCGAGACGCCGTCCGAGATAATGTGATGCATGTCGAACATCAGGATATGACGCTCTTCCGCGAACTCGACCAGACCTACCCGCAGCAGCGGCGGCTTCGCCAAATCAAATGTGCGGACGAATTGGCGTACGACCTCTCCCGCTTCCTCTTCGCTCGCTTGCACATACTCCACGGCAAAATCCACTGACGGGTAAATCCGCTGCACCGCTTCGCCATTCACCATTTCAAAGCCGGTGCGCAGCGTCTCGTGACGCGCGATCAACCCGCGGAACGCCTCCTCGAATCGTTTCCGGTCCAGCGCCCCTTCCAGCAGCATCGCTCCCGGCATGTTGTAGCTTTGCTCTACCCCTTCCAGCTGATGCAGGATGAAGAGCCGCTTCTGTGCAGACGATAGCGGGTAGTGCTCTCTTTCCTCCGCCACCGGTATGGCCGAAAACGCCCCCTCTTCCATCCGGGCAATCGCTTGGGCCATCTCTTCAATCGTCGGGTATCGAAATACGTCCCGCAGCGGGAAATCGACGTTCAACTCCTTATGCACCTTGCTGACAAGCGTCGTCGCGCGCAGGGAATGACCACCGATATCAAAGAAGCTATCCGTCACGCTAACCTTCTCGAGCCCAAGAACACTCTTCCATATATTGGACAATTCCACTTCCAACGGCGTTCTTGGCGCAGTGTGCCCCGCCCCCGAATGCAAGCTTTCCTCCGGAGCGGGAAGTGCTTTACGGTCGATTTTGTCATTGGGCGTTAACGGCATCCGCGGGAGCTGCACAAAGTACGACGGAATCATGAAAGCCGGCAGTTCCTGCGACAATGTCTCCCTAAGTTCAACTGCCGTAAGTTCGCTTTGCGCTACGAAATAGGCGCAGAGCTGTTGCTGCCCGCTTGCGTCTTCACGCGCGATGACAATCGTCTCTTGAACGGACTCGACTTTTGCCAGCTGAGCTTCCACTTCGCCTAGCTCGATCCGGTAGCCGCGAATCTTCACCTGATGGTCGATGCGGCCCATGTATTCGATATTGCCGTCCGGCAGCCATCGGGCCAGGTCGCCCGACCGGTACATCCGCTCCCCCGGTTCGAACGGGTTGTCTACGAACTTCTCTGCGGTCAGATCGGGACGGTTCAAGTAACCCCGAGCCAACCCTACGCCTGCAATGCAAAGTTCCCCGGCGACTCCAACAGGTACCGGCTGATTGTACGAATCGACAATGTAAATCCGATGATTATGGATCGGAGGGCCGATCGGCACCGACTTCCGGTCAAGATCATTCGAGGAAGCTGCCCAAACGGTTGTACAAATGGAATCTTCCGTCGGACCGTAGGCGTTGAAATAGTTTACTTTATCTTTCCACTGCCGAACTAATTCGACGGAAGAAGCGGAACCTCCCGTCATTAGTTTCTTAAAGTGCGTCATGCGGTCCGGACTCAAGTAGGCTGCATAGGTCGGCGGCAAAGTAGCCGTTGTAATTTCGTTATCGTTCATGTAGCTCTCAAACAAACGATAATCCTGAATCGTCTCGGCTGTCGGGATATACAAAGCTGCGCCGAGGAATAAAGCTTGGAAAATTTCCCAACATGAAGCGTCAAACGACAAGCTGGCGAATTGTACAACGCGATCCTGTTCCGTTATTTGCAACGTCTCGGCGAACACCAGCTTCAAGCTGCACAGCCCGCGATGCTCGACCGCAACCCCTTTGGGTCTGCCCGTCGTTCCCGATGTATAGATCACGTAAGCCAGATCCTTCGACCCGGAAACCGGCTCCAGATTCGAGCCGTCCCCGCTGTACACCTGCTCGTCATCCACCGCCAAAACTTTTCCGTCAAACGATACGCGCTCCCGCAAATGACGCTGTGTCAACAGCACTTGCGCCCCGGAATCCTCCAGCATATACCGAATACGATCTTCCGGGTATTGTGGATCGATCGGGATGTAAGCCCCGCCCGCTTTCATAATCGCCATCATACCAACGATCATCTCAAGCGAACGTCCGACCATGAGGCCCACCAATCGATCGGTCCGGACTCCTGCATCACGCAAGGTTCGCGCCAGCCGGTTTGCCCGTTCATTCAACTCCCCGTACGTCAGTTGGGTATTCTCGAACACAACCGCGATCGCATCGGGATTTCGCCGAGCCTGTTCTTCGAACAGCCCGTGAATTGTCTGATCCTGCTGATACTCCGCCGCCGTATCGTTGAATACGTCGAAAAGCTCCGCTTTTTCCGCCGCAGTTACCAGTTCCAGGGCGGCTACCGCAATATTCGGATTTGTACTCACTTGTTCGAGCACGTATACGAAATGTCCCATCAATCGCTCCATGCCGGACCTTTCATACACGAGCGTATTATAATCGAAACGAACAGTGAGCTCTTCTTCCGGCATAACGATCAAGGAAAAATTATAATTTGTTTGTTCCTCAATATTTACATCCGTAATCGCAAGTGTTCCGTCATTGCCGCCGCCCGCTTGTTCAAGCTGTTCGCCTAAAGGGTAATTCTCGAATGCCATAATATGGTGAATCAGATTTTGCTTTTGGGCGCTTTGCGCCTGAATTTCATACAACGGGTAGTAATCGTAGCGTCCGGACTTCAAGGCCGACTCCTGCAGGTTTTTCATCACGTCGGCAAAGCTCGTCTCCGCTTCGCAAGAAACGCGGACAGGTATCGTATTAATGAATAGACCGATCATCTCTTCGATCCCCGGAATTTCCGCCGATCTCCCCGAGACGACGCTGCCGAATACCGCATCGCCGGTTCCGTTATACTTTTGCAGAACAATACCCCACGCCGCTTGGATCAACGTATTCACGGTCACCTGATGCTGTTTGGCAACCTGGCTCATCCGTTCGCTCAAGCTCTTGTCCAAATGGCGAGAGACGTTGTCCCCGACGTACTCCTCGCCTCGCTGCCGCAAATTTCCTTGAGGCAGCGTGGTTTGACTTTCGTATCCTGCCAAATACTCGGACCAATAGCGAGACGCCGCTTCCTCATCCTGCTTTTCCAACCACTCGATATATTGGCTGTACGACGGGGCGTCCGCCCGTTCGGGCTGTTCATTCCGCATGTAGGCGTCATACGTCTCAAACAGTTCTTTGGCGATTAAAGACAAGCACCAGCCGTCCATCAGGATATGGTGGAAGGTCCAGAGCACGCGATAGCTTTCTTCCCTTGTACGAATTACTTTGACTCGCATCAAGGCATCCTGCTCCAGATCAAAGCCCCGTGTTTTGTCATCGCTCGTCAGCTTGTCGATGTGCGTGTTCCGCTCATTTTCCTGCAGATCGCTCAGATCTTCGTAGCTGAATTCAATCTGCTTGCCGCGATATACGATTTGCAGCTGTTCCCCTCTGAAGCCGCCGTAGAAGTTCGTCCGCAATACAACATGACGCGCAACCATATCGTTCCAGCTTCGGACGAACAAATCGATATTCAAATCGCCTTGCAGGGTAAACCACGCTTGTTCAATATATGCGCCGCCATGTCGGTTCAGGGTATTATGGAAAAACATCCCCTTCTGCATCGGCGTGAGCGTGTAGATGTTCTCGATCTCCCCGATGTGCCGCGTGCGCTCCGCAAGCTGCTCCAGTTCGGCTATGCTCAGCCCCTTGAACTGAACGTCGCTCGGCGTCAATTCCGTCCGTTCTTTTGCTACGCAATGGGCGATGATTTCCTGCAGACTCTCTTGCAGCCATAAGGCCAATTGCTCCATCGTCTCTTTGCGGTATTCCTTCCGGCTGTAGCTCAAGTCAAACGACAGCGAGCCTTCCAGAACCATGCCGTTGATTTCCAGCGCAAAGCTTCGCGCTTGCCGGTCGCTCGCCGGCATGCCGCTCGAGTACGGCGATATGCCCATGTCGTTGTTTTCCAAGTCCTGATCGAATTGCCCCAAATAGTTAAAGACGATGTCCGGTTCGACGCCCCAGACGGCATCGTCCGCATGCCCGGACAGGTACCGGCATATGCCGTATCCGATCCCTTTGTTCGGGATTTGACGCAGGTGCTCCTTGACCTTCTTAATCTGATACGATAAATTTTGGCCCTGCTCAAGCTCAAGCACCACAGGAAACTTGCTCGTAAACCATCCCACCGTGCGCGTGATGTCGATCTCGTCCAGGATGGACTCCCGTCCGTGTCCCTCCAGATTCACCAGCACACGATCTTGACCGGTCCATCTCCGCACAGCCATCCCCAGCGCCGTTAACAGGATGTCGTTCATTTCGGTGTTATACGCCCGGTGAACCCGCTTCAATAATTGTTCCGTTTCCGCCTGGCTGATCTGGATGATCATCGATTCGCTGTCCTGCTGAAGCGATTCGACCGGCTGCATTTCTTTCGGCAGAGGGGACACCGGCGTTTGCGCAATGCTCTGCCAATACGCCCGTTCGCTCTCCATCGCCGGACTTTGCGCATAGGCCGCAAGCTGCTCGGCCCAGGTGCGGTAAGCATCCGTCTTCGCCGGAAAACGAATCTCCTCCCCCTTCCCGGCTTGTTCGTAGCCGAGCGCGATATCTTCCATCAAGATGCGCCACGATACGCCGTCTACGACGCCGTGATGGATTGCGACGAGCAAATGATCGCCGTCGGCGCAGTGGAACAATCCGGCTTTTACAAGCGGTCCCATCTCCAGATCGATGCTGCTCTGAATCTCATTGGCTTTGGCTTCGACCGCTTGGCCGCTTGCCGCCAAGCCCTTGAAGTCGAACACCTCCAGACTATACAGCTCGCCTTCTCCGATTCCCCGGTTCCATGCCCCATAGCCGTTTTCCGTCTTGCGGAACACCATTCGCAGCGCGTCGTGATGCTCCGTGACCTTCCTCAGCACCTTGCGAATCGCCGCTTCCTCGAACCCTTCCTTTCGGTACAGCATGACGGATTGATTGAAGTGATGCGGGTCGGCGAATTGCTGTTCGAAGAACCAGCGCTGAATCGGAGTCAGGAACGTTTCTCCGGTTACCTCGGCTTGATTAATGGAGCGAGTAATCGGCCGGATATGCGAACTGAGCTGCGCAATGGTCGGATATTTGAACAAATCTTTGATTTCCAGCTTATAGCCGGCTTGATGAAGCCGGGATGAAACCTGAATCGACTTGATGGAATCGCCGCCAAGCTCGAAGAAATGGTCCGTTACGCCGACCCGCCCGGCACTCAGCACGGACTTCCACACGTCCGCAAGAGCTTTCTCCGCGTCGGTTCGTGGCGCTACATACTCCCTTCCGGCAAGCGCATTGCCTTCCGGAGCGGGCAGCGCCTTACGGTCGATCTTCCCGTTCGGCGTTAACGGCATCCGCTCCAGCCGCACAAAGTGCGACGGAATCATATACCCCGGCAGTTCTTGCGACAAGGCTCCCCTCAGTTCGCCGACCGCCAGCAGTTTATCCGCCACAAAATACGCGCACAGTTGATATTGTCCGCTTGCATCCACCCGCGCTATAACGATTGCTTCTTGAACGGACTCGATTTTCAAGAGCTGCTCTTCGATCTCGGCAAGTTCAATCCGATACCCGCGGATTTTCACCTGATGGTCGATCCGACCCATGTATTCGATGTTGCCGTCCGGCAGCCACCTTGCCAAGTCGCCTGTCTTATACATCCGCTCGCCCGGCGAGAACGGGTTGTCCGTGAATTTCTCGTCCGTCAGCTCCGGACGGTTCAAGTACCCGCGGGCCAATCCTACGCCCCCGATGCACAGTTCACCTGCCACGCCCACAGGCAGCAATTGATTGTGCGAATCCACAATATAGATCCGGTGATTCTGGATCGGACGGCCGATCGGCACCGACTTGCGGTCGAGATCATCCGTCGAAGCTGACCAAACCAATGTCACGATCGAAGCTTCCGTCGGACCGTACGCGTTAAAATATCGCACTTTACCTTTCCACTGCCGAACGAACTCAGCGGATACGGCCGAACCCCCGGTGATCAGTTTTTGGAGGCTGGGCATGCGATCAAGGTTCAAGTAGGCCGCATACGTCGGAGGCAAGATCGTCGCCGTAATCCCGTTCTCGTTCATGAAGCTCTCGAACAACTGATAATCCAGTATGGTTTCGGCCGTCGGAATATATAACGCCGCGCCAAAAAATAACGCTTTGAAGATTTCCCAGCACGACGCATCGAACGACAGACTGGCGAATTGAACCACTCTGTCTTGGTCGCTGATTTGCAGCGTTTCCTTAAACATCATCTTCAAGCTGCTCAGCCCGTGATGCTCCACCATAACCCCTTTGGGCTTGCCCGTCGTTCCTGACGTGTAGATCACATAGGCCAGATCGTCCGGTCCGGAGACCGGCTCCAGATTCGAGCCGTCTTCGCCGTAGGCCGCCTCATCGTCCAATGCGATCACGTTCCCTGCAAACGGTACGCGCTCCTGCAAGTGCCGCTGCGTTAATAACAGCTGTGCACCCGAATCTTCCAGCATATAGCGAATGCGCTCCTCCGGATATTCCGGATCAATCGGCACATACGCGCCACCCGCTTTCAAGATCCCCAGAATTCCGACGACCATCTCTAGCGAACGCCCAATCATAAGCCCAACCAGCTTGTCTTTATTCACGCCTCTGGCTCTAAGCGTCCGCGCCAGCCGGTTCGCCCGTTGATTCAGTTCCCGGTAGGTGAGCCGTTCCTTCTCAAAAACAACCGCCACCGCGTCCGGAACCCGTTCCGCCTGCTCCTCGATCAGTTGATGAATCGTTTTATCCCGCGCATATTCGGTCTCGGTATCGTTGAACTCATGCAGCAGCTGATGCTTCTCGGACTCCGACAGCATGTCGGCTTTGCCCAGTTCCAGCTCCGGTTGAAACAAGATGACGGACAACAGACGGTCCAAATGGTCAATCGCTCGGGTTATAAAATCTGAATGATACAGGTTTTCGTTATAGAGCAACTCGTAACGAACCGAATCTGTCCCTAACCCAAATTGAAACACGCAATCCGTTACCACACTCTGATCGATATCCACGGTATGCAGCTCGTTCAATGAAACAAGCGTGTTCACGATAGGAACCCCGTCCGCATACTGCAGCTGGAGCTTTTCCGTCATTTTGAGGAACGGTATATTCTGATGCTGGATCGCATCCGTAACAGACGATTTCAATTCGTTTAACAGGGATTTAAAGGTAGTCTCGGCATGGATCGTATTCTTGAGAACGACCGCATGGTTAATAGGCCGCCGCGACTCATTCGGTTT
This sequence comes from Paenibacillus sp. A3, assembly GCF_001399685.1. Classification (GTDB taxonomy): domain Bacteria; phylum Bacillota; class Bacilli; order Paenibacillales; family NBRC-103111; genus Paenibacillus_G. The sequence continues at coordinate 8,251 of NZ_JTHN01000011.1, forward strand.
CTTGACGACAGGCATGCCCAGCAATATATTTTTTTCGTTGGTATATTTATATAGCAAGGACTGGACTCCTGCCAATAAAATCATGTATGCGGCCAAAGGGGAGCCCTTGCTCATCTTTAGGATTCGCTGCGCTACGTCAGCCGACAAAGAGCCGGAAACCGACTGGATGTCAGGCGTAGAATGGATCGGGGTTTTGCTGTAAGGCAGCAGCGTTAGCGTGTAATCTTCCCCCCCGAATGTTTCGTTCCAAAATAAGGATTCCTTTTCAAAAGCCACCTGCTTCTCTCTCCTCTCTATTCGGTAAAAGCGAGTCCGGCGGAGTGTATGCGATGGACTCCTAACATACACCCCGGCCGGTCCGTGTCAGAATACAAAATCGATTGCTTCTACCAAGTCCTCTCCTTGCTCCGAATGACCGCTTAATGAAATGTCTTTCAGCAGGATAGAAGGCTGCTCGCAAATTCGGGAGATGATTTCCAGTAAATCCTGGGCATAATTGTCAATCATATTTCGGGCAAACAGCTTGGTGCAATATTCAAAACGACCGTGTATGTCTTCGTCTTCCAACGTAAGCTCCAGGGTCAAATCGAATTTGGCGACCGTCTCCGTTTGAATAAAGGGCTCGATGCTCAGCTCGCCGAAGCGATTAACCCGCTCTTCCTTGGTTTCCATCACAAACACCGTGTCAAATAACGGATGACGGCTTAAGTCCCGAGTCACTCTTACTTTTTCTACCAGCTCCTCGAACGGATAATCCTGGTTTTCGTAAGCTCCCAGCATCGTTTCCTTCATTTCCTCCAGATAAGACACAAACTGCTTTTCTCCGGCCGGATAACTGCGGATGGCTAGCGTATTGACAAACATTCCGATCAGCGGTTCCATATCGGCGTGGGTTCTGCCTGAAATCGGCGTGCCTATGATGATGTCTTCCTGTCCCGAGTACTTATGCAGCAAGATCGAGTAAACCGCCAGCAGCACCATATAGATCGTCGATCCGGTATCGTCCGCAATGCGCTGCAGCCCCTCGCTTCTTTGCTTGTCAATAATGAATTCGAGCGCGTCTCCCTCATAGCTGCGAACGGCTGGTCTGGCAAAATCGGTCGGCAGCTCCAACGTAGGAAGCTCGCCATCCAACAGGTTCAACCAATAGGCTTCTTGCCGCTTCATTCGTGTGCTCTGTGCTTCGGACTGCTGCCATGCGGCGTAGTCCTTATATTGAATGCGCAGAGGAGGCAGTTCCTCTCCGTTGTATAAACGGAGCAGCTCTTCAATTAAAATTCCTGTGGACACGCCGTCGGAAATGATGTGATGGATATCGAACATCAAAATATGGCGTTCCCGTGTCACTTCGATCAGACCGACCCGCAGCAGCGGAGGATGCTCCAGATCAAAGACGCGGACGAAACGCCCGGCCATCTCTTCCGCTTCCTCTTCGCTCGCTTGCATATACTCCAGCGCAAAATCCACTTCCGGGTAGACCCGCTGCATCGGTTCGCCGTTCACCATCTCAAAGCCGGTGCGCAACGTTTCATGACGCGCAATCAGCCCGTGGAACGCCTCTTCGAACCGTTTCCGCTCTAACGCTCCCGAGAGCACCATCATGCCCGACATGTTGTAGCTCAGCTCCGCCCCTTCCATCTGGTGCTGGATGAAGAGCCGTCTTTGGACGGAGGACAACATGTAATAATCGCGTTCTTCAAGCAGCGGAATGGATACGTGCTCCTGCTGCTCCATCCGGGCAATCGCTTGGGCCATCTCTTCAATCGTAGCGTAGCGGAACACGTCCCGCAGCGGCAGATCGACGTTCAGCTCCTTGTGCACCTTGCTGACCAGCGTCGTTGCGCGCAGGGAATGTCCGCCGAGATCGAAGAAGTTGTCCTTCACGCCAACGGTTGCAACCCCCAGCACTTCCTGCCATATACGGACCAGCTTTGCTTCCAGCGGCGTACGCGGCGCGGTGTATTCCGATCCGCTCGCGCCTCCTTCTGGCGCCGGCAGCGCCTTGCGGTCGATCTTCCCGTTCGGCGTCAGCGGCAGCCGCTCCAGCTGCACGAAGTACGACGGAATCATATACCCCGGCAGCTCCTGCGACATCACGCTTCGCAGCCCGCTTGCTTGCAGTTCCTCGTCCGCCGTGAAGTACGCGCACAGCGCCTTCTGTCCGTTGCCGTCCTCCCGGATGACGACGACCGCTTCCTTGACGCCCTCCGCTTTCAGCAGCTGCGTTTCGACCTCGCCGATCTCAATCCGGTACCCACGGATTTTCGCCTGGTTGTCGATCCGGCCGATGAAGTCCACGTTCCCGTCTTCCATCCAGCGCGCCAGGTCCCCCGTGCGGTACAGCCGCTCGCCCGGGACGAACG